>NZ_JBIURH010000044.1:0-62573 GCF_044740765.1 Kitasatospora sp. NPDC088346
CACCGACCCACCCGAACGTGGCGCCGGTCACCCCGAAACCCCTGTGAGCCCCCGCACACCGTCGACCCAGCGTCACCACCACCCGACCGTCCGCCGAACGACCGGACCACCCGCCCGGCCCGGGCTGTGGCCGCCGCCACACGGGCGTTCGGATCGCCCGGTCGGGCGCTTCCACCGTGCGGACCCGGCTGCCATGGTGGTGGCTTCCGGACCGGGCGAGGGCAGGAGACCGAAGGTGACCACCACGACCACCACGATCACCGCCGTACCGACGGTCGACCAGGCGGTGTCCCGGATGGCGGAGCTGCGGGCCGCGCTGCCCGCGGCGGACGGCGTCGCGGTCTTCAACGCGATGTACCTGACGGTCACCCGGCTGGTCCGGGACCGGTTGGGGGACGGCTGGTTCGAGGACCCGGCGGCGATGGCGGTGCTGGACGGTGTCTTCGCCGCGCGCTACCTGGCGGCCGTGGACGCGGCCGCCGCAGGGGTCCGGCCGGCCGCGTGCTGGCGGCCGCTGTTCGAGTTGCGCGGGCACCCGGGCATCCATCCGCTCCAGTTCGCGCTGGCGGGGATGAACGCGCACATCGAGCACGACCTGCCGCTGGCCGTCCTGGACACCTGTCGGCTGCTCGGCCGGGAACCGGCGCAGCTGTCCGCCGACTACGAGCGGATCAACACCCTGCTGGCCCAGGTGGAGACGCAGGTGCGGGAGGGGCTGCTGCCCCCGTCCGCGGAGCTGCCGGCGGCCGGTCCGCTGCTGCACGTGGTGGGGGTGTGGAGCATCGACCGGGCCCGGGACGCGGCCTGGGCGAGCGTGCTGGGGCTGTGGGAGCTGCGGGAGGCCCCGGCCGTCCTGCGGGCCGTGTCGTCGGCGCTGTCGGGGTCGGTCGGGATGGTCGGCCGGGCCCTGCTGACCCCGCTGGACCGGGGCCGTACGACGGATCCCGGCTGTCCGGCCTCGCCGAACTGAGGTCTCACCGGGTCGAGGTCTCACCGAACCGAGGCCAGGCCGACGTCTCGCCGGGCGAGACCGTGGCCACGACGCGGGCCGGCCCTCCGCCGTGGCGGAGGGCCGGCCCGTGGTGCGGCGACGGTGGGGCGGTTACGCCCAGCTGGAGTGCAGCGGCTTGCCCTCGGCGTAGCCGGCCGCGCTCTGCACGCCGACGACGGCCTTCTCGTGGAACTCCTCCAGGCTGTTGGCGCCCGCGTAGGTGCAGGAGCTGCGGACGCCCGCGACGATCGAGTCGATCAGGTCCTCGACGCCCGGGCGGGCCGGGTCGAGGAACATCCGGGAGGTGGAGATGCCCTCCTCGAAGAGGCTCTTGCGGGCCCGGTCGTACGCCGACTCCTCGGAGGTCCGGTTGCGCACCGCGCGGGCGGAGGCCATGCCGAAGCTCTCCTTGTACTGGCGGCCGTCGGCGGTGGTCTGGAGGTCCCCGGGCGACTCGTAGGTACCGGCGAACCAGGACCCGATCATCACGTTGGAGGCGCCGGCGGCGAGCGCCATCGCGACGTCGCGCGGGTGGCGGACGCCGCCGTCGGCCCAGACGTGCTTGCCGAGCCGGCGGGCCTCGGCGGCGCACTCCAGGACGGCGGAGAACTGCGGGCGGCCGACGCCGGTCATCATCCGGGTGGTGCACATGGCGCCGGGGCCGACGCCGACCTTGAGGATGTCCGCGCCGGCCTCGACCAGGTCGCGCACGCCGACGGCGGAGACCACGTTGCCGGCCACGATCGGGATCTGCGGGTCCAGGCCGCGGACGGCGCGCAGCGCGCTGATCATCGACTCCTGGTGGCCGTGCGCGGTGTCCACCACGAGCACGTCGGCGCCGGCCTCGATCAGGGCCTTGGCCTTGCTGGCCACGTCGCCGTTGATGCCGACGGTGGCGGCGATCCGCAGCTTGCCGTCCGCGTCGGTGGCGGGGGTGTAGAGGGTGGCGCGCAGGGCGTTCTTGCGGGTCAGGATGCCGACCAGGCGGCCGCCGGCGTCGACGACGGGGGCGAGCTTGAGGTGTGCGCCGTTGAGCTTCTCGAACGCCGCGCGGGGCTCGATGCCCTCCTGGAGCAGCAGCGGGTCGCGGGACATCACCTCGGAGAGGCTGGTGAAGCGGTCGACGCCCTGGCAGTCGGAGTCGGTGACCACGCCGACGGGCCGGCCGTCCTCGACCACCACGAGCGCGTTGTGTGCGCGCTTGGGCAGCAGCGACAGGGCGTCCGCGACGGTGTCGCCGGGGCTGAGGGTGAGCGCGGTGTCGTGGACGAGGTGGCGCTGCTTCACCCAGCCGATGACGTCGGCGATGACGTCGGTCGGGATGTCCTGCGGGATGGCGACCAGGCCGCCGCGGCGGGCCACGGTCTCGGCCATCCGGCGGCCGGCGATGGCGGTCATGTTGGCCACCACCAGCGGGACGGTGGTGCCGGTGCCGTCGTTGGAGGACAGGTCCACGGCCTGCCGGGAGCCCACGGCGGAGCGGCTGGGGACCATGAAGACGTCGTCGTACGTGAGGTCGTACGCGGGCTTGAGGTCGTTCAGGAAGCGCATGAATGGGGGCTCTCTGGCTGGGGAAACGTACACCTCGGGCGCGGTTGCGGCTCGGCCGCTGGGCGCTCTCGGGCGCCCCGCACCCAACGTTCAATACTCACTGATACCCGGGCCCAAAGCCAGTTCACGCACAATCCTTGAAGATCGACACAACCCGTGCCGCCTCCCCGGACATGATCTTCGGAGGATCCTCCAAACGGAGCTCAGTCGGCGGTCACCCGGAGGTTGGCCAGCACGGTCCGGCCGTCGTCGGAGGTGGCGACGATCCGGCCGGTGCGGTGCCACAGGGTGAGGCCGCCGCCGTGCTGCCGGACGCCGGCCCCCGCCGGGTCGGCCGCCGGGACGAGCACCGAGCACCGGGGGGTCGGGTCGGCGCCCACCCCGGCGTCCAGCCGGACCGAACCGGCCGCCCCCGGGACGGCCAGGACGTGGCAGTCGCCGTCGGTCAGCACCGTCGGATCCGGCACCTCGCCGAGCGCCCGCCGGGCGGTCGGCTGCTCGCCGGACCACTCGATCGAGGTGCCGGCCTCCACCGTCGCGGGGAGGACCGTGATCACCGGCCCGGAGCCGAGCAGCCCGGCGGGCGGGCGGTCCGCGTCCAGTTGGTGCCGGGACCGCAGGTCCCAGCCGGGCAGGTCCCAGCGCCAGCGCTCCAACCGGGTGCCGGCCGCCACCAGGACGGTGCAGCCGGACGCCGTCCGGGCGATCCGGCCGACCGGCCGCTCGTCCGGGCCGAGTTCGCGGTGGACCACGGTCGGCCGGTCGGCCAGGGTGTCCAGGACGGCGATCCCGTCCTCGTCCTCGACGATCAGCAGCCGGCCGTCGAAGGACCCGGCGACCTGCCGGACCCGCAGCGCCGTCCAGCGCCGCACAGCCCGGGTGGCCAGGTCGAGCCGGGAGATCTCGCAGACCTCGCCGTAGCGGGCCACCAGCAGGACGACCCCGCCGTGGTCGGCCGGCACCAGCCGGTCCGCGGGGACGTCCCAGCGGGCCCTGGTCCGGCCGTCCGGCGCGAGCAGGCGAACGCCGGCCTGGCCGCAGGCGACCAGGACCGACCCGGAGCCGAGCAGCACCGCGTCCCGGACCGGCAGCGTGCCGGGCCGGTCGGCCGCGGTGACCTCCAACGGTCCGGCCGCGGTCGGCCGGGGCGCCCGCGGGGCCGGCAGGTCGGCGGCGGCCGACGGGTCGGCGCGCCGGAGCAGGCCCGCGTGCAGGCCGCGCCCGGTGCGCTCGTCGACCGACGGGCCGAGGCCGCCGTCCCGGACGGCGGCGCGGGCCGCGGCGGTGGCCAGCCGGCGGTCGGTGGCGGGGTCCGCACACGGGAGGGCCGCGAGGGCGGCGGTCAGCTGCTGCCGCTCGGCCCGGTGCCGGGCGTCGGCGCCGGCCAGCACGGTCAGCGCCAGGTCGGTGGTGGCCGGCCCGGCCCCGAGGGCCAGCAGGCGGGCCAGCGCCCGGGCGCGGGTCGGCCCGGCGAGGGCCACCGCGGACCGCAGGTCCCGCGCGACGGCGCCGCGCAGTGATTCCTCGGGCCAGGCGGCCTCGGCAGCTCCGAGCGGGTCGCCGGCCTCCCGGCAGGACTGCGCCCAGGCCTCGCGCAGTTCGCGGGCGGCCGCCCGGTCCTGCTGGGCCAGCCGGTCGACCGCGTCCGCGAAGACGCCCCGGGCGCGGGCGATCCGCAGCGCCCGGGACCGGTCGCCCGCCAGCCACCAGAGCCTCACCTGGAGGCCCGCCTCCAGGTCGCGGCCCTCGGCGAGTTCCGCCGCCTGCGCGGTGCGGCCGTGCCGTTCGAGCAGCGCCACGGCCTCCGCGGCGGCGTGCAGCAGATCGGCCAGGACGAAGGCGGCCTCCTCGGCCCGCCCCTCGCGTTCGAGCGCCTCCGCGGCCCGCCGGTAGAGCGCGCTCAGGTGCTGGTGCACGCCGGGGGCGGAGAGCGGCGAGGCCGCCGCCCCGCCCGGCCGGGCCGACGGGGTCGGGCGCAGGGCCCCGGTGCGGCGCTCCGGCAGGCCGAGGCCGAGCCGGACGCCCTCGGCGGCGGAGCCCCGCGTCAGTTGGACGGCGTCGCGCAGCGCGTCCTCCCAGCGGCGCTGCTCGAAGGCCCGGGTCAGTTCGTCCAGGTACCGGGCGTGGCGGCCGCGGACCAGCGCGGCGAGCGGGCTGCTCATCGTCAACCGGGCGAGCAGCCCGCCCAGTCGGGGGCGCCGGCTACGGGCGGGCCGGGGCCGGGCGGGGGCGGGCCGGGCGGGGGCGCCGGCGGTTCCCGGCGGGGGGCCGGAGGGCGCGGCGGCACCGTCCGTGGTGCGGGGGCCCGAGACGGCGGCCAGGACGCACGCGAGCACCACGAGCAGGACGGCGGGCAGGCCGATCGTCCCGACCGCCCCAGGGCGCAGCACCGTCAGGACGGACAGCACGGCCAGCAGGGCCGCGATCGCGAGCAGGCAGCCCGTGGTGGCGGCGCCACCACGGCGGCCCCGGCGGGCTTCGGCGCGCGTACGGGGTCCGTCGGTGGCGGCGGGCTCGATCTGCCGGCGGGCCCGTTCGGAGGGCGGGCCGATCCCGGCCGCCGCGCGCAGGTCGGGTGCCGCCGCGGCGGGCCGGCCGTCGGCCACCGGTTCGGGCCGGACGGGCGCGGTCAGCGGGGCCAGCCGGCGCACCGTCAGGCCGGTGAGGTCCAGCCAGTCGGCCGGGGTCAGGGCGGGCAGGGCGGCGATCCGGTGGCGGTGCAGCGTCCCGCCGCGCGGCAGGACGAGTTCGCCGTCCCCGGCCCGGGCGTCCTCGGCGCCGACCGCGACCAGCGCGCCGCCGACCGCGCGCACCGGGAGGCCCGGTGCCCGTTCGGGGCGCGTCTCCACGGCGTCCGGCAGGTGCAACAGCCAGCATCCGTCGGGGAGTTCGGCGATGCGGGCGCCGTCCTGCCAGAGTTCGAGGACCCGCTCGACGGCCTGGTCCCGGCCGATCACCGGGAGGTCCAGGACGAAGCCGGCGGCGGTGACGCCGGTACGGAAGACCCCGGCGGTGGTGGGGCTCATCGCTCGCTCCTGAGCACACGGTGGATCCGCCCGGTGAAGGCGTCGCCCACGAGGATCCGGCCCGGCTGCGGCTCGGCGGCGATCAGCGGCAGGGTGGGATGGACGGCGGGGGCCGGGCCCTCGCCGGAGAAGCGGTTGAGGGTCCGGACGCCGTTCACCGTCAGGCTGCGCACCAGCGCGTCGGAGCGGGTGCGGGTGATCAGCGCCGTCGTGGCGCCGTCGTCCACCATGCCGAGCAGCTCGGCCTCGGCCCGGAAGCCGATCCGGACCCGGGGGCGGTGGAGCGGCTGGACCTCCCACTGCCGGCCGTCCTGCGACCAGGCGACGGCGCCGTTGCCGTGCAACCGGTGCGCGGCGGCGGCCGCCTCGGGCGGCAACCGGCCGCCGAACAGGCGCAGTTCGCGGGCCCAGACGAAGGCCGGGCCGCCGGGTGCGGTGGCGCCGGGAGGGGCGACCGGGCCGTCGTCGACGGCCGTACCGTCCCGGGCGATCCGCCACCAGCGGCCGGCCAGCGGGGCGAGCAGGGCGTCGCCGTCGAGCAGCAGCGGCAGGACGGGCGATCGGCGGAGCTCGGCGAGCAGCGCGTCGTCGAGGCCGATCAGGCCGCGGTCGGCCGGTGTGCGCTCCCCGCCCGGCAGCGGGCGGCCGATCACGCAGGTGGCCAGCCGGTCGCCCCGGACGACCAGGGTGACCAGCCGGCGCCCGATCCGGGCCGCCGCGACGACCGCGCCCGGCAGGTCGTGGCGTCGCTCGCGGGCGGTCTCCCGCCCGGAGCTGCCGGAGACGTCGACGGCGTACAGGCGACGCTCCCCGGCGCCCCGGACCAGCAGCGTCCGGCCGGGGCCGGTGAAGGCGGGCAGGCCGAGCCCGTCGGCGACCGGCGGCGGCTCGGCGCCGGGCACCGCCCGGTGGAACTCCGCGCCGCGCAGCGCACGGACGGCGATCGCCGGTGCGGGCAGCGGGAGTTCGGCGGTGCCGCCACCGAGCGAGAGGGTGACGTGGGTGGCGCCGTGGGCGTCCCACCGGGTGGTCTCGCTGGTCAGCACCCGGCGGCGGGCGGTCAGTTCGCCGGCCAGCGCGGGCGAGGCGAGCAGCCAGGCCCGGTCGGCCGCGTCCAGCTCGGCCTCCGCCGTCCGCACGGTGTCCGGGCCGGGGTCGGTGGCGCTGCGGGCGGCCAGCCAGCGCGGCAGCAGGTCCGGGAGGTCGCCGGTGAGCCACTGTCCGGCCGGTGAGCCGAGGATCCGGACGGCCAGCTCCGCGCCCCGGGCGGCGGCCCGGCGGTGCAGGACGATCAGGGCGGCGAGCTGCACCAGACGCCCGGCGCCCGCCTGGGCGGGGCCGGTGTCGGCCAGGACGACCACCCGTCCGCGCGCCGCCGGCGTGCGGAACTCGGGTGCAGTGTAGAGGAGTTCACCGTCCGCCAGGCGGCGGAGGAACTCCTCGGGGAACTCCTCGGCAAGCAGCCACTCGGAGGGCGTCAGTTGGTCGGGCCGTCCGGTGCGGGCGAGGCCGCCGTAGCCGTCCAGGTCGCCTTCGGCGGCGGTGAACGGCTCGCGTTCGCCGATCAGGGCGTCGATCCGGCGGACCATCGGACCGAGCGCGGCGGCGAGGACCGGGGTGAGCGCGGACAGACTGTCGGACCAGGGCGCGAGGGCGGCGGGGAGCAGGGGCGCGGCGGGCAGGCGGTCGGCGGTGGACGGGCCTGCGCTGGACGAGCCGGCGGTGGACGGGCCTGCGCTGGACGGGCCGGCGGGTGCGTCCTGTCCGTACGGCGTCGGAGAGTTCACGACGGCTCGCCGCCGTTCGCGAGCCGGGCGAGCGCGGCCGGATCGGGCGGGCCCGCGGGCAGGTCCGCCACCAGGGCGAGGCCGGGCACCAGGACCAGCAGCAGGCCGTCCCCGGGGGCGAGCGCCTGCCGCCACAGGGCCGGCGACGGCGAGGGGCGGAAGGTGGTCGGGACCAGCACGCCGCCGTCCCGGCCGAGGTAGCGGACGCCGTCGGTCCACGGCAGGTCGGCACCGGCGCCGAGCACCACCAGTGACCGGTCGTCGGCGACGGCACGCAACGCGGCGCCGCCGGCCAGCCGTTCGGCGGTGGCGCGGGCGAGGTCCGGCACCGCGGGGCCGACGGCGAGCACGGCGTCGGCGGGCAGCGGGGGTTCCCGGCGGTGCCACCGCAGCGCGGCGGCCGGCGGCGCGGTCATGCGGGCCGGACCGCGGCGACGAGTCCCGCGCGCATGGCGGCCAGCGGCGCGGGCAGGTCGGCGGGGTCGAAGCCGGCGTCGATCTCGCGCAGCGTGGCCTCCAACCGGAGGCGGTCGTCGCGGGCCCCGGGCGTGGTGCCGAGTTCGGCGAGCAGGGCGGCGGCGGTCCGGGCGAGCCGCTCGGCGCGGGCCTGCGCGCCCCGGGACAGCTCCTCCGCGGCGTGCACCAGGCTGGTGTTGGCCGACTTCCCGACCAGGTCGGCCAGGGTGTCGCGGGCCAGTGCCTGGGTGTCGGCGGTGGGGGCGATCAGCGGCAGGACCCACAGGTCGCGGGCGCTCGCCGCGGTACGGCCGTCGAGCACGGCGGCCGCGGCGACCAGGCGCTGGGAACGGACGGCTCGGCGGTCGCTGACCGGCACGCCGGCGCCGCGCAGCCGGCGCAGGGCGGCGGCCAGCAGCGGCGTGACGTCCGCGAGGTCGCAGGCACGGGCGGCGGCGGCCAGCCGGTCGAGGGCGCCCAGCAGGTCCGCGGGGGCCGGCGGGGCGGACGCGGGGCGGCGGCCGGCCTCCAGCAGTTCCTCCAGGCGGGCGTCCGGGACGGGTTCGACGAACAGGCGGGCGAGGAAGCGGTCGGCGAAGGCGGCCAGCGCGGGGTCCTCGGGGAGGTGGTTGGCGGCGCCGACGCAGACCCGCAGCGGGCTGGGCAGCCGTCCCGCCGCGCCGGAAGACCCGCTCGTTCAGCAGGCCCAGCAGGGTGTTGAGGACGGCGGTCGAGCCGAGGAACACCTCGTCCAGGAAGGCGATCTCGGCCTCGGGCAGCATGCCTCCGGTCCGGTACTCGACCCGGCCGTCGCGCAGCCGGTGCAGGTCGACCGGGCCGAAGAGCTCGTTGGGCTCGGTGAACCGGCCCAGCAGGTACTCGAAGTAGCGTCCGCCCAGCCGGCCGGCGACCGAGCGGACCGCCGCCGACTTGGCCGTCCCGGGCGGGCCGACCACCAGCAGGTGTTCACCGGCGACCGCGCACAGGGTGACGACCTCGGCCAGCACCTCGCGGTCCACCATGCCTTCACCGGCGGCGGCCGCGGCCGCGCCGATGGTCTTCGCGTCGGCCGCCAGGGCCGTGCTGAGCTCCGTCACGGCACCGGAGTCTAGATCGCGGTTCACGGCCGCGACCAGCGAGTTTGGGCCGGGCCCGGACGCCCGCGACCGGGAACGCCCGCGGGCCGCGCGACGGGAGGTCGCGCGGCCCGGGAGGGGACGACGGGGGATCCCGGGTGTGGCTCCCGGGATCGTACGGGGTCTAGTAACCGCGCCAGCACGAGCCGTAGCAGCGCGCCTGGGCGACCTGGTCCATGCTGCCGTACACGTGGTTGCAGTAGCGGGCGCTGGCGATCAGGTTGTCGACCGGGTTGGTGATCTCGGTGTGGCCGGCCAGCGCGTACGCCTTGAAGGTCGGCTTGATCATCTGGGTCAGGCCGATCGACGGGATGCCGGCCTTGGCGTTGGAGTCCCAGCCGTTGACGGCCTTCGGGTTGCCCGAGGACTCGGACATCGCGGTGGCCCGCATCGCCTTGGCGGACGGGACGCGGTCACCGTGCGCGGCCAGCACGTCACGGGCCTCCTGGATCCAGCCGTCCAGGTTGTTGGCGTAGCCCGGCTGGGCCGGGGCGGGGGCCGGCGCAGGGGCCGGGGCGGGGGCCGGGGCCGGCGCGGGGGCCGGGGCCGGGGCCGGGGCGGGGGCGGGCGCCTCGGCGGGGGCCGGGGCGGGGGCCGCCTCGGCGGGAGCGACAGGGGCCGCGGCGGGAGCCTCGGCAGCGGGGGCCGCGGCGGCCGGCGCGGCAGCGGCGGCGGGCCGGGCGGCGGGCTCGTCGGCGAACGCCTGGCTCGCCGGAACAGCAAGGCCGACGACCACGGCACCGGTCAGGCCGGCCGCGATGAAGCAGTCCGGCAGGCGGGGGTGGTCCATACGGATCTTCGAGATTCGGAGTCGGCCCTGGCTGATCGCACGCACGCTGAAGCACCTCTTGGATAGCGGGGGTCGCACCACGTCCCGGGACAGCCGGGAGCCCGTGACGAGCACGGCGGCACCGCCCACCTGGCGGCCGAGGTACGGCGGCGGGAACGGACCCGCCGACTGCGCAGCGGGGCCTCGTACGGCCCTGCCACCGACCCGCTCTACGCCAAGGTCGACTGCGCTGGTCGCGCCCTGCGGACCTGTCCGGCCCGGGGCGCTCCCTCGATGTTGCGCGACCCCCACCCCCGGGGCAACCGCCCCGAGGGGGGTCCGGAGCGGCCGGACGCGGCGGGTCCGGCCGGGTCAACCAGGCTGCGCCGTCGGCGCGGTGACGACCCGTCGGGCCACGTGCGGGCCACCGGGGGCGGCTCCCCCGTGGGGAAGCTCACAGATTGAGCAGAAAGTGCCCCACAATGACTGAAATGTCCGAATCGAGAGGCACCCTCCGTCCGACCCAACACCCCACGGGGAGTACCGGGTTGACGCCCGCAAGGCCGCCCCCGGCAGCCCGCCGTCCGAAACCCCGTCACATCCCCCGGACGTGACCCCCGTCTCGCCCCGGGGCGCCCGCCCGTGACCCCGGTCACCGCCGGCCGCGGCCACCGACCCGCCGCGACCACCGCCCCGCCGCGGCCCGGGCTCAGCGGATGGCGGCCACCAGCGAGTCCCCCACCGAGCGCCAGATCACACCCGCCTCCCGGAAGCCCGCCTCCACCAGGCGCGCGCAGTGCCAGCCGGCGGGCCGTGACTGCGGATCCTCGTGCGAGCCGTGCACGAGGGCGCGCGCGGCCACCTGCTCGGCCAGCGCGGGGTCGGCTGCGGCCGCGGCCCACCACCGGGCCCAGTCCAGGACGCCCTGCGCCCGCTCGCGCTGCTGCCGGAGGCGTTGGAAGGCCTCGTCGGCGGTGTTGAGCAGGGGGGTGCCGGGCTCGGGGGTGTGGTCGGCATTGAGGAAGACACCGCCGGGGCGCAGCAGCCCGGCCACGTCCCGGTAGATCCGGGTGAGGTCGTCGGCGGGCAGCCAGTGCAGTGCGGTCGCGGTGAGCACGGCGTCGTACGGGCCGGGCGGGAGCCGGTCGGGCCAGTCCCGGTCGCGGAGGTCGGCGGCCACCAGGGTGAGGCGGGGTTCGGCAGCGAAGTGGCCGCGGGCGATGGTGAGGAGCACCGGGTCGATGTCGACGCCGACGCTGACGGCCCCGGGCAGGCGGGCCAGCAGGCGTTCGCTGATGCTGCCGGTGCCGCAGGCGAGGTCGAGCACCCGGGGGCCACGGCCGGCGTGCGCCTCGACCGTGTCGAGCATCACCCGGAAGCGCTCCTCGCGGTCGGGCAGGTACCACTCCTGTTGCCGGTCCCAGCTGCGCTGCCAGTCGTCCCAGTGCTTGCCGTCCATGGGGACACCCCTCCGAGGCAATAGCTGCATGGCCACTGCGGCCATTACCGATCATAGGAGCGCCCAGGTAATCCCCGCAAGGCCATTCCAACCATTACCGACGAGCGGTTTTTCGCCCCCTCCGCGGCCGCTCCCGTAGAGTTCGCCCGGAGCATCGGCGAAGCGGACAGGAACAACAGCGGTCATGACGGCGGGCGCGGACACCCAGAACGCAGAAGAGATCGAGTACGGCCCGGGCATCGCGCCGGAGCGGCTGGAGCTCTGCCTCAGCGTGCTCGCCGAGCTCGACGAGCTGGACGTCGACCACCCGGACGCGATCACCGTCCGCAAGGCCGTCGGCGGCGTCTTCCGGACGCTCAAGCAGCGCCGCCGCCAGGAGATGCGGGCCCGCAAGACCGCCAACGACCGCGAGGTCACCTCCCGCACCGCCACCGGCGCCCCCGGCCGGATCGACGACGAGACGGCGGGCGTCTTCGGCCTCAGCACCGAGACCACCACCGAGATCGCCGGGATACTCGAACGCCCGCGCTCCTGCTACACCTGCAAGCAGCGGTACGTCGAGGTGGACGCCTTCTACCACCAGCTCTGCCGCAACTGCGCCGCACTCAACCACGGCCGCCGCAACGCCCGGGCCGACCTGACCGGCAAGCGCGCGCTGCTCACCGGCGGCCGGGCCAAGATCGGCATGTACATCGCGCTGCTGCTGCTGCGCGACGGCGCGCACACCACCATCACCACGCGGTTCCCCAACGACGCGATCCGCCGCTTCATGGCGATGCCGGACAGCCCGGAGTGGATCCACCGCCTCAAGATCATCGGCATCGACCTGCGCGACCCGGCGCAGGTCATGGCGCTCGCCGACGAGGTCGCCGCCGACGGCCCGCTGGACATCCTGATCAACAACGCCGCGCAGACCGTCCGGCGCTCCCCCGAGGCCTACCGCGAGCTGCTGGCCGCCGAGTCCGCGCCGCTGCCGGCCGGCGAGCTGCCCCCGGCCACCGTGATCGGCCGGTTCGGCAGCGGCGGCGTCGACCTGCCCGCGCTGCCCGGCCAGGCCACCACCGGCAGCGAGCGGATCGCGGCCGAGGAGGTCACCGCCCTCGCCCTGGTCACCGGCTCCGCGACGCCCGAGCGGATCGCGGCCGGCACCGCCATCGACGCCGGCGGGCTCGTCCCCGACCTCGCGCCGACCAACAGCTGGGTCCAGACCGTCAGCGAGGTCGGCCCGGTCGAGCTGCTCGAAGTCCAACTCTGCAACTCCACCGCGCCGTTCATCCTGATCAGCCGGCTCCGCCCGGCCATGGCCGCCTCCACCGCCCGCCGCAAGTACGTGGTGAACGTGTCCGCGATGGAGGGCGTCTTCAACCGCGGCTACAAGGGCGCCGGCCACCCCCACACCAACATGGCCAAGGCCGCGCTGAACATGCTCACCCGCACCAGCGCCGAGGAGATGCTGCAGAGCGACGGCATCCTGATGACCAGTGTGGACACCGGCTGGATCACCGACGAGCGCCCGCACCCCGACAAGATGCGGCTCGCCGAGGAGGGCTTCCACGCCCCGCTCGACCTGGTCGACGGCGCCGCCCGGGTCTACGACCCCATCGTCCGCGGCGAGTTGGGCGAGGACCTGTACGGCTGCTTCCTCAAGGACTACTCCAAGGCCCCCTGGTAGGAGACGGCTTCCGATGGCGGCAGCACCGATGCTCGGGGCCGGCGTGATCGTCCCCACCACCGACGGCCGGGTCCTGCTCGGCCGTCGGACCACCGCCGGCGAGGCACCGACCTGGAGCCTGCCCGGCGGCAAGGTCGACCAGCCCGGCGAGTCCTTCGAGCAGGCCGCCGCACGGGAGTTGGCGGAGGAGACCGGCATCCTGCTGCCCGCCTCGTCGATGCGGGTGCTGGCCGTCCTGCTGGACCACCGGGACGGCCGGGCCCGGCTCACCGCCGCCGTCCTCGCCCCGCCCAGCGACGCGCCGGCCCTGGTCACCGAACCGCACGCGTGCGCCGGCTGGGAACGCTTCCCGGTGGACGCGCTGCCCGCGCCGATGTTCTACCCCTCCGCCCTGGTCCTGGCCAGCTGGCTGCCCGCGCTCGCCGACCCCGCCGGCACGGCCTTCCGCTACCCCCTGGGGCCCACCCCCGGGTGAGCGCCGGGCCCGCCCGAACGACCGGCCGCGCCGGGGAGATCCGAGCCGGGCCGCACCGGGCCGATCCGGGCGACAGCGGGCGGCGGAACCGGCAGGATGGCCCGGTGACCACGGTGACCATCAGTGACGAAGACCGCCGGATCCTCGGGCTGTGGGCCGCCGCCCGCGCCGAGCGAGTGCTGCCGCTGTTCGAGACGGAGGCCCCCGACGACCCCCGCCCCCGCGAGGCGCTGGCGGCCCTGCGGCTCTTCACCACGACCGGACGGCGGACCGCGCAGCTGCGCTCCGCGGCCTGGGCCGCCCACCGGGCCGCCCGCGAGGTCGGGGATCCCGCCGCCGCGGCCGCCGCCCGCGCCGCCTGCTACGCGGCGGCGGCGCCCTTCATCCACGCACTGGCCTCGCCCCACCAGGCGAAGCACATCCACGACCCGGCCGTCCACGCGGCGTTGGCCCGGGAGCTCTCGGCGGGCGACGACCACGGCGTCGGCGACGAGGAGCTCGGCCGGGCGATCGCCGACGCGCCCCCGGCGGTCCGCGCCCTGCTCCGGCAACTACCGGAGCGCCGGCCCGGTCGCAGCCGCTCGGACGTGCTCCGCCACCGGCTGGACACGGCTCTGCGCGGCTGACCGTACGGCGCGGCCCGGCGGACACCACCCCCGGCCGTCAGCCGTGCCGTTCGGCGATCGCCTGCCACACCCTGTCGCGCAGCAGCGGAACCTCGGTGAAGCGCACCCCGGTGGCGTCCCGCAGGGCGTTGGCGAAGGCGGGGGCGACCGGGTTGAAGGGGCTCTCGCTCATCGACTTGGCGCCGAGCGGGCCGATGGCGTCGGAGGTCTCCATGAAGTGCACCTCGGTGCGCGGCACGTCGGCGTAGGCGGGCAGCCGGTAGCGGCGGAAGGCCGCCGTGGTGACCTGACCGGCGTCGTCGACCAGGACCTGTTCGAACAGGGTCGCGCCGAGCGCCTGGGCGACCCCGCCCTCGACCTGGCCGCGGCACTGCAGCGGGTTCATCACCCGGCCGGCGTCGGCCGCGTGGACGCTGCGCAGGATCCGCATCTCCCCGGTGTCCGGGTCGACGGCGATCCGGAACCACTGGGCGTTGAAGGCCACCGAGCGCGGCGAGCCGCCCCAGTGCCCGTCACCGGACAGGACGACACCCCGGCCGCGGGCCGCCTCGAAGAGCTCCTTGAGGGCGACCACCCGGCCGGCGCACTCCACCGCGTCCGCCGCCAGCCGGCACCGGCCGGGCGGCGTACGGGCGTACTCGGCGGCGAAGGACAGGAGTTGTTCGGCGAGGGCCTCGGCGGCCCTCAACACGGCCTTGCCCGCGACGACCGTGCCGGCCGAGCCGAAGGCACCCGTGTCGTGCCGGACGACGTCGGTGTCGGACTGCCGGACGGCGATCCGGTCGACGGTGGTGCCCAGGGCCCCGGCCGCGATCTGCCGGTGCACGGTGGTGGTGCCGTTGCCGAACTCGGCGGTGCCGACGGCGATGTCGTAGCCGCCGTCCTCCAGCAGCTTGACGGTGGCGTCGGCGAAATGCCCGCCGGGCGGGCCGGTGGCGATCATCGACATGGCGGTGCCCTGCCCGACCAGCCAGCCCGGCGGGGCGTCCTCGGCGCTGCGGTCCCCGGCGAGTGCCTCGCGGACCACCTGGAGGCACTGGTCGAGGCCGTAGCTGGCGATGTGCAGGTCCTCCTCCTCGCCGCCGGGGCTGATCATGGGCTCGCCGGGGCCGATGATGTTGCGCTCGCGCAGCACCAGCGGGTCGATGCCGAGCCGGCGGGCCAGCTCGTCCATCGCCGACTCCACCGCGAAGGTCACCTGTCCGAGCCCGTAGCCGCGGAACGCCCCGGCCGGCACGCAGTTGGTGTAGACGGAGTAGGCGTCGACCTTCTTGTGCGGCGCCCGGTACACCGCCATCGACTCGCCGACGCTGTGGAACATCACCGCGGGGCCGTGGTTGCCGTACGCGCCGGTGTTGGCGACGACCCGCAGCTGGAGCGCGGTGAGGGTGCCGTCACGGCGCGCCCCCGCCTTGATCCGGATGGTGAACGGGTGCCGGGTGGTGGCGCCGTAGAACTGCTCGGGCCGGGTGAACTCCAGCTTCACCGGGCGCTTCAGCCGCAGCGCGGCGAGCACCACGACGTCCTCGACGAGCATCTCCTGCTTGCCGCCGAACCGGCCGCCGACCCGGCCCGCCACCACCCGGACGTACTCGGGCGGCAGGTCGTACAGCGCGCACAGCGCACGGCGGGTCAGGAACGGGACCTGGGTGCTGGAGCGGACCACGATCCGCTCCCGGGCCACACCGTCCTCACCGGGCCGGTCCTCGAACCAGGCCACCGCGCCGTGCGTCTCCAGGCTCGCGTGCTGCACCCGCTGGGTGCGGAAGGTCTCCTCGTAGACGACGTCGGCCCCGGCGAAACCCTCCTCGACGCTGCCGATCTCGCCGTGCACCTCGCCGCAGACGTTGTGCTCCGGGCGCGCGATCCGCGACTCGGGGCCCTTGCGGTGGATCACCGGCGCACCGGGCGCCATCGCGAGCTCCGGGTCGACGACGAACGGCAGCACCTCGTACTCGACCACGATCCGGCGGCAGCCCTCCTCCGCCGCCCCCTCGCTGTCCGCGACCACGGCCGCGACCCGCTGACCGGCGAACCGGACGACGACGTCCAGCACCCGGGTGTCGTCCGGGTCCTCGGTGGGATGTTCGTGCCGGGCCGAGGAGAACAGCCGCTCCGGGGCGTCGTGGTGGGTCAGGACCAGGTGCACTCCGGGCACCCGCAGCGCGGCCGAGGTGTCGATGGAGACGATCCTGGCGTGCGGGTGCGGGGATCGCAGCAGCTTCATGTGCAGCAGCCCCGGCACCTCGACGTCGAAGGTGTAGCGGGCGGTCCCGGTGACCACCTGCGGCCCGGCCGGCGCACCCGGGCTGCGGCCGACCGCCTGCCCGGCGCAGGGCTCCTCGACGTGCTTGACGCCGCGGACGGCGTCCTCGATCGCCCGGTAGCCGGTGCAGCGGCACAGGTTGCCCTTCAGCGACCGCGGCAGGTCGGTCAGCTGTCGGCGTCCAGGGCCGAGGCGGTCATCAGGAGGCCGGCCGTGCAGAACCCGCACTGGAAGCCCTGGGCGTCGAGGAACCGCTGCTGGACGGGGTGGAGTTCGCCGCCGCGCCCGGCCAGCCCCTCGACGGTGGTCACCGAGCGGCCCTCGGCCCGCACCGCCGGGTAGAGGCAGCTGTGCACAGGCTCGCCGTCGACCTGGACGGTGCACGCGCCGCAGTCCCCCGCGTCGCAGCCCTTCTTGACGCCGAACCAGCCGCGCTCGCGCAGGTAGGTGCGCAGGCACTGGCCCGCGCGGGGCTCCTGGTCGAAGTCCTGGTCGTTCACCCGGATCGAGTAGCTCATCGGCCGTCCTCCTCGGTCAGTTCCCGGCGGATCTCCTCGGCGTAGCGGAACGTCATGTGCCGTCGCCAGGCCGGCAGTCCGTGGATGTCGTCGACGTACTCGCCGGGCTCGATCCCGTACTCGACCGCCTCGCGCACCGCCGCCGCGTTCGGCGGCACCGGGAAGGCCAGCCGGATCGGCCGCACGGTGGAGGCCGAAACGGTGATCACCACGGTCCCGTCGACCGGGTCGAGGGTGCCGATCACGAGCACGCCCGAACGCCCCAGTCCGTACAGCGACGCCTGCCGGAAGGCCGTCCTGGCCCGCAGGGAGCGGGCGGGCAGGGTCACCGAGCGCAGCAGCTCACCGGGGTGCAGCACGTTGCGGCCGGCACCGGTGACGAACCGCTCCACGGGGACCTCGCGCAGCGCGCCGGTCTGCGCCCGCAGCAGGCAGACCCCGTCGAGCCCGGCGGCCAGCGAGATCATCGGCCCGGCCGGCAGCGAGTTGCACAGGTTGCCGCCGAAGGTGGCCATGTTCCAGATCTTCCACGAGGCCAGGAACGCCCGGCAGCACTGCTCGAAGAGCGGCGCGGCCGTCCAGTGTTGCGGCTTCGGGAAGCGCGACAGCGCGGCGACGGTGCAGGTCGCGGCGATCTCCAGGTCACCGGCGGCGGTCACCTCCAGCGGCTCCCAGCCCGTCCGGCTCAGGTCGATCAGCCGGCGCAGGTGCGGCTGCGGCTCGGAGAACAGGTAGGTCCCGCCCCCGAGCCAGGCGTCGCCCGGCCGCCAGGTGTCGCGACGGCGACCGTCGCGCACCTCCAGCACCGTGTTCAGATCCACGTCGATCCACCGTCCTCGCCCGCTCGATACGGCGATTGAAGCAACGCCCGACCTGCGGGGACGAGTGGTGCCGCGCACCGCGGGCCCGGGTGCGGACTGGACGATCGACCAGGAGGACCGGCGGCGTGCGCCGGGCCCCTCGGTTCAGGCCCGGGGCCGGCCGCTCGGCAGCCAGCGGGGTGCGGTGGCGGCCAGGACGAGCGCGAGGAGGGACGCCGTGGCCAGCCAGGCCGCGCCCACCCCGGCCAGCCCGTGGCGCGGCATCAGCACCAGGACGAGGGCCAGGAGCAGTGCGGCGAAGGCCAGTTGAAGACCGGTCAGGAAGGTCAGCGCCTGGCGGACGCGGGCGACGTGGACGGCCACACCGAACAGCACGTTGGGCACGGCGGACAGCGCCATCAGCCGCAGGACGGTGGTGCCGTGCTCGGCGTAGTCGGCACCGAACAGGCGCAGGATCCACGGCGCCGCGACGACCGTGACCGCCGCGGCGGGGGTGATGAGGGCGGCGGTGTGCCACAGCATCCGGCGGGCGTGCTCGGCGAGCCGCTCGGGTTCGGCCGCGCCCTCCACGGTGAGGGACTGCCCCATGCTGTACGCGGCCTGGTACAGGGTGTCGGTGACCAGGTACGCGAGCGAGTAGTAGGCGGTCTGCTCGGCGCCGAGCCGGGCGAGGACCAGCAGCGGCAGGGACTTGGAGACGGCGACCTGGCCGAGCTGTCCGACGTAGTCCGCGGCCGCGTACCGGGCCATCGCCCGCGGCCGCCCGCGGTCCGGGGCACCGCCGCCACTGTGGCGGGCGGCGGGCAGGGCACGGGCGAACAGCACGGCGTTCGCGAGCGCGACCGCGAGCGCCAGGCCGGCCGCCCAGGACAGCAGGATGCCGGCGGCGACCGCCAGCGCCGCGCACAGGGCCAGGCCGAGCGCCTTCGCCACGGCGAACACGAGGTTCTCGGCCAGCACCCAGCCCGGCCGGCGCAGCCCCGTCAGCGCACCGTCCTGGAGGACGAAGACCGCGTACCCCGCCGTCGCGACGACGAACAGCACCGCCGACAACGGCTCGCGCAGGTCGGTGAGCCCGGGCGAGATCCGGTCGGCGAGCAGCACGAACCCGACCGCCACGGCGGCGCTGGTCCCGGCCGCGACGCCGTAGCAGCGCATCACCAGCCACCGGCCGCGCACACCCGCGGTCGGCAGGAACCGCACCAGGACGTCACCCAGGTTCAGCGATCCGAGGGTGGCCAGCAGCATCGCCGCGGACAGCAACGCGTAGCTGCGGCCGACCGCGGCGGCGGTGAACCACCTGGCCGCCAGCAGCCAGAACAGGGCGCCCAGCCCGGCGGCCAGCACCGCGCTCGCCGCCAGGATCCGCCCGTTGCGCAGCAGCACGGACCCGCCCGGCACCCGGCCGGCGGCCTGCAGCCGCTCCCGCAACTGGACGAGCGGCCCGCCGCCGCCCGTCACGCGGAGCCCCGGTTCCCGGCCGACGGCCGGACCGGGCACACGGTGCGGCACTGGAGGCCGGAGGCAGCGGGGCACGGGAGCGCAGGCATGCAATGAACCGTGCCAGACCCACCGCCCGGCATCCCGGAGCACACGCGGACACGGCGGTGGGACGCTCTACGGCCCCGGACCGGGCAGGCCTAGCCGTCCAGGAACGGCAGGGTGGCGCGGCCGGTCCCCAACGCGGCGTCGAGGGCGAGGAGTACCCCGGCCGAGCCGGTGCCGAGGTCGTTGGAGCGGCGCAGCGAGTACTCGCCGAGGAACTCGGTGTGGGGCCCGGTGCGGACGGCGTGCCAGTCGAAGGCCGCCACGTGCCGGTGCAGGGCTTCGGTGTCGTCCGCGGTGCCGCGGTGCAGCTGCCGCAGGGCCAGGACGACGCCGGCCCGGCCGGTGAACAGCCCGGCTCGCGGGTGGAACTCCGTGGTCAGGGCGGTGCGGCTGCGTTCCAGGGCGCGGGTGAGGCGGGGGTCGGGGGTGGCCAGCCGAGGCAGCAGCCGGGCGGCGACCAGGGCCGGGCCCGCGCTGCCGATCCCCAGGTACGGCACCGGGCGCCGTGCTCCGGACGGCTCGCCGACACCGGCACCGACACCGGCTTCGGTGAGGCCGAGGTCGGCGAAGTCCTGGCGCAGGGCGTCGGCGGCGGCCGGCAGCAGGGTGCGGTCGCCGGTCTCCTCGGCGAGGCGCAGCAGGAAGAGCGCCGTGCCCGAGCGTCCGTGCAGCAGTCCGGGCCGTGGTGCTCCGGTGGGGCCGCCGGCCCGCTGGTCGGCGAGGGCCCGGGCGTGGGCGAGCAGGTCCTGGTCGCCGGTGCACCGGGCGAGGTGCAGCAGGGTCAGCCCGATGCCGGCGCGTCCGGCGTACAGGCTGTGGTCGAGCCGTTCCGGCTCGGCGGTGACCACGCGTTCGAGGATGTCGCGGGCCCGGTCGGTGCGGCCGAGCCGGTGCAGGGCGAAGGCGATGCCGGTGAGGCCGTCGTAGAAGCCGGGGCGTGGGTCCACCAGGGCGTCCACGGCGTCGTCCAGCCAGCGGATGTGCTCGTCGGGGACGTCGGCTCCGGTTTCGGCCAGGGCCCACAGCACCCCGGCCGCACCGTGGGCGAAGGTCGCTCCGCCGCCCGGGGCGGTGAACTGCTCGACGTCCCCGGGGAACAGGCGGTCGGTGCGGTCGGGGGTGGCGCTGGCCAGGATGCCGCCGGCGACGGCCGCCCGCAGGGCGGGCCAGGTCGCCGCCGAGGGGGTCGGCGGCTGCAGGCGGGCCGGGCGGCTGCGGCCGGGCGCCACCGGTCGGTTCTCCGGCTCGGTGGCGAGGTCACGGCGCACCTGCCGCTCGAAGTCGGCGGGGACGGGGAAGCGGGCCGCGACGAGGGTGAGCAGCTGGTCCAGCTTCTGCGGTGCGTGGTCGAGCACGGCGGTGATCGGGGCGAACAGGGCCATCCGCAGGCAGCCCAGGGCGTAGCGGTCCAGCGCCGTGCCGCGGTAGTGGTTGGGGGCGCGGAAGCCGGGGACGCCGATGACCTGGGGTGCGGCGGCCGTGACCGGGGTGGCGGTCTCCAGGTCGATGAAGGCGACGGTGCCGTCGGGCCGGACGAGGACGTTCCCGGGGTGCAGGTCGCCGAAGACGACGCCGCGCTCGTGCATGGCGTCGATGGTCCGCTCGGTCTGCCGGAGGATGTCGAGCGCCCAGTCGGTGTACCGGCGTGCGCTCCGGTCGTCGAGGGTGCCGGTCACCCAGGGGTTGGCGGTGCCGCCGCCGCGGCTCAGTGCCGTCCCGTCGACGAGTTCCCGCGTGAGGTAGTAGTGCTCGTGGCCCTTGCGGTAGTCGATGAGCTCCGGGACGGCCGGGATGCCGGCCAGCATCCGCAGGGCCCAGCGCTCCTGTTCCAGGCGGGCGACCGCGTCCCTGCCCCGGCCGTCCAGGCCGGCCAGCGGCCGGGCCTCCTTGACCAGGACGGTGCGGCCGGTCGCCCGTTCCGTCGCCTCGTAGACGCCGCCGCCGTTGGAGAAGTGCAGGGCTCTGCGGACGATGAAGGGCAGGGCGCGGCCGGTGCCGGCGCTGCGGGCGGCGACGGCCTCGTCGAGGCATTCCGGGAGGGTCACCCAGGCGGGCGGGTGGAAGCCGGGGCCGCGCCGGTCGGGCACGGGGCGGCCGTCCGGGTCCTCGATGCAGGGGATCCGGCGGCCGTGCGCGTCGGTGACGGTGCGCAGGACGAAACCGCCGTAGCGCACGTACAGCGGGCCGTTGCGCCAGCGCAGGTCGCTGAGGATGTAAGGCCCCGGCTCGCCGTCGAGCAGGTCGCCGAGTTCGGTGAGGACGGTGCCGAACTGCCGTTCGTCGAGCGGGTAGACGGTGACGAACTTGCCGCTGCTGCCACGGTCGCCGTACTTGCTGTTGCGGTCGGTGAGGACGTGCGGGCTGCGGATGAACTTGTACGGGATCCGCCGGGCCTCGCAGTAGGCGCGGACGGTCGCCAGGAGCGGCTCGGCCCGGTCCGGCACCGTCGAGACGTGGATCTTCCACCCCTGGGACGGGAGCCGGCAGTCGCGGGGGGCGTGGAAGGACCAGTGCGGGTTGAGTTGCCGGGTCCAGCCGTCGGGAAGCGGCTCGCGGGCGGCCGGGTAGTCGGCCGCCGTCCGGTCCTGCGACGGGAGGTCGTAGTACGGGCTGTCCGGTTGGCAGTGCTGGACGTAGGGCAGGAACACCGTGTGCTTCCAGGGTCGGGCCGGGTGGCCGGGGCGGGGGGCGGCTCAGCGAAGGCAGGGAGCCAGGTAGGTGTCGTACAGCCAGCGGGCCAGCGGGCGTCGTCCGAGCGTGAGCCGGGCGTTGCCGGTCCGCTCGGCCGGCGGCCGGGTGGTGGTGAGCGGGTAGCCGGCGGCGGGCAGCGTCAGGCTGGTGCCGGTCATGGGGACGAACGCGGAGAGCGGCGCCGTGGTGGCGGTGGCGCGGCCGGATCCGATGACGGCCTCGCCCGTCGTGGTGCGTCCCACCAGCCCGGCCCGGTAGAGCTGGACGGCCGTTCCCGGGTGGACGGCGGACGGGTCGACCGAGGACGGCAGGAGCAGTTCCACCCGGCCGCCGTCGCGCACGGTGTAGCCGCCGGCGACGGTGCACGGGACACGGACGAACAGCAGGGCGCAGACCGCGGCGGCGGTGAGCGCGGTGGCCGACAGGGCGATCCGCCACCGGGGGGCGCCGGCCGTACGGGCCTCGGCGGCCGTACGCACCGCACCGCGGAGCAGGAGCCAGGTCAGGTAGCCCGCCGCGCACACCATCAGGACCGCCCCGGGCGTGCCGGTCCGCTGGAGCAACGCGGTGAAGTTGCCCAGCGCGGGGACCACGATGAACAACGGGGCGGCCATGCAGGCGAGGCCGAACGGGACGGCCCAGCGCAGCCGTGGCAGCTCCGGGCGGTAGCGGCCGCCGTAGAGCAGCCGGGCGATCCGGTGGCGGGCGTCGGCCATCGCCAGGTCGCGCAGGTGCGGGACGTCCAGGTGGCTCATCAGCGCCAGGTAGCCGTCCAGCCGGACCACCGGCAGCAGGTTGAGCGTCCCGGCGAAGTAGCCCGCGGCGGCGAACAGCAGCAGCCCGTCCTGCCAGCGGCCCGGCGGCGGTGCGAGCGCGGCCAGCGCCGCGGAGCCGGCGATCACCCACTGGGTGGCGATGCCGGCCAGGGCGACCCGCACGCGCTGCTCGTTGCGGGACAGCCGCCAGCCGTCGGAGACGTCGCAGAAGAAGGCCGGCGAGAGGTAGAACAGCATCACGCCCATCCGGCTCGGCCGGCCGCCGTAGTAGGCGAGGACGGCCGCGTGGGCGAGCTCGTGCAGTGCGCTGGCGAGGAGCATGGCGCCCAGCACGCCGGCGTACACGCTCGGCGGCAGCGGCCGTCCGAGCACCCCGGCCAGTTCGGGGCCGAGCGCCGCCAGCGCCGCGAGACCCCCGGCGGCGAGGAGCGCGCCGACGGCGCCCCAGCGCTTCAGCCCGAGCAGGGCCATCGCGGGAAGGACGCCCGACAGCAGCCGCCGCGGGTGGACAACGGTCAGCTGGACGGTCAGCGGCGGTACGACCTTGAGCCGGGGAGCACGCCGGGGCGCGCCGCGGCCGGTGTCGGCACCGCCGTGGAACACCTTGGCCACGACCAGTCTGCGCACGGCGGTGTCCACCGCCGCGGCGGACCAGCGGGGGCCGAGGAGGGCCGCCAGTTCGCGGTGCCCCCGGGTGCCGTCGGCGGCCCCCGCCAGCTTCGCCAGGTCGGCCCCCACCCGCAGGTACTGCTCGCCGCGTCGGATGATCCAGGGTGCGTCCGCACTGATCGGCGGATGGACGACGACGTCGTCGGCGAGGCGGGGACGGCTGATGTGCTCGCCGTCCGTTCCGCTCCCCTCCTGCGGGGCAGGGGCCGTGTGGCTGGTCAAGGTCTCTCCCTCACGTCGCTCCGGCCCGGGTCGCGACCGGGGACGGGCCGTGACCGGGAAGGAGAGCGGGTGCCGGGCCGCGGGGACGGGTCCACCGCGTCCCGGCACCGCCGGGTGTCATGCCGTCAGGTCGCGACGATGACGCTGCCGATGCTGACGGTGGCAACGCTCCAGACGGCGTTGCTCCAGTTGAACGGGGCGTCCATGCCCTCCAGCTCCTGCATGTCGAGCTCCAGGTCCTGCATGCCCAACTCCAGCTCCAGCGAGCCGTTGATGTTCTCCTGCACTGTGTTCACCTCCTCTCCCACGGTCGGGACGGTCGGGGTCGTCCGGTCCACGTCCGCACGCGGCGGTGGACCGGAAGTTCGTGGTGGAGCGGCCGCGACGGCCGCTCAGTGCGCCCCGGGCCCGGGTGCACGGACGGCGTCCCCCAGCACGGCGCGGACGTCACCGAGTGTCAGACCGCCCAGGGCGGGCAGTCCCGCCCCCCAGGCGCGGACCGTGCGCCGCGCGACGGCGTCCAGCTCCGCCGGGTCCGCCACCGGACGGTGCTCGACGCCCCAGTGCTCCAGCAGGGCGGCGATGCCGGCCGGCGGATCGGCGGGCAGCGGCCGGGGGGCGGCCGAACGCAGCCCCTCCCACAGCCGGGCGAGCCGTTCGGCCGAGCCGAGTCGCCGGTCACCGGCGGCCGTTCGCCGGAACAGCGGCGGGAGCAGCGCCGCGACGGCCGTCATCTTGCGGACGCCGAGGGCGGTGGACAGCTCGTTGGCGAGGTACCAGCCGCGCAGGGCGAACGGATCGCGGTCCAGTTGCAGCCAGTCGCTGTGGGTGAGGGCGCTGAGCCGGGCGAGCGCGCCGCGGACCTGGTCGTCCGGGCCGTCGGCGGCGGCCCGGTAGCCCAGGACGAGCAGTTGGGCGGCGACCGTCAGGGCGAGGGCGTCCTCGACCGGGGAGTCCCGGAGGTCGCCCGCGTAGACGCCGGCCACCCGGAACAGTGCCTCCAGGGCGCCTTCGACGACCAGTTCGGCGGGCAGCCCGGCGGTGGCCAGGGGGTCCAGCAGGGCGAGTTCCGGTGACAGCGAGCGGCCCGCCACCAGCCGCTTGCCCTGCGCGGTGTGCAGGCAGGCGACCCGGCTGACCTCCGCACCGGTGCCGATGGTGGTGGGGACGGCGAGCAGCGGCAGGGCCCGGGCGGCCTCCCCGGGCAGCAGGACCAGCCCGCTGCGCTGCGGGGCGGTCAGCCGGGGCAGCACTCCCGGGTCACCGGCCAGTGCGGTCGCCAGCTTCGCCTGGTCCAGCACGCTCCCCCCGCCGACGGCGGCGACCAGCCGGGCGGGGCCCTGCCGGAGGCGGTCGGCGAGTTCGACCACGCGGTCCAGGGCTCCCGGCCCGTCCAGGGGGATCACCTCGTGGACGGGCAGGGCCCCGGCGACCACCGAGGCGATCGCGCTCCCGGCGAGCCGGGCGTCCACGAGCAGCACGGTGGGAGTCCCGGACGCCTGCCGGGCCGCCCAGCCGGTGAACTCCGCCGTGCCGTGCAGCACGCGGGTGGG
Source organism: Kitasatospora sp. NPDC088346 (assembly GCF_044740765.1). Classification (NCBI taxonomy): domain Bacteria; kingdom Bacillati; phylum Actinomycetota; class Actinomycetes; order Kitasatosporales; family Streptomycetaceae; genus Kitasatospora; species Kitasatospora sp. NPDC088346. The sequence goes on from NZ_JBIURH010000044.1 coordinate 25,013, forward strand.
CTGCTGCCATCCGCCGGTCACCGGCCACCTCCCGCCGGTGTCCCGGAGGCGGCGAAGAACGCCCCGGCGCCGCGGACGACGCAGTCCAGCAGTTCGTCCAGGTCCTCGTCGGTGTAGGTGAGCGCGGGGATGAGCTGGATGCCCTGGGGGCCGGGGTGGACGATCGCGCCGGCCTCCCGGACGGCCGCGACCAGGCCGGCGACGTCCTCCGCCGACAGCGGTCCGCCGTCGGGGGCGCGGAAGCCGAGGTAGCGGAAGCAGCCGACGCCCTCGGTCACGTCCAGCCGGGGCAGCCGGTCGCGGAGGGACGCCAACTCCGTGTCCAGGCGGGCGGACAGGCGGTGGCTGAGGGCCTCCGCGTCCAGTCGCCGCATCTCCTCCAGCGTGGCCAGGATCGCCGCGCAGGTCGTCGGCGTGCCGGCCTGGGTCTCGGCGTGCACGAACACCGCGTCGGCGTCGCCGAAGGTCGCGTCGACCCCGTGGGCGACCAGGACCGCGGCGGCGGCGCAGGTGCCGTTGGTCAGCGCCTTGGAGAGGATCAGCAGGTCCGGTCGCCGGGGCCACCGGGTGGAGGCGAAGTAGGGGCCGGTGCGGGCGAAGCCGGTGGCGACCTCGTCGGCGACCAGCAGGAAGCCGTGCTGCTCGCGCAGGCGCAGCAGCGCCGCGAGGAACTCCTCGTCGAGGGGCACCGCTCCGTTGCCCAGCACCGGTTCGACGACCACGGCGGCGATCTGGGCGCCCTGGCGGGCGAACAGCGCGTCCAGCTCGTCGACCGCGTTGGGGGTGACGTGGCGGACCAGCCGCTGGTCCACCCCGTACATCTGCTGCCCCATGTCCCCGCCGGAGAGCGCGAAGCCGCCGAAGGTGAGGCCGTGGTAGCTCGTCCGGAGCCCGACGACCAGGGTGCGCCGCGGTTCGCCGCGCAGGGCGTGCAGCTGGCGGGCGAGCTTCATCGCCAGGTCGTTGGCCGCGCCGCCGGAGGTGGAGAACAGCACCCGGCCGTAGTGGTCGCGGCCGCACAGGTCGACCAGTGCCTCGGCGGCCCGGCGGGCGTAGCCGTTCTCGTAGCGGAACACGCCCAGGTAGGACGCGTCGCGGGCGGCCCGGGCGACGGCATCGGCAACGGCCTCGTTGCCGTACCCGAGGGCGGTGTTCCACAGGCCGCTGGATCCGCAGAGCAGTTCGCGGCCGTCCGCGAGGCGCACGCGCACCCCGCGGGCGGAGACCGCGCACAGGTCGTCACGGCCGTGCCGGCTCGGGGCGACCAGGGCGGGCCACAGGGCGCTCATGCGGCGACCTCCGCGACGAGCAGGACGTCGTGGTGGCGGCCGCCGGTCGGCGGAAGGGGCCGACGGTCCGTCAGGATCATTCCGGCATGGGCCAGTTCGGTCTCCAGCTGCGCCACCGGGAGGACCCCGATCCGGGTGGTGCACACCGTGATCGCCGGTGCCGCCGCCTCCAGGGGCTGCGGGAAGACCGTGACCGTGCGCACGTCGGCGCCCTCCGTCCAGTGTTCGTACAGGCGGTAGCGGGTGCCGTCGGAACCGTCGACGTCCATCACCTGCTCGGTGGTGGAGCTGCCGAAGTCCGCGACGTCCACCGCGGTGAGCAGGAACCTCCCGCCGGGGGCGAGGTGGCGGCGGACGCAGCGGTAGAGGCCGGCCCGGCCGGGCGCGTCCAGCAGCGAGACGGAGGTGGCGCCGAGCACGACCGCGCCGAACGTGCGGTCCAGGTCGAAGTCGCTCATGTCACCGGGAACGACCGTGCAGCGGTCGCGCCGTGCGGCGGGTACCGCCCGCAGGCGCTCCGTCAGGATCCGGATCATGCCCGGTGCCAGTTCGAGGGCGGTCAGCTCGCGCCCCAGGGTGAGCAGCGGCATCGTCAACCGGCCTGATCCGGCGGCCAGTTCGAGGATCGGGCCGACGGTGGGACGCAGCGCACCGACCAGCTCGCGCACTTCGAGCGGCGAGCTGCCGGCGATCGCGTGGTAGACCGGCGCGCCCTCCTCGTCGTACAGGTCGTGGAGGACGGCGCGGTCGCCGAGTTCGGCCAGCAGCGCGCCGGCCCGGCCGGGAACGGTGACCCGCTGGTCCGTGCTCACAGGACGACCCCCGCCCGCTCGAAGAACTGCCGCACCTTCAGGAGCCCGGCCGGCGGGGCGTGCTCGGCGGCCGCCTCGACGGATCCGCGGCAGAGCAGCAGTTCGGCGAGTTCGCCCGCGGCGTGGTTGAGTTCGAACAGCCGGGATCCCTCGGCGGTGTAGAGGTAGGCGGACTCGTCGGTCCACAGCACCAGGTGCCGGCCCGGCGTCCGGAGCGGTTCGGTGCGCTGGTTCTCCGGCCGCAGGCGTCCGCCGAAGCCGGAGACGCGCGCCCTCGGGATGCCGCGGGACCGCAGTTCGCGCAGCGCGTCCACGGCCGTCAGGTACTCGGCCAGCCACGGCCGGCCCGCCAGCTCCGCGGTGCGCCGCGCCTCGGGGACGGCGGTGGCGAGCGCGACGGCACAGGGGTGCCCGCCGGCGGCGTTGGCCCGCTGCCAGGCGGCCTCCAGGTCCTCCGGGCGGTCGCCCAGCCTCCCGAGCGCCGAACCGTACGGCGAGACCGACACCTCTCCGTCGGCCCGGACGTGCAGCCGGTGCCGCGGACCGGCTCCGTCCAGCGGCCCGCCGAGCCCCGGGAGATCCGCGACCAGCAGGGCGGGATTCGCCAGGAAATCGACGAATTCGCCCTTCTCACGAGCGGTGTCGGCGTCCCGGAGCCACACCTCGAAATCGGTTTCGTCGGCCAGGCGGACCAGCGTCGGCCCGATCACCGAAACGTACTCGCTGATGCTGTAATTCTGCACCTGGAGATAGAAGTCGTCCCCGAGGGAAGCCTCGGCGTCGCACGTGTGGAAGGACCCGCCGTAGCCGACGACATGGTCACCGGCGTCCATTCGGTCGCCCGGGGCGAAGATCCGGTGGTCGTGCTCTCCGGACTCCGTGCCGAGCATTTCCCGCACGTCCCCGACGTGCCGGGAATCCTCCAGGACAATGACCTGGCGCGGGCCCCGGACACCGGTGGCCCAGGCCATCAGATCGCGCATCTCACCGCTCATCGCGTCTCCTCCGTGCCACTCAGCGCAGTGACGATCGTCTTGATCTGGCGCATGGCCGCCTGCGGCCCTCCGATATTCGCGACACCGGTCACGTTGATGACCACTTCGTCCACGCCGGAATTCCAGAAGTCCCTGATCTGCTCCACGAGCCGGTCGGCGTCACCGGCCAGGAAGGCTCCGCCCGCGATCAGCGAGCGCGCGTTCTCCCGGGGGTCGTCGCCGCCGACGTCGATCCCGGCGCGCCGCAGCATGTCGGCGTAGTGCGGCGCCCGCATGTGCGGACCGCTGCCGGCCACCGCGACGGCCTCGGCGGTGTGATCGGGCAGCGGCAGCGCCATCGGCACCATCGCGACCACCCGGGGCACGGGGCGTCCCTCCGCCCCGGCGCCTTCGCGCAGGGCGGGGATCACCGTCTCCCGCAGGTAGGACGCGGGCGTCAGCCAGGTGATGGCGGCGTCCGCCACCCGGCCCGCCAGGCGTGCCATGCCCGGCCGCAGCACCCCCAGCCCGACCTGCACCTCCGGCGCGGGCGAGGGCGGAAGAGCGCCTTCGCAGTGGTAGTACGCGCCGTGGAAGTCGAACGTCCGGCCCCGCAGCAGTCCGCGGACGAGCGTGACGTACTCCTCGGCCGCCGTGAGCGGGCTGGCGTACGGCTCGCCGCGCATGGCGCGCTGCAGTGCGGGCCGGCCGGGACCGAAGCCCGCCAGCACCGGGTGCCCGGTGGCGAGCGCCAGCGAGCGGGCCTGCAGGGCCGCCTCGTAGGGGTGGCGCAGCGGCATGAGGCTGACCCCCAGCCCGGTCGGCACGCCGAATCCCGTACCCGCCGCGTGGGCGAACCCCTGGTGGGACTCGACCGCCAGCGACTGCCCCTGCCACAGGCGTGCGGCCCTGGTCCAGTGCACCAGCGCCGCGTACGGGGTCAGCTGTTCGGGCCGTCGCGGCACAAAGGGAACGAGGATCGAGAAGGATGGCACTGAATCACTCCGGGCATGACTGAATTACTCCGGGCAGGAAGAAACCGTCGGGCCGGTTCCGGGGGAACCGGTGATGACGGACGGCAGGGCGGCAATGCGAGGAATCCGTGCGGAATCGACCGACGGGCTTTTCAGCCGGTGTCGGTTCCGGGATTCGTCGGAGAAAGGATGCGCCGGGGCGGGAAGGACGGCCCACTGCCCTGCTGAATGAACGGCGAGGTATTCGTCATCCGCCTCGGCGGACGACCACCGGCCCGAAGTGTGCGGCAGTGCCGAATTCTGGTACGAGCTGCATCGGATAACCCCCGTGAACAGATGCATGCAAAACGATGATCACGACGTTAGCACACGCCTGCGATCATGATGGAACGTCGCCCGCCGACCTTGGCCCCATCTCTGGGATTCCTCCCCGAATCCGCCACATCGAGGCGGCGCCGACGGCTGCCGGCCGGGCACCCGGAGCGGAGGGCGAACGACAGTGGCAAGGAGAGAGCTCTCCTTGCCACTCTCAACGTATAGCGCCACGGGGGCCTTGCCGCAAGGCCCCCGTGACGGCGCAGAATCGTCGGCCTGCGCCACCCTCTGCGCGCCGCCCGACACCGTCGGGGGGCGGCGACCACAGTTGGGAGGCGCCGGTGGTCGGATCGGCCACCGCGGCGCGACGGGCAGGGCTGCCCCGGAGGTATCGCAGTGATCGAGCAGTACGTGTGGGATCTTCACGAGGTCGACGAGACGCAGGTCGCGGTCGTCGGCGGCAAGGGCGCGCAGCTGGGCGGGCTGAGGCGGATCGAGGGCGTCCGCGTGCCCGACGGCTTCTGCGTGACGACGCACGCGTTCCGGCGGATCGTGGCGCTGGCGCCGTCGCTCGACGCCCTGATCGACCGGCTGTCGCGCGTGGACCCGGACGACCGGGCGGCGACCGGCACGATCAGCGGCGAGATCCGCCGGACCATCGAAGCGGTCGCCGTCCCGGACGATCTCGCGGCGGCGATCACCGGCGCGCTCGCCCGGCTCGGCGAGCGGGCCGCCTGCGCCGTCCGGTCCAGCGCGACGGCGGAGGACCTGCCGACGGCCTCCTTCGCCGGCCAGCAGGACAGCTACCTGAACGTCGTCGGACCGGCGGCGGTCCTGCGGCACGTCAGCCGGTGCTGGGCCTCCCTGTTCACCGAGCGGGCCGTGACCTACCGCCGGCGCAACGGCATCGACCACCGCACGGTCCGGATGGCCGTGGTGGTGCAGCGGATGGTCCTCCCGGACGCGTCCGGCGTGCTGTTCACGGCCGACCCCGTCACGGGGGACCGGACGGTCGCCACCGTGGACGCCGGCCTCGGCCTCGGCGAGGCCCTGGTCTCCGGCCTGGTGAACCCGGACGTCCACACCGTGCGCCACGGCGAGGTCGTGGCCCGGACGATCGCCGCCAAGCAGCGGGCCGTGCGGGCCCGGCCGGGTGGCGGTGTGCACGAGGTGGACGTCGAACCGTGGCGGCAGGGGCAGCCGGCGCTGACGGAGGAGCAGGTCCTGCGGCTGGTAAGGATCGGGCGGCGGATCGAGGCGCACTTCGGCCGCCCGCAGGACATCGAATGGTGCCTGGTCGACGACGACTTCCGGATCGTCCAGAGCCGGCCGATCACGGCGCTGTTCCCCGTCCCCGAGGCCGGCGACGGGGAGAACCACGTCTACGTCTCGGTCGGCCACGGGCAGATGATGACCGACCCGATGCGGCCGCTCGGGCTGTCCATGTGGCAACTGACGGCCATGGTGCCGATGCACGAGGCCGGCGGGCGGCTGTTCGTCGACGTCACCCGGCGCCTGGCCTCGCCCGCGGGCCGGGCCGGCCTCCTGGACGTGATGGGGAGGAACGACCCGCTGATCAGGGACGCCCTGGAGACCGTCCTCGACCGCGACGGCTTCGTCCCGGCGCTCCCGGACGCGGGCCCCGCCGGGGCCGGGGACACCTCCGGCCCGGACGACACCGATCCGGCCGTCGTCGCCGAACTGGTCGAGCGCAGCCGGGCGTCGGTCGCCGCCCTGGAGCGTGACATCCGGACGAAGGCCGGCCCGGCGCTGTTCGACTTCCTGCTGGAGGCCTTCGAGGAGCACCGGCGGGTCCTCGGCGACCCGCTGAACCTCCGGGCGATCATGGCGGGGATGGAGGCCACCTGGTGGCTGAACGACCGGCTGGAGGAGTGGCTGGGCGAGAGGAACGCGGCCGACACGCTGACGCTGTCCGCCCCCGGCAACATCACGTCGGAGATGGGACTGGCGCTGCTCGACGTCGCGGACGTGATCCGCCCGCGGCCGGAGGTGGTGGCGTTCCTCCAGGGTGTCGAGGACGAGGGGTTCCTGGACGAGCTGGCGGAGCTCCCGGGCGGGACCGAGGCCCGCGACGCCCTGGAGGCCTACCTCGACCGGTACGGCATGCGCTGCGTCGGCGAGATCGACATCACCAGGCCGCGGTGGCGCGAGCGCCCCGACACGCTGGTGCCCGTGATCCTCGACAACGTCAGGAACTTCGGGCCGGGCGCCGCCGAACGGCGCTTCGAGCAGGGGCGGGAGAGGGCGTGGCAGAAGGAACAGGACGTGCTGTCGCGCCTGCGGGCCCTGCCGGACGGCGAGCGCAAGGCCGGCGAGACCAAGCGGATGATCGACCGGGTCAGGGCCTTCATCGGGTACCGGGAGTACCCGAAGTACGGCATCGTCAGCCGCTACTTCGTCTACCGGCGCGCCCTGCTGGAGGAGGCCGGGCGCCTGGTGCGGGCCGGTGTGATCCCCGAGCGGGAGGACGTCTTCTACCTCACCTTCCAGGAACTCCACGACGTGGTGCGCACGCACCGGGTGGACGAGGGGCTCGTCCGGCGGCGCAAGGACGCGTTCCGCTCGTACCACGCGCTCACCCCGCCGCGGGTGCTCACCTCGGACGGCGAGGCGGTCACCGGGTCGTACCGGCGCACGGACGTGCCGGCCGGCGCCCTGGCCGGTCTGCCGGTCTCCGCGGGGACCGTCGAGGGACGGGCCCGGGTCGTGCTCGACCTGGCGGAGGCCGATCTCGAAGCCGGCGACATCCTGGTCACGCGGTTCACGGACCCCAGCTGGTCGCCGCTGTTCGTCGCGGTCGCGGGCCTGGTGACGGAGGTGGGCGGCCTGATGACCCACGGAGCGGTGATCGCCCGGGAGTACGGCCTGCCGGCCGTCGTCGGCGTGGAACAGGCCACCCGGCTGATCCGGGACGGACAGCGGATCCGCGTGCACGGAACGGACGGGTACGTCGAGATCCTGGACTGACCGGCCGCACCGGGCGGCCCCGCCCAGGGCCGTCGCCCGCGGCCACCGCCGACATCGCGCCCGATGGTGTGCGACCGAATCCGTGCCCCACGACGTGAGGAGAGGTGATGGCACGTCAGGTGGACGCACGGAGCGAGGCTGATGGTGAGGACTGCGAGGCGCACGGCCGCCCTGCTGGCGGGTGGACTGTTCCTGTCGGGGGCGGTCGCCCCCGAGGCCGGTAGCACCGGGAACCGACCGGACGCCGCGGGGGCGACCGCCGCGCCCCCGGCGGCGCTCCCGTTCCCGGTTGCGCTCCCCGGGCCCACCGAGCCGCCGTGGGACGGCAAGGTGACCGTGCTGGGCGACGGCTCGACCTCCTACACCGGACCGCAACCGGGACCGAAGCCCGCCGAGCGGCTGAAGCCCGGCGAGAAGCCGCCGCAGTTCGTGGTGTTCTCCTGGGACGGCGCGCTGGAGAACGACGACCACCTGTTCTCCCGCTTCCGGAAGGCCGCCGAGCAGAACAACGCCCGGATGACCTTCTTCCTCAGCGGGATCTACCTGGTCCCGGCCGCCAAGCGCGGGCTCTACCGGCCGCCGCAGCACGCACCCGGCGCCGCCGCGATCGACTTCCCCACCGGACCCCACGTCCGGGAGACCCTGGAACAGCTGCGCCTGGCCTGGCTGGCCGGCAACGAGATCGGCACCCACTTCAACGGCCACTTCTGCGGGGACAAGGGCGGCGACCACTGGTCGACCGAGGAGTGGCGCAGCGAGATCGACCAGGCCTACTCGTTCGTGGAGAACTGGCGGACCAACACCGGCTTCAAGGACGTCGCCCCGCTGCCGTTCGACTACCGCAAGGAGCTGGTCGGCGGCCGGGCGCCGTGCCTGGAGGGGCAGAAGACCCTCCTACCGGCCGAGCAGGCGCTCGGCTGGCGCTACGACGCCAGCTCGCCCGGCGAATTCCAGGTCTGGCCGACCAAGCTGAACGGGGTGTGGAACTTCCCGCTCCAGATGATGCCGTACCCGCAGAGCGACAAGCAGGTCATGTCGATGGACTACAACTTCCTGCAACGGCAGTCCGGCGACAGCACCAACGGCAACTCCGCCAAGTACGAGACCTGGAGGAAGCAGACCAGGGAGGCGTACCTGAACGGTTTCGAGCGGGTCTACAACGGCAGCCGGGCACCGCTGTTCGTCGGGAACCACTTCGAGACCTGGAACGGAGGCATCTACATGCAGGCCGTCGAGGACGTGATGAAGGACGTCTGCCGGCGGGACGGCGTGCGCTGCGTCTCCTTCCGCGAGGTGGCGGACTGGATGGACGCCCAGGATCCGCAGGTGCTCGCCCGGCTGCGCCAGCTGGACCCGGCGCAGGTCCCGGACTGGCCCGCCCTCGTCCGGTAGCCGGTCGCCGGCCGGCCGGCCGCCGGTCAGCCGGTCGGCGCCGCCCGCTGGTAGCCGCTCCACACCGCGAGCGGCAGGCCGGTGGCGGACATCGCCGGCGCCCCGCCGCCGAGCCCGTCCAGGGGTTGCAGCACGAGCGTCTTCGGGTCCATCCGGAACACCACGACCGCCGTCGAGGTGGTGCCGTTGGTGCCGACGAACCAGCCGGCCGTGTTGCCCTGGGCCGCGCCCGCCGTGCCGGCGGCGGCCGGCGCGACGGCCTTCGCGCCGACCGCGCTGCCGCCCCGGACGGAGTCCGTCAGCGCGTCGGTGACCTCCGCGGCGACCTGCGGGCTGACCGCGGTCACGGCCGCCGGCAGCCGCAGGGGCAGCGCCGCGCCGCCCCGGGTGACCTTCAGCACCGAGTACGGGTCGGTGTGCCGGCCGCCGGCCGCGAAGGTGCTGTAGGCGCCGGCCAGTCGGATCGTGCTCGGCGTGGAGTTGCCGAGCGAGAAGGCCGGGACCAGCGGACCGGTGCTGACCGGCAGCAGCCCGAGGTCGAGCGCGGTCTGCCGGACCCTGTCCAGGCCGACATCCATGCCGAGCTGCATGATCGGGGAGTTCACCGCCTGGGCCACCGCGGTGCGCAGGGTGATCTTCCCCCATGACCTGCCGTCCGTGTTGCGGGCCTTGACGATCTTCCCGTCGCGTCCCCAGTACGGCCCCTCCGGCGTCATCACGTTCAGACCGTCGTCGCCGTCGTACAGGGTGCCGGGCCGCACCGGTGTCCGGTCCCCGTCGCGCCGGCGCTGGACGCCCTGCCCGAGCCCGGCGGCGTAGACCAGCGGGCCGAACACCGAACCGGCGGGCACGTTGGAGGTGTTGGCGTTGTTGAAGCCCGCCTTGAGGTAGTCGGGTCCGCCGTACAGGGCGAGGATCCGCCCGTCCGCGGCGACCGAGGAGGCGCCCACCCGGACGTCGCGGTCCTCGGCCCGGGCGGCGGGGTCCAGACCCGCGCTCGCCTGGACGACCGCCCGGGCCAGGGCGTCCGTCCGCGGCTTCTCGAAGGTGGTGTAGATCTGGTGGCCGCCCAGGTCGAACTGGGCCGGTGAGATGTCGGTGTGGCTCTCCACGTAGGAGCGGGCCACCTCGACCAGGTACCCCACCTGCCCGGCCAGCCCGGCCTGCGGCTCGGGGGTCTTCGGCTCGGGGAAGACGGTGTAGCCGGCCCGCTGCGCCGCGGTCAGCGCCCCGGTCTCCACCATCCGGTCCAGGATCCAGGACCAGCGCTCCACGGCCCGGTCGCGGGCGGCCGGACCGCCCGCCGGGTCGTACAGGCCGGCGCCCTTGAGCAGGGCCGCGAGCAGCGCGCCCTCGCTGGGGTCGAGCTCGGAGACGTCCTTGCCGTAGTAGGCGTGCGCGGCGCGCTGGATGCCGTAACTGCCACGGCCGAACCAGCTGGTGTTGAGGTAGCCGGCCAGGATCTCGTCCTTGCCGAGGTGCCGGTCGAGCTTGACGGCCAGCAGGATCTCGGTGAACTTCCGTGACAGCGTGCGGTCCTGGTTGAGATAGGCGTTCTTGACGTACTGCTGGGTGATGGTCGAGCCGCCCTGGGTGTCACCGCCGGAGACCGTCCGGTAGGCCGCCCGGGCGATGCCGCTGGGCGACACCCCGTGGTCGGTGTAGAAGGTGGCGTTCTCGGCGGCCAGCACGGCGGCCCGGACCTGCTCGGGCACCCTCTCCAGCGGGACGTCCTGGCGGTTGGTCAGGCCGGTGCGGGCCATCTCGGTGCCGTCCGCCCAGTAGTAGACGTTGTTCTGCTGGGTCGCGAAGGCGTTCAGGTCCTCGGGTATCCGGGTGCGCGCGTACGCGATGCCGATCACGGCCACCAGCCCGAGTGCCCCCGCCGCGGCCAGGACGAGCCACTGCCGCCAGGACGGCAGCCAGCGCCGGACGCCCCGCCGGCCGGAGCGCGGGTAGTCCCACGACAGCCGGACGGCCGGGCGGCGGCGACCCGGTCCTGCGGAGGCGGCCAGGGCGCGCGGGCGTGACGTCATCGCGGAGGACTCCATTCGTGGGCTGACTACCCGTCACGGAGGGGACGCTCCGGACCCGGCGGGAGGTCGCGGGACTACTGGTATCCACACAGACCGTTCGCCGGTCGTTCACCACTCCCACCCGTGGCGCGGCCCTCCCGCGCTCCCCCGGGCCCACCCGGGTCGGGCCATCCGACCAGGTCGGGCATACCGTAGGGCGGTATGCCGTTGTGTCGACGTCCTCGTCGTCGCCCACCGTCGACCCCATCGGCCACACTGGACCCCAGGACCCGCAGGAAGCGGGCCCGGGCACGTACGGGAGCAGGGAAGAGATGGCGGACGGCAGGGATCCCAGGCGTCCCCACGGCGAACTCGTCGCGGACGTGCTGGCCGTGCTCTGGGCGGCCCGGGAGCCCCTCACCCCCGGACAGGTCAACGACGCCCTCGGCGGCGCCCTGGCCAGGACCACCGTGACGACCATCCTCACCCGGCTCCACGAGAAGGGGACCCTGGACCGCCGCCGCGTCGGCCGCGGGTTCGCCTACTCCCCCGTGCACGACGCCGCCGGCCTCGCCGCCAACCGGATGCACCGCGAGCTGCACAGCGACCCGCGCCGCGAACTCGTCCTGGAACGCTTCGTCTCCTCGCTCTCCGAGGACGACGAGGACGTGCTGCGCCGCCTGCTGCGGACGGCGGAGGGCGAGGACACCCGATGAGCCTCCCGCTGACCCCGCTGGTGATGGTGCTGGTCGCGCTCGCCCTGCTCTGCCCCTGGGCCGCCGTCCCCGCGGCCCGGCGGCTCGCCGAGCTGCTGCCGCCGCGGGCCGCCGCGCTCACCCTCGCCGGTGCGGCCGGGGCGCTGGCCGGCGGCACCGTGCTCGCCCTGGGCGTCCTGGTCGGCGGCGGGCTGCTGCACCACCCGGCGCTGGCCGCCGACGGCCGGATGTCGCTGCCCTGGGTGGTGTCGACCTCCCCGGCCGCCGTGCCCGTCGCCGCGGGCGCCGGCCTCGCACTGCTGGTGGTCGCCGGCTGCGCGGCGCGCCTGTGGCACCGGCAGCGGGCGCTGCTCGCCCGCACCTGGCGGAGCGTCGAGCCGCACCCCGTCGGCGGGGACCTGACCGTCCTCCCGGAGGGGCCCGCCGACGCGTTCGCACTCCCCGGCCACGCCGGGCGGGCCGGCCGGGTCGTGGTGACCGCGGCCATGCTCCGGGCCCTCGACCGGGGCGAGCGGGACGTCCTGCTCGCCCACGAACGCGCCCACCTGGCCGGCCGCCACCACCTGCTCGCCCGGACCGCCCAGCTCGCCGCCGCCACCCACCCCGCCCTGCGCGGGCTGCGCCCGGCGCTCTCCTTCCACCTGGAGCGCTGGGCGGACGAGGACGCCGCCGCCACGGTCGGCAGCCGCCGGCTGGCCGCGACCGCCGTCGCCCGGGCGGCCCTGGCCGCCGCCGGCCCGGGCCGGCCGCCGAGCCTGCTGCTGGCGGTGGACACCGGCCCGGTGCCGCGCCGGGTCGACGCGCTGCTCGGCCCGGTCCCCCGGGCGCCGCGCCGCCGCACCGGGTGGCTGCTGGCCGGCGGTCTGCTGGCGGTCGTCGTCCTCTCGCTGACGCTCAGCCTCGGGTCCGCGTACGGGCTCCACGAGTACGTCGAGCAGGCCCAGGAGGTCAGCCGGATCCGCTGACCGGACCGGCCCCGGCCGCCTCGGTGCGCCGGGCCGGGCGGAGCGGACCGGGCGGCCCGGGCGGGCCGGCGACACGGGCCAGCAGCGGCAGGCACAGACCGAGCCAGGCCGCCGCGAGGAGCCACCCGCCGACCACGTCGAGCGGCCAGTGCACCCCCAGGTAGACCCGGGTGAGCCCGACGCCCACCGCTGCCGCGCCGAGCACCGCGAGGACCGGCACCGCCCGGGGCCGCCGCACGGCACGCAGCACCGCCCAGCCGAGCAGCCCCGCGGCGACCGCCGCCGTGAAGGCGTGGCCGGACGGGTAGGCGTGGCCGCTCGGGGAGGCCGCGACCCAGTCCGCCACCGGCGGGCGGGGCCGGCCGAACGCCCTCATCAGCCCGTTGCGGAGCGCCTGCCCGAGCGCCAGCGCGAGCACCGGGCCGAGCGCCGTGAGCAGGCGGTTGCGCGCCGCCGGGGAGTGCCGCAGGGCCAGCGGGCCGGCGGCGGCGGCCGCCAGGTAGGGCGGGACCCCGGTGCCCAGGTCGGTCAACAGGCCGGCCGCGGTGACCGCGGCCGACGGGCGGTGACCGACCGACCAGGAGTGCAGCCACCGCTCGGCGGCCGTCGGCGTCCAGCCGTGCACGGCCAGCAGCACCGTCAGCGCGGCGAACAGCAGCAGTGGGATCCCGGCCGCCAGGACGACGGTGCGGGCGGTGTTCCTGGGCTCGTCCGGGGCCGGCCCCGGCTGCCCGGTCACCCGCCGACCAGCGGGCGCAGCCGGCCGGCCCGCAGGTGCTCGACGGCGGGCCCGGCGAGCCGGGCCAGCCGGGCCGGCGCCAGGCCGAGCAGGGTGCCGACCAGCGCTCCGGCGAGGACGTCGTGCGGGTAGTGGACGCCGACGAAGACCCGGGAGACGCCCATCGCCGCCGCGGCCACGCCGGCGACGGCCGCGAGGCCCCGGTCGACCTGCCACAGCGCGGCCGCGGCGGCGAAGGCGATCACGGTGTGGTTGCTCGGCATCGACCAGTCGCCGGCCCCCGGACAGGCCTCCAGGGTGGCCCCGGCCGGCAGCACCCGGCAGGGCCGGGGTTCGCGCAGGACGGACTTCAGGGCCGTGTCGGCGGCGAAGACCGCCACCACCACGACGGGCGCGGCGAGCGCGGCGGCCATCACCGCGGACGGTCCCCGGCGGGCCCGCCACCAGGCGGCGGCCATCAGCAGGGCGAACAGCGCGAGCCCGTACGCGGACCAGTCGGCGACCAGCCGGCCGACGGGCGCGGGGGTGCGGTGGGCGAGGTCGGTGACGTCCAGGTAGAGCGAGCCGTCGATGCCCGACCCGTCGAGGGCGAGCCCGGTGCGGCTCACCGGTGGTCCGCCCGCGCGGCGCGGCGCGAGCGCAGCACCTCCAGCGCGAGCGGGAGCAGGGAGAGCGCGACGACGGCGGCGACCATCGGCAGCAGGTAGCGGTCGACGTTCGGGACGGAGGAGCCGAGGGCGTACCCGGCCATCACCAGGCCGACCGTCCACACCAGGCCGCCGACGGTCTGCCAGACGGTGAAGGTCCGGGTCGGCACGCCGAGGGCGCCGGCCAGCGGGTTCAGCACGGTGCGCACGACGGGGATGAACCGGGCCAGCACCACGGCCTTGGCGTGGCCGTAGCGGTTCAGCAGTTCCTCGCCACGGCGGGCGCCGTCGTGGAGCCGCCTGTTGCGCGAGCGCTCCAGCAGGGCTCGGCCGCCGCGACGGCCGATCAGGAATCCGGTCTGGGCGCCCAGCAGGGCGCCCGCCACCGAGGCGAGCAGCACCTGCGGGAGCGAGAGGTGGACGGTGCCGTCGACGCCGGGCACGCACAGCAGGCCGGCGGTGAAGAGCAGGGAGTCGCCCGGGAGGAAGAAGCCGATCAGCAGACCGGTCTCGGCGAAGAGCACGACCGCGATGCCGAGCGCCCCGAACGCTCCGAGCAGGGAGCTCGCGTCGAGAAGGTTCACGGCCAGCAGACCTGGTGGCTGGGGCATCGGTGGAAGCCTCTCTCCGGGGGCACGGTCGCGGGTCGCGCGGGTCGCACCCGACGTCCGTCTACAAAACTGTAGACAGTCTATGTCGCCATGGACGCCACCAGGGTCCGGTGGTTCCCCGCACGGCCGCCGGCGCCGGCTCTCAGCCCGGGCCGGCGGCCCGGGTCAGCCCCAGGTCGTAGGCGAAGATCACGGCCTGCACCCGGTCCCGGGCGCCGATCTTGGCCAGCACCCGCCCGACATGGGTCTTCACGGTGGACTCGGCGAGCACCAGCCGCTGCGCGATCTCGCCGTTGGTCCAGCCCTGGGCGATGGCGACGAGGATCTCGCGCTCCCGCTCGGTCAGCGCCCGCAGCCGCGGGTCGTCGGCCGGCTGCTGCCCCGGCGCGAGGACCGGCAGGTGGTGCGCGTACGCGTCCAGCAGCCTGCGGGTCAGGCCGGGGGCGATCACGGCGTCGCCGGAGGCGACCGCCCGGATGCCGGCCAGCAGCTCCTCCGGGAGCGCGTCCTTCAACAGGAAACCGCTGGCACCGGCCCGCAGGGCGGCGTGCGCGTACTCGTCCATGTCGAAGGTCGTCAGCACCAGGATACGGCAGCGACCGCCCGCGGCGACGATCCGCCGGGTCGCCTCGATGCCGTCCATACCGGGCATCCGGACGTCCATCAGGACGACGTCGGGGCGCAGTTCGGCGGCCCGGCGCACCGCGTCGGCGCCGTGCGCGGCCTCGCCGACCACGTCGGTCTCGGGCGAGCTCTCCAGCAGCATCCGGAAGCCGAACCGCTGGAGCGGCTGGTCGTCGACGATGAGCACCGTGGTCACGGGGTGGGGCCTCCGAGGTCGGCGGGCGGGGTGAGGGTGAGCAGCGCCTCGACGGTCCAGCCGCCGCCCGGCGCGGGGCCCGCGGTGACGGTACCGCCGTACAGCGCGGCGCGCTCCCGCATCCCGGCCAGGCCGTTGCCGGCGGGGTCGGCCGCGCGGACGGCCCCGGGGGCGCCGTCGGGCGGGCCGGTGTCCTGGACCAGGATGCCGACCCGCTCCCCGTCCATCGTGATCCGCAGCCGGGCCCTGGTCCGGCTGCCCGCGTGCTTGAGGGCGTTGGTCAGCCCCTCCTGGGCGATCCGGTAGACCGCGAGTTGGGCGCCGAGGTCGAGACTGTCGAGGTCGCCGGCGGTGCGGTAGGTGACCTGCGGCCCGGCGGCCCGGATCCGCTCGCACAGGTCGGCCAGGTCGGCGACGCCCGGCTGCGGCCGCAGCTCGGGCCCGGCGTGGTCCTCGCGCAGGACGCCGAGCATCCGGCGCATCTCACCGAGCGCCTCCCGGCCGGTGCCCGCGATCAGCCGCAGCGCCTCCCGGCCGCGGCCGGGATTGGTCTGGGCCGCGTACGCGCCGCCGTCGGCGAGGCCGATGATGACGGACAGGTTGTGCCCGATGATGTCGTGCATCTCGCGGGCCACCCGGGCCCGTTCGGCCGCGGCGGCCAGGGCGGTGCGCTGGTCCCGTTCGATCTCCAGGCGCACCGCCCGTTCCTGAAGGGCCGCGACGTGGGCCCGGCGGATCCGCAGCACCAGGCCGAGCGCCACCGACGCGGTCGCGGTGCTGCCCAGGAAGAACAGCGCGTCCCCGAAGGCCACCACGGTCGAGACCCGCAGCGCGACCAGGCCGAACGCGAGGGCCGTCACCGCGCAGGCCCAGGGCAGGTGCCGCAGCCGGCCGTGCAGCGCCAGGCTGTAGAGCGCGATCAGCAGCGCGACGTCGGCGCGCAGCCAGACCAGCGTGATCCACTGGGCCACGAAGACCGCCGCGATCACCCCGAAGGCCCGGGACGGCGCCCGGCGGCGCCACCACAGCGGCACCACCAGCGCGGCCTGGAAGGCCAGCATGCCGGCCTCCGGCAGCCGGGTGGTCCTGGGCCGCAGGCCGCGCGGGCCGCCACCGTGCACCAGGTCCGGCAGGCAGAACATCACGAAGACCGCGAGCACCACGGCGGTGTCCATCAGCCACGGGCGCTCCCGGTCGAGCCGGCGCAGGCGCTGTCCGGACGCCACCAGCCGGGCGACCAGCGGATGCCCCCAGAGCACCTCCATCCCCAGGGGTGGCGGCTGGGCTTGGGCCGCCGCGGTCGCGGTGTGCTGGGTCGTCACGGTCGTCACCCGTCCATGGTGGACGAGGACCGGCGGCCGACCGGCCGACCCGCCCGGTCCGAGGGCCGCCGGTCCCCGCGGGAGGCCGGAGGTCGGGCACCGCTCACGCGTCGGTGCGCAGCAGCCGCCAGGCCGCCCCGGCCAGGGCCAGCGCCGTCCAGGCGAGGAAGACCAGCATCCCGCCCAGCGGCGACAGGGTGCTCGCGGTGTGGTGCAGGGCGAACATCGACTCGCCCGCGGTGCCGGGCAGGTACGGGCCGATGTGGTCCTGCCACGAGGACGGCAGCAGGCTGACCAGGCCGGGGATCAGCATCAGCGAGGCGACCAGCACCGAGATGCCGCCCGCCACCGAGCGCAGCAGGGCGCCCAGGGCCGCGCCGATCACGCCGACCAGGGCCAGGTAGAACCCGGCACCGAGCAGGCTGCGCAGCACGCCCGGGTCGGTCAGGGTGAGCGCGGCGGGGGTGTCCGCGACGATGCGGCTGCCGACCAGGAACGCGGTGAACACGCCGGCCGTCCCGACCAGCAGGGCCACCAGCCCGTAGACCGCGGCCTTGGACCACAGCACCGGCAGGCGCCGGGGCACGGCCGCCAGCGTCGAGCGGATCATCCCGGTCGAGTACTCGCCGGCGGTGACCAGCACGCCGAGGACGCCCAGCGCCAACTGGCCGAAGTTCGTCCCGAAGAGGGACAGCTGGACGGCCGTGGCGCTGGCGAAGTCCCGGTCCATGTGGCCGCCCGAGGTCAGCCGGGACTTGTACTGCGCGGAGGCGATCAGGCCGAACGCCACCACGAACAGCAGCGCCAGGCCGAGCGTGATCCAGGTGGAGCGCAGCGACCAGAGCTTGGCCCACTCCGCGCGCAGGACGCGGCGCCCGGTCACCCGGTAGACCGGGCGCGCGGGCGGGACGGCGGACGGCTCGGCGGTGTGGATCGGGGCGATGGTGCTCATGCCGCCCTCCCGGGGGTCTCGGTGCCGGTGGTGCCGTGGTACTCGACGGCGTCCCTGGTCAGGTCCATGAACGCCTCCTCCAGGGACACGGCCCTGGCGGTCAGTTCGAACAGCGCGATGCCGTGCTCGGCGGCGGTCAGCCCGATCGTCCGGGCCGGCACGCCGGTCACCTGGAGCTCCTCGGAGCCGGCCCGACCGGTGATCTCCACCCCCGGGCCGGCGAGGAGCTCGCGCAGCCGGGCCGGGTCCGCACTGGCCACCCGGACGGTGTCGCCGCCGGCCCGGCGGACCAGTTCCTCGACCGTGGTGTCGGCCAGCAGCCGGCCGCGGCCGACGACGATCAGGTGGTCCGCGACCAGCGCCATCTCGCTCATCAGGTGCGAGGAGACGAAGACCGTACGGCCCTCGGCGGCGAGGCCGGTGAGCAGGTTGCGGATCCACCGCACGCCCTCGGGGTCGAGACCGTTCACCGGCTCGTCGAGCATGATCGTGGCCGGGTCGCCGAGCAGCGCGGCCGCGATCCCGAGCCGCTGGCCCATGCCGAGCGAGAACGCCCCGGCCCGCTTCTTCGCCACGCTCTGCAGCCCGGTCAGCCCGATCACCTCCTCGACCCGGCGGCGCGGGATGCCGTGGGTGAGCGCCTGGGCGTTCAGGTGGTCGAAGGCGGACCGTCCCGGATGGATCGACCGGGCCTCCAGCAGGGCGCCCACCTCCTGGAGCGGGGCGGAGTGCTCGGCGTAGCGGCGGCCGTTGACCGTGACGGATCCGCCGGTCGGGGCGTCCAGGCCGACGATCATCCGCATGGTGGTGGACTTCCCGGCACCGTTGGGGCCCAGGAAGCCGGTCACCGAGCCCGGGCGGACGGTGAAGTCCAGCCGGTCCACCGCCGTCTTCTCCCCGTACCGTTTCGTCAGCTGCTGCGCCTCGATCATCGACTCGTCCCTCGTCCCTCGTGCCCGGGCTCCGGCCGATCCGGCCGCCTCACCAGCAACGCTAAGCACCGAACCGCCACGGACCGTGGTACTCAGGGCGCGATGCTCCGCCGACCGGTGGTACCCGGGTACTACGCCGTCCGGCGACGACGGGACGCGGAGGGGGGCGGGGACGGCGACGGCCCCGGGTGAGCCGCCCTGGCCCGGAACCACCTCGTCTACACTGCCGTAGACGGCTGAGGGCGGTCGCCGCCCGCCCGGCGGGCCCGAGGAGCGGATGGAAGCCAGATGTACGACGGCCGGAAGGGATCATCGAGTCCCCTTCAGCAGACGGTCCATCTGCTGTCGACGGCCGGCCGGGCCGCCGAACGCGGGCTCACCGAACGGCTCGCCCGGCGCGGGATGTCGCGGGCGCACCTGTCGGTGCTGTCGGCCCTCGCCGAGCACGGCCCGCACGCCAGGCCCGACCTCGCCGCCACCCTCGGCCCCGACGCGGCGCAGGCGTCCGGGGTGGTCGACGACCTGCTGTCCGCGCGCCTGGTGGAGTCCTTCCACGTCCAGATCGGCGGCCGCCACGAGGTGGTGACCCTCACCCCCGCCGGGCGGGAGGCGCTGGATCGGCTGCACGCCGACGCCGCCGCCGTCCAGGACGGCCTGCTGGCGCCGCTGACCCGGGGTGAACGGGCCCAGCTGAACGCCCTGCTGCACCGGGTGTGCGCGCTGGCCGCCCGCACCGGGCCGGCCCCGTCCGTCCCGGCGCAGGGCCCCGGCCCGGGCCGGGGGCCGGACGGCCGTCCAGGCGAGCTCGACGAGGCTGTCCGCGTGCGCGCCGACCAGCGCGATGACCGGACCCCGGTCGGCCCGCAGGGCCATGACGCCGGCGGCGGTGTCGACGTCGAGGGCTGAGGTGACCTCGTCGCAGAGCAGCACGTCGGGCTCGGCAGCCAGGGCACGGGCCACCGAGACGCGCTGGCGCCGCCCGTCGCCACCATCCCCGGCGCAGTCCTCATGCTCCTCGCCGGCCGGGCCGCCACCCTCCTCGCCCTGTACGCCTCCGCCCGCCGCGGCCCGCAGCTCGCACCACTGCGCCGCCTGGGCACCCCGATCGCCGCCGCCCTCGCCGCCCACACCGCCGCCAACCGGCTCGTCCACGTCGTCTTCCAGGTGGCCGTCGGCCTGGCGCACCTGGCGGTGCCCCGGCTCGTCCTGCGGCCCTGCTTCGCCCCGGACGGCGTCGGCCTTCCGCGCGGCCTCGACGACACCGGGGGCGAATTCCGGATCACCCTCGTCGGGCACTGGCTCGTCGGCCTGCCCACCTGCCGGCCACCACCGCCGTCCTGCGGGATCCGGTGTCCCTACCGGCCCGGCGCCGCGCCGCGCGGCTCGATCCGGAAGTCGAAGGCGGCCGTCCCGGGGTCGACCGCCGACACCCCGCCGTCGACGGTGAGGGTCGCCCCGTTGACGAAGCTCGCCGCGGGCGAGAGCAGCCAGCCCACCACCTCGGCCACCTCCTCCGGGTCGCCGGCACGCCCGGCGGGGACGAGCCGGGTCGCCTCCCGGTACGCCGCGTCGCTGCCGTCCAGCCCTGCCTCGTCCGCGAACCGGGCCATCCGCCGGTCGGCCATCTCGGTCCGCACCCAGCCCGGGCACACCACGTTGGCCCGCAGCCCACGGTGGCCGTAGTCGACCGCCAGGGAGCGGCAGAGCTGCAACAGGCCGGCCTTGGAGGTCGCGTACGCGGCGTTGCCGGCGCCGTTGCGCAGCGCGGACACCGAGGCGACCGCGACCACCGAGCCGCCGGTCTCCAACAGGTGCGGCAGCGCCGCCCGTTGGAGCAGGAAGGGGCCGGTGAGGTTGGTCCGGATCACGGCGTCCCAGTCCTCGACGGACAGGTCCCCGACGGCGCCGCTGCGCCCGGTGCCGGCGTTCAGGACCAGCCCGTCGAGCCGTCCGTACGCCGACACCGCCGCGTCCACCAGGCCGCGGACGGCCTCCGGATCCGCGGTGTCCGAGGGGTGGGCCAGGGCGCCGGTCTCCGCCGCGACGCGGTGCAGCGGCTCGGGCCGCCGGCCGGAGACGACCACCCGGTGCCCTGCGGCGCACAGCAGCCGGGCGGTGGCCGCCCCGATGCCCGTCCCGCCGCCGGTGACGATGACAACTCGCTGATCAGCCATGGGGCTTTGGTCTCCAGAGCAGTCGTACACGGACCGTTCGATCATAACCACCGCCCTGACGGCCCGTCGCCGGACCCCGCCGGGCCGGCGACGGGCGCACGGGCACGGTTCCCGGGGCCCCCGTCCCCGGTTCACGTCCGCCGCGGCGGTGCCGATAGGTTCTGACCGGTCATCCGACGGGCGAGGGAGAGGGACTTTCCATGGCGGGGCAGCTGATCGGCGGACGCTACGAGCTGGTGGAGCGTCTGGGCTCCGGCGGGACGGGAACCGCCTGGGCGGCCCACGACCGGCGGGCCGACCGCGCCGTGACGCTCACGGTCGTCGCCGAGTCCGCGCTCGCCGCTGCGGATGCCGAGCGGTTCGAGGCCGAGGCCGGTGCCGCGGCCGCGCTGGCGGACCATCCCCGGCTCGCCGCCGTCCACGGGTTCGGCCGCGACGGCGGCGAGCTGTACGTGGTGACGGAGCCGGTGGCCGGGCGCACCCTGGACGAGGTCCTGGCCGCCGAGGGGGTGCCGGGAGCCGCCCGGGCCGTGGACTGGGCCCGGCAGATCTGCACCGGTCTGGCGGCGGCGCACGAGGGCGGCGTGGTCCACCACCACCTCACCCCGGCCGATGTGGTCCTCACCGAGGACGGGACGGTGCGGATCCTCGGTCTCGGTACCGCCAGCCTCCGGCCCGCCGGCGGGTCCGAGCCGACCGGCGGCGCCGACACCGGGCTGGGCCGCGTCCCCTGGATGTCGCCCGAGCAGGTGCGCGGCGACCAGGAGGCCGACCACCGCGGCGACCTGTACGCGGTCGGCTGCATCCTCTACCAACTGCTCACCGGCGCAACGCCGTTCGGGCACCGCGAGGTGACCGTGCAGTTCGGCGCGCACCTGCGGGAGGAGCCGGCCGCACCGAGCCTGCGCCGGGCGGGCGTCCCCGCCGGGCTGGACGACCTCGTACTGCACCTGCTGGCGAAGGCACCGCAGGAGCGGCCGGAGAGCGCCGCCGAGGTCGCGGCCCTGCTGGACGGGGTGGCGCGGCAGATCGCCGCGGGGCCCACCGCCCCGGCCGCCGCCGTGCCGCGCCCGGACGGCTTCCCCGCGGCGGCGTCCGCCGTTCCCGCACCGGCCCCCGTCGCCGCGGCAGTCACCGCCGCGCCCCTCGCGCCGCTGTCCGCCCGCACACCGTCGGGCGAGCCCATGGACACCCCGTTCGGCAACTTCGAGCCGGAGCCCTGGTGGCGCCGGCCCTCGGGCCGCCGGGCCGGCCTGGCCGCCGCCGGCAGCGCGCTCGCCCTGGCCCTGATCTCGGGGCTGGTCTGGGCGGTCGGCAGTCAGGGTGCCGGGGCCGACGGCGGCCGGCCGGCCGGCAGGGTGGACGCCGGCGGCCGGGTCATCGGCCCGGACGAGGCCGGCGCCATCCCGTTCGGCGCGGCCTCCGAGCAGGCGGCCGCCTCCGCCGCCGCCTCCGCCACGGCGTCCGCCACGGACCCGGCCGCCTCCGGGACGCCGACCGCCGCCACCTCGGCCGCCGGCACGCCCGGTACGCCCGGTGCGCCCGGTTCCGCCGCGACCGGCAAGGCCGGGACCGCGCCGGGCACCACTCCCGGCGCCACCCCGGGCGCCACCTCACCCGCCCCCGGCGGCCCGACGAGCGCCCCGGCCCCCAACCCGCCCGCCTCCCCCGCGACGGGCGCGGCGGCGTACGGCTGCAGCGGCGGGCTGATCGACAGCTACCCGGTCAGGACCGGCACCGGGGTCGTGTTCGGCTACTACTACCTCTACTTCGACGGCTCCACCGGCAACAACTGCGCGGCCACCATCAAGACCGCCAACAGCGGCTACGGCACGGCCTCCGCGGTCAAGGCCAGCATCAGCCGCTGCGCCAACACCGCGGCCTCCGACAGCTGTTCGCCGGTGGCGGGCACCACCGCCAACGACGAGGGCAGCTTCGCCAAGTTCGCCGGGCCGGTGAAGGTGAACGCGGCGGCGAAGTGCATCACCGGGTTCGGCAGCATCACCTGGAACGGCGTCACGGCCACCACCGCCGGCTCCCTCGGCAACCGGGCCGTGCACTGCGGCTGACCCGCCGAAGACCTGACCGCCGGAGACCTGACCCGCCGAACACCCGACCGACCGTCACCCGGGGTGCCCCGTAAAACCGGTACCCCGGACGGGGCGCCGTCCCTAGACTCGTCGTCGATCGCGCGCCGCGACCGTCAGGGTCGGCGCGCTCCGTGACGAGCGAGGGGAGAACGGCCGTGCGCAACCGCACCGCTGTCGTCGTCCCCCCGTCGCGCTACGAGGTGATCCTGGTGTCTTCGGACGCCCGGTGCGGGCTGCGCGGCCCGCACCGGACGTCCGCGACGACGACGTCCTGACTCCCTCCGGCCGGTGGCGACCCACCCGGCCGGAGGGCTCACCACGGCCCGCCCACGGGCCCGTTCGTCCGGACCATCGCGCCGTTCCCTTCCCGGATCACTCCGAAAGGCCCCCGGCCGTGCGTACCGACCGCCACCCGCAGTCCACCAGTCCTCTCACCGCCGTCCGCAACCTGGGCATCCTCGCCCACGTCGACGCCGGCAAGACCACCGTCACCGAACGGATCCTCTACCTGACCGGCAGCACCCACCGGCGCGGTGAGGTCCACGAGGGCACCACCGTCACCGACTTCGACCCCCAGGAGCGCGACCGCGGGATCACCATCTTCGCCGCGGCCGTCAGCTGCGACTGGGCCGGTCACCGGGTCAACCTGATCGACACCCCGGGCCATGTCGACTTCTCCGACGAGGTGGAGCGCTCGCTGCGGGTGCTCGACGGCGCGATCGCCGTGTTCGACGCCGTCGCCGGGGTCGAGCCGCAGAGCGAGTCGGTGTGGCGGCAGGCCGACCGGCACGGCGTCCCGCGGATCGCCTTCGTCAACAAGCTGGACCGGGCCGGCGCCGACCTCGACGCGGCCGTCGCCTCCATCCGGGAACGGCTGCACACCGTCCCGCTGGTGGTGCAGCTGCCGATCGGCGCCGAGGACGGCTTCACCGGTGTGGTGGACCTGCTGCGGATGCGGTCGCTGGTGTGGGCCGACGGGCACGAGGCCGGCGTGGAGGGCGAGGTGCCGGACGACCTGCGCGAGGAGGCGCGGCGGCGCCGGCGCCTGCTGGAGGAAGCCGTGGCCGAGCTCCACCCGGCCGCCCTGGAGGAGTTCTGCCGGCGGTCCGAGCTCTCCACGCCGACCCTGGCCGCCGCCCTGCGCGAGCTCACACTGACCGGTGAGGCGGTGGTGGTGCTCTGCGGTTCGGCGTACCGCAACCGCGGCATCGAGCCGCTGCTGGACGCCGCCGTGGCGTACCTGCCGGCGCCGCCGGACGTCCCGGCGGTCCGCGGCACACCGGTCGGCCCCGGCGGTGGCCACGGCGGCGTCGCTACCGGTGCCGGTGCCGGTGCCGTGCAGGAGCGGGCCGCCGACCCGGCGGCGCCCCTCGCGGCGCTGGTGTTCAAGGTCAGCTCGACCACCACCGGCCGGCTCAGCTACCTGCGGCTCTACTCGGGAACGATGCGCAAGGGAGACACCGTCATGGACGCGGGTGCACGGCGCACCGAGCGGATCGCCCGGATCCTGCGGGTGCAGGCCGACCGGCACGCGGAGGTGGAGCAGGCGGTGGCCGGCGACATCGTCGCGGTGGTCGGGCCGAAGGCCGCCCGGGCCGGGGCGACCCTGTGCGCGCCCTCGGCGCCACTGGTCCTCGAACCGCCCGCCGCGGCCGAGCCGGTGGTCTCGGTGGCGGTCGAGGCCCGGCGGAGCACCGACACCGAACGGCTGGTGTCGGCGCTGGCCCGCCTGGTCGAGGAGGACCCGTCGCTGACCGTGCGCACCGACCGGGAGACCGGTCAGACGCTCCTGTCGGGCATGGGCGAACTGCACCTGGAGGTCGCGGTGGAGAAGATCCGGCGCGCCCTCGGGCTGGAGGTCACCGTCGGCCGGCCGCAGGTGGCCTACCGCGAGACGGTCGCCCGCGGGGTGTCCGGTCTGGTCTACCGGCACGTCAAACAGGACGGCGGCGCGGGCCAGTTCGCCCATGTCGTGCTGGACACGGAACCGCTGGACGCCACCGGCGACCGGGCCGGCCGGCCGGACTTCGAGTTCCGGTCGACCGTGGTCGGCGGGCGGGTGCCGCAGGAGTACGTCCGTGCGGTCGAGGCCGGCTGCCGGGACGCGCTCGCCGAGGGCCCGCTCGGCGGCCACCCGGTGACGGGTGTCCGGGTCACCCTGACCGACGGGGCGACGCACGCCAAGGACTCCTCGGACCTGGCCTTCCGCACGGCGGGCCGGCTCGCCCTGCGGGCCGCGCTGCGGGCCGGCGCGATGCAGCTGCTCGAACCGGTGGTCGAGGTCACCGCGACCGTGCCCGAGGACGCCGTCGGCGGGGTCCTCGGCGACCTCGCCGCCCGTCGCGGCCGGGTGAGCGGCTCCACCGCGCGGGCCGGCTCCGCGGTGGTCACCGCGACCGTGCCGCTGGCCGAGCTGTTCGGCTACGCGACGCGGCTGCGCAGCCGGACCCAGGGCCGGGGCACCTTCACCGCCCGGCCCACCGGCTACGCGCCGGCACCGGCTCCGGCGCCCGCCCGCTGACCGGCCGACCCGGCCGGGCCGCCGCGGGTGGTCCCGGTCCGCACGCCCCCCGCCCGACCGGTTGGTCCGGGCGGGGGGACTCGCCGCCCGTCGCCGCCCGGCCCGCCCGGTCCGGGCCGGTCCGGCCTGCACGATGTGCCGACGGTCCGACAGTCGTGGGAGGCGCGGTGCAGCGGTTCAGGTCCATGTCGTACGCGCTCGCCGGGGGCGCCGCCGCGGCCGTGCTGGCGGGGCTGCTGCCCGCCCCCGCGGGGGCGGCGGCGGCCCCGGCGCGGGTCACCGTCCACGACCCGGCCGGGTACGTCAACGCCTACGTCGGGACGCGGCAGGGCGCCCCGGACTTCGGTCACGGCGGCGGCGCCGGCAACACCTTCCCCGGTGCCACCGCGCCGTTCGGCATGGTGCAGTGGAGCCCGGACACCGTGACGTACCAGCACGGCGGCTACCAGTACGACGACCACCGGATCGCCGGGTTCAGCCTCACCCACATCTCCGGCGCGGGCTGCGGCGACTACGGCACCACGCCGTTCCTGCCGGTGCTGGACGGCACCCCGGTGGACCACGCGGAGTTCCGGCACGAGGACGAGTCGATCGCCCCGGGCTCGTACGCCGTCACCTTCGGCAACGGGCTGCGGACGGAGCTGGCCGCGACCCCTCGCTCCGGCATCGCCCGCTTCACCTACCCCGAGGGCCACACCGCCTCGCTCACCGTCGACGCCGGCCGGGCGTTCAACCGGGCCTCCGGGGCGCTGGCCATCGGCACCGACACCATCTCGGGCTACACCGACAGCGGCGGCTTCTGCGGCACCGGGAACCACTACCGGGTCTACTTCCACGCCGAGTTCGACCGGCCGTTCAGCAGCGCGGGCGTCGTGCGCGCCGGCGGCGTCGACACCGGCCGGCGCAGTGCCGCCGGCGGGAGCGAGGGCGTCGCCCCGCAGCCCGCCCGCCCGGACGGGACCCGACTGCTGAGCCCCTCGGCCGGTGCGGCGGACCGGGCGGAGTCCGGCGCGAAGGCGCTGGTCTCCTTCGACACCACGGCGGGCCGGACGGTCACCGCCCGGGTCGGCGTCTCGTTCACCAGTGCCGCCGGCGCCCTCGCCAACCTCCGTGCGGAGCAGCGTGGTTCGGGTTTCGACCGGGTCAGGTCGGCGGCCCGCGGCAGCTGGAACGACCTGCTCGGCCGGATCGCGGTCGCCGGCGGGACCACCGCGCAGCGCCGGGTGTTCTACACGGCGCTGTACCACGCGATGCTGCACCCGAGCCTGCTCAGCGACACCGACGGCAGCTACCCCGACTTCGACGGAACGGTCCGCACCACGCGGCCCGGCCACGCCCAGTACGCCGACTACTCCGGCTGGGACGTCTACCGCTCGCAGGTCCAGCTGATCGCGCTGCTCGACCCCGCACGCGCCGCCGACATCGCCCAGTCGATCGTCGACCAGGGCGCCACCGCCGGCTACTTCGACCGCTGGACGCTGGCCAACGGCGGCACCGGGGTGATGGTCGGCGACCCGCTGCCGGTCATCGCCGCCACCGTCCACGCCTTCGGCGGGACCGACTTCGACGCCGCCGGGCTGCTCCGCCTCGCCCTGGCCGGCCGCCGGGACGCCCGCGAACGCCCCGGGCACGAGCGCTACGACGCGATCGGCTACGTCCCCACCGACGGTGGCGGGACGTGGGGCTCCGCGTCCACCACCCTGGAGTACACCGGCGCCGACTTCGCCCTCGCCCAACTGGCCGCCCGGATCGGCGAACGCGACACCCACGACCTCCTGATGCACCGCTCCGCGAACTGGCGCAACCTGCTCAACGCCGGCAGCCGCCACCTCCAGCCGCGCCGCAACGACGGGACGTGGCCCGGCTTCCGGCCCGTCCAGCAGAGCGGTTTCGTGGAGGGCAGCGCCGCGCAGTACGCCTTCATGGTCCCGTACAACCACCGCGGTCTCTTCGACGCGATGGGCGGCGACGCGGCCGCCGCCGACCGGCTGGACCAGTTCTTCACCGAGTTCAACGCCGGACCGGACTCCACCCACGCCTACCTCGGCAACGAGCCCTCCTCCAACGTCCCGTGGGCGTACGTCTACGCGGGCCGCCCGTACCGCTCCCAGGACGTCGTCCGGCGGGCGCTGACCACGCTGTTCGCGGACGCCCCCGACGGCGAACCGGGCAACGACGACCTCGGGCAGATGTCCGCGTGGGCGGTCTGGGCCGCCCTCGGCATGTACCCGCAGGCGCCCGGCCGCGCCGAACTGGTGCTGGCCAGCCCGCTGTTCCCCGCCGTCACCGTCCGCCGGGGCAACGGCGCCGTGCTCGACGTCTCGGCGCCGGGCGCCTCCGGGACGGCCCGGTACGTCCGGGCGCTGGAGGTCGACTCCCGGCCGACCCGGCGTCCCTGGCTCGGCGAGCACCTGCTGCGCCGCGGCGGGACGGTCGCCTTCACCCTCGACGAGCAGCCCGACCCCGCCTGGGGCAGCGCACCCGAGGACGCGCCGCCCTCCTTCGACGTCGGCCCCGCCCGCCCGGCCACCGGCCCGATCGGCGCCCCGGGCGGCCGCTGCCTCGGCGCGACGGCACCGGCCGCCGACCATTCCCCCGACCCGATGCCCGTCGGCGTCGGACCGTGCGAACCCGGTGCGGCCGCCCAGCGCTGGACCACCGCCTCCGACGGCACCCTGCGCGCGCTCGGCGGCTGTCTGGAGGCCGGCGGCCCCGCCCTCCGGCTGCGCACCTGCGACGGCACCGGCGCCCAGCAGTGGTGGCCCCACCCGGACGGCTCGCTGCTCCACCAGCCCACCGGCCGCTGCCTCGACGCCGCCGACGGGACGGACGGCGACCCCGGGCCCCGGCTGCGCACCTGCGACGGCACCGACGCGCAACGCTGGACCGTGCCCCGCGCGGCGCACCACCGCTGACCCCCGCCCCCCCGGGGCTGTGACACGGACGCACTTCCATCGCGTTGGAAGAGCATGAGGCAGACGACGGAGCATGACCCGGCACCCGACCGGCCCGTGGACTTCCCGGAGTTCGCGGCCGGGGCGGGGCCACATCTGGTGAGGACGGCGTTCCTGCTCACCGGCGGTGACGCCCATCTGGCCGAGGACCTGGCCCAGGAGACGCTGGGGCGGATGTTCGCCAAGTGGCGGACCGTCTCGCGGTTGGCGAACCCGACCGGATACGCGCGGACCACGCTGGTCAACACCTTCCTGACGCACAAGCGCCGCCGCAGCAGCGGCGAGCACGTCACCGACACCTTCACCGAGACACCGGTCAGCGACACCGACCCGGCGCTGCGGCTGACGCTGCTGCGCGGGCTCGCCCGGCTCTCGCCCCAGGACCGTGCGGTGCTGGTGCTGCGGTACTGGGAGGACCGCAGCGTGGAGGAGACCGCGGTGGTCCTCAAGGTACGGGCGGGCGCGATCCGTACCCGCAGCGGACGGGCGCTGGAGCGCCTGCGGGCCGTACTCGGTACCGAACTCGCAGAACTGGGCGCGAAGTGACGCCGCACCCGTCCGGATCCCAGCCCGAGGAGGGCCCCGCCATGCCGTACGAGGACGATCTCACCGATGCCCTGCGCGGGGCGGCCGACCTGGCCCCGCAGCCGCACCTGCCCGCGTTCGTCGCCGGCGCCGCCGCCCGCGGCCGGGCGATCCGCCGGCGCCGGCGCGTCGCCGTGTCGGCCGCGTCCACGGCGGTGGCGCTGTTCGCGCTGACCGCCGTCGCCGTGTTCCCCCGGGGCGGCACCGCGCCCGCCGCCGACCAGCGCGTGTCCCGTGCCTTCATGGAGCGGACCGTTCGCGCGCTGCTGCCGTCCGGCACGGTGTCCGACGTCCACGCCGCCGGTCTGGGAGAGGCGGGGCGGCCGGGGGTGGGCCCCGGGGTCGCCCTCGTGTTCGACGACGGACACGGCCCCACCCGGCTCACCCTGAGCACCGAACGGATGGCCCTGCCGATCGACGCGGACACCCCGGGCGCCGAATGCGTGACGGGGGACCAGCCCGGTGAGTGCGAGCGCACGGTCCGCCCGGACGGGACGATCGTCCTGGTGAAGCAGGCCACCGAGCGCCAGGAGCAGCCCGGCCGCACCTGGACGGCGTTCGCCACCGGACCGGACGGACGCCGGATCCGCCTGGACGCGACCGTCCGCGGTCCGGTGCCGGAGGCCGGCGGCACGGGCGTGTCGATCACCGTGCCCCAGATGGTCGACGTCGTCACCAGCAGCGCCTGGGGGCCGGTGTTCGAGGCCCTGGTCACCCCGCAGTACCCCAAGACCGCCTTCTCCGGGCTCCCGGCGGACCGGATCGCCGGGACCGCCGTGACCCTGCTGCCTGCGGGTGTGACCGCCGCGGTCCCCGAGGGCCGGTTCGGCAACGGCCAGTCGCAGCTGACCCTGACCGGCGCCGGCCGTACGGCCCTGCTCACCCTCACCGCCCAGCGCGACGGCGTGATCACCCGTGAGGCCTTCGAGTCGGGCGTCGACCCCGGCTCCCTCGTCCGCACCGCCGACGGGACCTCGGTCGTCACGCGTGAGGTCCGGGGGGACTCCGACGAGAGCCTCCCGGTGCTCTCGTGGGCCGTCGAGGCGCTGCACCCGGACGGCACCCGGGTGAGCGTCGTCCAGACCGCGCCCGGTGTCTGGCCGGACGTCCCGCCGCTGCCCGGACGGGAGGTACTGACCAAGGAGCAGCTGGTGACCCTCGCGGCATCGCCGAGTTGGCGGGGGTGACGCCCGCCGGGCGGGCCGGGCGGACGAGCACGGTGAGCCCGGATGCGGCCGGGGGATGCGGACCGGGCGCGGGGGCGTGATCATGGACAGACGCCGGCGGTGAGCGTCACGAGGGAGAGCGGCACGGTGCACAGCCAGGCACCCGGGGGCGACGACCGGGCGCAGGCCCCGGCCCCAGCGGCCGACAGCGCCACGGAACTGCTGCTCGGCGCCCTGGACCACGTCCCGGCGGCCGTCGCCGTCGCCGATCACCGGCTGCGCTGGCAGTACGCCAACCCCGCGTTCGAGCGGGCCACCGGGCTGCGCTCCCGCGACCTGCTGGGCCACCCGGTGGAGGAGACCGCGCTGGCGGGAGCGGCGCCCGTCCTCGCCCAGGTCCTGGCGGGGCTCCCCGACCCGTCCGCCGAGGGCACCACCGGCCTCCTGCGGCCGGGCGGCGCGGCGGCGGCCCTCCGCCTGCGGTGCCGGCGGGTCACCGTACCCGGCGGAACGGCCGGTGTGGTCGCCGTCGTCGTCCCGGCGGACGGAACCGGCACCGACCCGGAGGAGGGCGCCGCCGCGCGCCTCGCCCTGATCGAGGCCGCCTCCGACGAGATCGGAACCACCCTCGACACCGACCGGACGGGTTCGGAACTGGCCCGGTTCGTCCTCGCCCGGAATCTCGCCGACCTCGCCGCGGTCGACCTGCTCCCGACGGACCACACCGCGCACATCGGCGACCGGGTCCGCCTGCACCGCGCCGCCCTGGCCGCCCGTCCCGACGGGGACGGCGACCTCTCGGCGCTCGCCCAGCCCGGCCGGGGCGTCCGGTACGCCCGCGACTCCGCCGTCGTCGCGGCCCTCGGCACCGGCCGGGCCACCGACCTCGACCTGTCCGGCGACGCCGGCGCGTCCGCGGGCCCGGAGGGCTTCCGGGCGGCCGGCGCCGGCGTCCTGTTGGTGGTCCCGCTGGTCGCGCGCGGCCGCACCATCGGTGTCCTGCTCCTCGCCCGCCGGCCCGGCCCGCACGCCCGCTTCACCGGGGACGACCGCGCACTCGTCGGCGACCTCGCCCGCCACGCGGCACTCGCCCTCGACAACGCGCAGCACTACACCCGCTCCCAGCACGTCGCCCTCGACCTGCAACGCGCCCTGCTCTCCGAGCCGGCCAGGCCGCACCCCAACCTGGAACTCGCCACCCGCTACCTGCCGTCGGGCAGCACCTCGGTGGTCGGCGGCGACTGGTACGAGACCGTGCGACTGCCGTTCGGCCGCACCCTGCTGGTCATCGGCGACGTCATGGGGCACGGGGTGGAGGCCGCGGTCGACATGAGCACCTACCGCTCGATGCTGCGCTACACCGCCGGAATGGACCTGCCACCGCACCGCATCCTGCGCCAGCTCGACACCGTCATCACCGAGGACGAGTCCGCCCGCCCCGCCACCTGCCTGCTCGCCCTCGCCGACCCGGCCCGCGGCCGCTGGACCCTCGCGAGCGCCGGCCACCTCCCGCCCGCCCTCATCACCCCGGGCCGGCCCACCGAACTCGTCCGCGTCCCCACCGGCCCGCCGCTGGGCACCGGACTCGCCGACTACGAACAGGCCGCTCTCCCCCTCACCCCCGGCCAGACCCTGCTGCTCTACACCGATGGCCTGGTCGAACGCCGCGGCGAGGACATCGACGTCTCGCTCGCCCGGCTCGCCGGCCTCCCGCTGCCCGCCTCCGGCGGTCTGGAGGACCTCCTCGACACCGTCCTCGAACGCCTCGCCGACCAGCCCGCCGACGACGACACCGCCCTGCTCGCCGCCCGGCCCCGCACCCGCTGAACTCCCGTGCGCACCAAAGGCGACAGAACGCACTCGGGGCGGCGCGGGCCGGGGTAGCGTCGGACCGTCGAGGTCGCCGGACGGGCGGCCGGAGAACCTCTGTCGCCCGAGGACCCGGCCCCGCTTCCCGGCCACCGCCGCGCACACCGATCACGCCCTCAACTGCGAAGCGCCACCTCAGGAGCCGACGTATGGATGACGACCTCCACCTGGTCAGCGACGGCGACGGCCTGGCGGTCATCGGGAGCCCGACGGCCGTCGACCGCTTCCTCGTCTCCGAAGGACTGCCGTCGAAGGACCTCGGGCTGCCCCGGCTCGGGTCCGCCCTCGGTGCCGTGTCCGGAGCCGCGCAGGCGGCCTCCGCAATCGCGGCCGACTCGGGTCGCTGGGTGAAGCTGACCGGGGAGTCGGCGCAGGCCCTCAAGAAGTACGGGCTGATGAAGGGTTCGAGCGAGGGCGTCAGCCGCGCCGTGCTGACGGAGAACGGCAGGATCAAGGGACTCCTCGAACTGGCGAGGTCACCCGGATCGTTCCTCAGCAACCCGGCCCATCTGGCCGGTGCCGCCGGGCTCATGGCGCAGCTCGCGATGCAGCAGACCATGGACGAGATCACCGACTACCTCGCCGCGATCGACGAGAAGGTCGACGACGTGCTGCGCGCCCAGACGGACGCGGTACTGGCCGACATGATCGGCGCGGGCGTCGTCATCGAGGAGGCCATGGCCGTCCGGGAGCAGGTGGGTCGGGTCTCCGAGATCACCTGGTCGAAGGTGCAGGCCCTGTCGATGACGGTCGTGCGGACCCAGGTCTACGCCCTTCGCCGACTCGACGCGCTCGCGGAGAAGATGGAGGGCAGGACCAAGGTCGGTGATCTCGCGAAGGTGTTCAAGGACGCGGAGACCACCGTGCGGGAGTGGCTCGCCGTCCTGGCCCGCTGCCTCCAACTGCACGACGCCGTCGCCGTCCTCGAACTCGACCGCGTGCTCGACGCGGCCCCCGACGAGCTGGACCGGCATCGCCTCGGACTGCGGGCCGCCCGACGCAACCGGATGGAACTCGTCGCACGGAGCACCGAACGGCTGATGGCCCGCATGGACGCGGCCGTCGGCACGGCCAACACCAAGGTGCTGCTGCACCCGGCCGCCTCACCGGCCGTGGTGCAGTCGAGCAACCAGGTCGCGATCGCCGTCGTCGACTTCCACGAGCGGCTCGGCATCGAGCACGCCCGACGGTCGTCGGACGCCCGACGATGGGTGGACGCGGCCGCGGAGGCCAGGGACAAGGTGCTCGAAACCGGAGCGGAGGGCGTCGACGCCGCCCGGCGCCTCGGCAGCGAAACCCTCGACCGGGCCAGATCGGTGACGGGCAGGATCTCCGGCGGGATCGCCGGACGAGTGCTCCGCCGCCGCGGCGACGACGAGGGCCACGACACGCAGGACTGACCCGCCCGCACCGGCACACCGGCGGCGGATTCGAGCCCCCCGCACCCCCGACCACGGGCACGCCGGCCCCGACGGGCCCGGTGCGACATCACGTGGCGGCGAAGCACGCCGATGCGACAGCACCGACGCCCGCCACCACGACCTCG
The DNA here is from genome assembly GCF_044740765.1 of Kitasatospora sp. NPDC088346. Lineage (NCBI taxonomy): Bacteria > Bacillati > Actinomycetota > Actinomycetes > Kitasatosporales > Streptomycetaceae > Kitasatospora > Kitasatospora sp. NPDC088346. Next base: position 58,381 of record NZ_JBIURH010000044.1, read on the forward strand.
CCCGGCTGCTCCGGCGCCTGGAACTGGCACCGGTGATCGAGCTGCCGGCCGGAGACGTGGAGCCGTGCAAGCGGGCCACGGGGGTCCTGGCGCTGCCATGGCGGGACGAACTGCTCGACGGGCGACCGGCCCCGGGCGCACGCCCGTCCAACGGAGGCCGCGACCGACCGTGACCGGGAGCTACCGCGCTTTTGGCACCGCTCCGTGGATGCTCGTGATCGTCGCCGCCGTGTCGAACCCGAGCACCGGGTCCGGCCGGCCGGAGAGCAGGCTGTCGTAGAGCGGGCTGTAGTGGGCCACCTTCCGGGGAGTCCGGCCGTCGGTGCCGAAGGTCGCCAGCAGGTCGTCGCCTCGGGCCGCGAATCCGGTCATAGCGGTGTGGTCGATCCAGACCTCCACTCCCGAACGGCCGAACACCAGGCTGCTCTCCTTGCTGCTGGAACCGGTCAGCCAGCTGCTGCGCAGCCGGGCCGTGCCCACCTCGCCCCGGGAGCGGAAGTCCACGGTGCACCACGCACTCGCGCCACTGTCCGTCTCCCGTGCGGAGGTGAGTCCGGTGAGGTCGACGAAGCGGGTGAGCATGCTGAGCTGGTTCACCCCTGAGTCCATCCAGCTGGACACGTACGACGCGAAGGCCTCGGGCCCGCGCAGGACGTAGGGGTCGTAGAACGCCGAGGTGACGGCCGTGACCGGCCCCCAGTCGGGGTGGGAGGCGAGCAGTTCCGCCGCCCAGTCGACCTCGGGCGAGAAGGCGAAGTGGTGAGCGGTGAACACTCGGCCGCGCACATCGGCCTTTCCTTCCAGTTCGCGCAGCTCGGCGAGGGCGGCGCAATCGTGCACGAGCGGCTTCTCCACCAACAGCCGGGCCGTGGAGCGGAGCAGGGCCAGGGACGTCAGCTCGGCGTGCGTCTCCGTCGGAGTGGCGAGGACCACCAAGTCGGGTCGATGCTCGTCGAGGGCCCGGTCCAGGTCGCCGTGGTGGGCCGGGGTCGAGCCCCGGAACTCCACCGGCGCCACGCGCCCGGGGTCGACGGTGAACTCCAGCCGTACGTCAGGACGTTCGGCGAGGACGGCGAGGTGGGTCTCGGCGATGACTCCGAGCCCGACCAGGCCGACTCGTACCGGGTTGGTCATGCGCGCTCTTCCCCTCGTCCGGTTCGCCCTCGCGGCCCGGGGCTCCGGGTCCTCATCGTCGCGTGGACACCTCAGCCCACCGCCCCAACGACACGGCCGGACCGTCCACCCAATCGACCCGCAGGTCGTGCTCCGTCGCCTCGGGCACGCCGTCGATCCAGCTGGTGACGATCGGCACCCAGTAGGTGTTCCCGCCCGACCTGCGCGTACGCGCGTCGAGTTCGGCCCGCGTGCGGCGGGCGCCGTCGTGGTCACCACCGAGCACGCCGAGCAGGATCTGGGCCACGTCGGCCAGGTTGTGGCCGCCGCGGTAGCCGATGCCGTCCGCCAACTCCCGGGTACCCCGGACCGCCTCACCGGCCGCCCCTGCCTCGCCCGCCACCCCGAGCGCGACCGCCTCGGCGGAACGGATCTTGACCAGCTCGACGGGGTTCGGCACCAGGTCGAGCAGGTCACGCGCCCGGGCGGCCGCGTCCGCGACCACCGCGGTGTCGCCGGACCAGCACGCGGTCTGCGCCAGGTTGGTTAGCGCCTTCGCCTCCGCGGCTGCCAGGCCCTCGCGGCGGGCCAGGTCGATCGCCTGCCCGTAGACGGCGGCCGCCTCGTCGAAGCGGGCGTTCACCCGCCAGATGTGCCCGATCAACCGGAGCCGTTCGCCCTCGTCCTCCGGCCCGCGGCTGCGCTGCTCCCGCAGCGAACCGAGAGCCGTTCCGAACCGTCCGTTGAGGTAGTCGAAGTCGCAGAGCCAGTACCGGGCCGCCGTATCGAACTCGCCACCCACCAGCGCACGGTAGATCTGCGCAGCCTCGGTGTAGTCACCGTGGTTGCGCAGTGCGTGGGCGAGGTGGATCTGCACCAGTTGCGCTGTCGCGCTGCCCGGCCGTACGCCCTCGCCCGCGGTGCCGAGCAACTCGACCGCGTCTGCCGCACGGCCGGTACGGCGCAGCTGGACACCCCGTATGGCGGCGACGACGGCCCGGTACTCAGGTGCCGCGGCCCGTTCGGCACTGAGCCCGGTGCCGAGCTCCGTCCACTGTCCGGCTTCGACGAGGCGCTGCGTGGCGCGTGCCATCCAGTCTTGGAAGACCCCGTGCGCCGCCGAGAGCTTCAGGCCGGATTCGAGTGCCTGGGCGACGGTGACCCGACCGGCGGACGGCCCGAGGCGCTCGCCGAGCCAGGCGAGCAGCCGGGCCGCGACCTCGCTGCGGTCGCGGTCGGACCAACCGTCCGGGAGTGTCCGGTCCGCCTCGCCGATGGCGTGGCGCAGCGCCGCGTGCAGGGCGTACGGCAGCACGTAGGCGTCGTCATGCGTCAGGAAGGGCCGGCGCAGGAACCTGACCACGCTGCCGTCCGAAACGTTGGGCTGCCCGGCCCGCAGCAGGTCTGCTCCGACCCGGTCGGTGAGTGCCGCGGTACGGACGAGGTCGCGCTCCTCCCGTGGCAGGTCGCGGATCGAACGGGTGGCCACCGCGGTGAACGAGCCGCCGAAGTCCGCCGCCGACGGCTGCCCGCCGCGGGCGAGGAGTGCGGCGAAGTGCGACACCGACAGGTCCAGGTACAGCGGAAGTCCCTGGCCCCCGGCGATGATCCGCCGACGGACCTCGGCCGGCATGGCGGGCTCGTCGTCGCGGACGAGCGCCTCACTGAGATAGCTCTCCGCGTCGGAGTCCGAGAGGTAGCCGACCAGGTGCTGGCGCGGTTCGAGGCTGTCGTTGCTGAAGTGCAGGTTGGGCCAGTACTGGGGGCCGGCATAGTCCAGCTCCCCGCCGACCCCGGTGTCGGCCCAGTCGATGCGGTTGCGGCCGGTGATCACGAACAGCACGTTGGGCATCAGGTAGACGCACCGCTGGATCAGGCGCTCAACCGCGCGGTCGGTATGGCCGTTCACCACCTCGAAGGTGTCGAGGAACACGCACACCGTCGGTCGCCGGGCTGTCCGGCCGCGGCGAGGCTGACGCTCCAGATCCCAGGCGAGTAGGTATGGAAAGTAGGAGAGTGTCTCGTAGTCGGCGTCGGCCTCGATCAGTTCGGCGAACAGCTCGCAGTCCGCCAGCAGCCGCCCCTCACGTACCCGGTCCCGGACCGCGCGGTAGGTGGCCAGGGCCGCGCGGTGCGCCAGCCCGGTCAAACCGCCGAGCCCCCCTGGGTCGACGTCCCGTACGGTCTCGGCGATCTGATCGCCGAGACGGACACTGCGGGAGGCGCGACGCAGGGCCGGTGAGGCGTCGAGGAAGTCCTGGAGGGCTTCCCCGGGATGCGCGCGGGCCCAGTACGAGGCGAGGGCCAGGTCGAAGGCGGGCCAACGGCTTCCCAACTGTCCCAGCCCGGCCCGCAGGCGCAGCAGCAGGCTCTCGATGTCGCAGGCGCCGTCCTCGGAGAGGTCGACCCGCACGGTCACGGCGTCGTCGCGGTCCTCGTCGGCGGCATCGGCGAGCAGCCGGCGCTCCAGCTCGTGGGAGAGCGTGGTCTTGCCTATGCCGCCGACCCCGTAGAGCGTCAGAACGTTGCGGCGACCCTGCGCCCGGTCGACGACCGGCGAGACCTCGGCCTCGTCCAACGTCCGGCGCAGGCCGTCCACCGACCGGTTGAAGGCCGCTACCTCGTCGACCCGGTTGGTGAAGACCTGTTGTGCCGTGACGGTGGACGACAGCCCGCTCATGAACGCGGCCCGCAGGTTCACCCGTGCCATCCTGCCCCTTTCTCCACACCGCCCCGGAGGTGCCCCATGCGCGTCACCCGAGGGAGGCCAATATCTGACATCCTGTCAGGTTTCGGCGGGATGCCACAAGGAGCTCGGGAGGTATACGCACCTTTCCTCGGGCGCGGACACCCGCCAGCGCCAGTCCGAAAGCATCTCGTCCCTCGCCGACCGAGCCGGCCGTCGGCTCCCCGCTCGTGGATGGTGTGGGTCAGCGTGTCCTGCCCCTTGGTTTGAGGGGCAGTTGGGGCAGGGTGGGGGCGGGGAGTCGGTGGCCGTCGTAGCCGTGGACGTCGCCGAAGCGGTGGCCGGTCGTCCAGGCGTCGCGGGCCTGGGCGATTTCGTCGTGGGTGCGGCCGAT
>NZ_JBIURH010000045.1:0-61554 GCF_044740765.1 Kitasatospora sp. NPDC088346
CTCCCCGGCCCATTCCCCCATTGCCACAAGAAGCAGTCTGGCCCCGCCGCTCACGCGGCGGGGCCAGAACCCAAGATCTTCACGAGCCTTCTAGGCCTGGTCGCCGCGGACAACGACGACCGGGCACGGGGCGTGCTGGACGCAGTGCTGGCCCACTGAGCCCAGCAGTGTGCCGGCGAAGCCGCCGAGCCCCCGGTTGCCGACGACCAGGAGCTCGGCACCGCGCGCCCGTTCGAGAAGGATCTCTGCGGCGTGTCCGGACTCGACGATCTCGCGGATCTCGACCGGGTCGTCGTCCGTGGTGACCTCGGCGACGGCCTGCGCCAGAATCCTGCTGGCGACCGCTCCGAGTTCGCGGTCGACCGATGCCGGTGCCCAGCCGTGGACCGTCGGGAAGCGCCAACAGATCACCGCTTCGATCGCGGCGCCGGTCGCGGCGGCCTGTCCGACGGCCCATCGCAGTGCGCGCTTGGACGGGGACGAGCCGTCGACGCCGACGACGATCCGTCGCTCGTGAGGGACTGCGGTGTCCATCTCGTGCCCGTCCTCGGCTCGGGAGCAATGCGGTCGCCCCTGATCCGACCGTGCACTGCCGCGTGCCGCAACCCAAAGGGCCGCCCGGCCCCACCTCGGGGACAGTCCGGCCCTCGCGAGTGTCCCGTATCCGGGCGAGCATGGGAGATGCGCGAGAACCCGCCCGCCGGGAGATGTCCACGGCACGGCCCGAGGTCGGCCGCACCCCTCCCTGTCGTGTCGCCCAGGAGGTTGATCGCCATGGCCGCTCCCGCCCCGCCGCCGGTCCGGGTGGAAGCCCGGCTCGATCAGCCGCTCTCGCGCTGGCTCTGGCTGGTGAAGTGGGTCCTGGTCATCCCGCACTGGATCGTCCTGTGCTTTCTGTGGGTGGCTTTCGTCCTGCTGACCGTGGTCGCGTTCTTCGCGATCCTGTTCACCGGCCGCTACCCGCGCGGCATCTTCGACTTCAACGTGGGCGTGCTGCGCTGGTCCTGGCGGGTGTCGTACTACGCGTACGGAGGTCTGGGCACCGACCGGTACCCGCCGTTCAGCCTCGGTGCGGAGCCCGACTACCCCGCGTGGCTGGACATCGCCTACCCCGGTGAACTCTCGCGGGGACTGGTGCTGGTGAAGTGGTGGCTGCTGGCGCTGCCGCACTACCTCGTGGTCGGGTTCTTCCTGGGCGGCTTCCGTGAGATGTGGGGCGGCGGGCTCATCGGCCTGCTCGCGTTGTACGTGGGAGTGGCGCTCGCTGTCACGGACAAGTACCCGACCGGCATCTTCGACCTGTTGGTCGGCATGAACCGGTGGGTGTTCCGGGTCGCCGCGTACGCGGCCCTGATGACCGACACCTACCCGCCGTTCCGGCTCGACCAGGGCGGCCTCGATCCGGCCGACAGCGTCCTTCCGGGGGAGCAGGCCGAGCGGTGACGCCGACCGGCATCCGCCGTGCGGGGCTCGCCGAGGAGCAGGCGGAACGGCTGCTCGCGCTTCACGGGCCGAACGAGGTCGGCGCACCACCGAGCCCGCCGCTGTGGTCCCGCGTCGCTGCCCAGCTGCGCGATCCGCTGATCCTGGTGCTGCTTGCCGCGGTCGCGCTGACCGTGGCGACCGGCGACCACCCCGATGCGATCGTGATCGGGCTGGTCATCCTGGTGAACACCACCGTGGGGGTCACCCAGGAGATCCGTGCGGCCAACGCGGTGGCCGCGCTGTCCGCGCTCTCCGCTCCCGTGGCGCGGGTGCTGCGCGACGATGAGGAGCGCGAGGTGGCGGCCGCCGCAGTGGTGCCCGGTGACGTCGTGCTGCTCGCCGAGGGGGACATCATCCCCGCCGACGCCGAGCTGGTCGAGGCTTCGGCGCTGTTGGTGGACGAGTCGATGCTGACGGGCGAGTCCGTTCCCGTAGAGAAGGACGTGACGGGTGCCGTCGGCCTCAGCGCCGGTACGACGGTACTGCGCGGTCGGGGGGTCGCCACCGTCACGGCCACCGGCGCGGACAGCGCGCTGGGCCGGATCGCGACCTCGCTCCGTCCACGACCCCAGCCCACGCCGTTGCAGCGCCGACTGGCCGGGCTCGGCCGGGTGCTGGCGATGGTCACGGTCGGCCTGTGCCTGGTGGTGTTCGCGCTGGGGCTGGTGCGCGGCCAAGCGCCCGAGGCGATGGCGGTCACCGCGATCAGCCTCGCCGTGGCAGCCGTCCCCGAGTCGCTGCCCGCCGTGGTGACACTCGCGCTGGCGCTCGGCGCCCGCCGGATGGCCCTGAGGCATGCCGTCGTCCGCAGACTCCCGGCCGTCGAGACGCTCGGCTCGGTCACCGTGCTCGCGACCGACAAGACCGGCACGCTCACCGAGGGCCGCATGGTGGTCGAGCGGCTGTGGGCACCCGGATGGCAGGCGACGATCACCGGCTCGGGCTACCAGCCGGTCGGGGAGATCCAGGTGGAGGGCGCCGAAGCGAAAGCCGCAGCCCGGGCCCTGCTGCGGGTGACCGCGCTGTGCAACGACGCCACGCTGCGGCCGCCCGAGGCGGACGACGGCCAGTGGACCGTCCTCGGTGACCCGACCGAGGCAGCGCTGCTGGTGGCCGCAGCGAAGGCCGGATGCGACATCGACACCTTGGCCGAGGAGTGTCCCCGGGTCGACGAGCTGCCCTTCGACAGCGTTCGCAAGCGCATGGCAACCGTGCACCGCACCCCCTCCGGACAACGGGAGATCTGCCTCAAGGGCGCTCCCGAAGCCGTCCTCGACCCGGCCGTGCTCGACGCCGCCTCTGACGAGCTGGACCAGGCCCGGCAGGCGGCCGCCAGGCTCGCCGCCGAGGGCTACCGGGTGCTGGCTGTCGCGTCGGGGCTTCGGGAGGCCGCCGATGGTCAGGTCGAGTCCAAGCTGCGCCTGCTCGGACTGGCCGCGCTGAGCGACCCACCCAAGCCGGCGGCCGCCGCGACCATCGCGGCCTGCCGCAGGGCCGGCATCACCCCGGTGCTGATCACCGGGGACCACCCCGCCACCGCCCGCGCGATCGCCGACCGGATCGGCCTGCTGGAGGATGGCGAGACGGCGGCCGAGGTGGTCACCGGCCGGGAGCTCGCTGCAGGGGCCGTGCCGGACCTGTCGCGGGTGCGGGTCTTCGCACGCACCGATCCGCAGCAAAAGCTCGACCTCGTCGAGGCCTGGCGCGCGGGCGGCGCGGTCACCGCGATGACCGGCGACGGGGTCAACGACGGCCCGGCGCTGCAGCGGGCGGACATCGGGGTGGCGATGGGCCGGCGCGGTACCGAGGTGGCCAGGCAGGCCGCCGACCTGGTCCTGGCGGATGACGAACTCGCCACCGTGGTGGCGGCGGTGGAGGAGGGCCGCCGGGTCTACGACAACATCCGCCGCTTCCTGGTCTACGCAATGTCCGGTGGCGCGGCGGAGATCCTGGTCATGCTGCTGGGCCCGTTCATGGGCCTCGCGCTGCCGCTGCGCGCGGGCCAGATCCTCTGGATCAACCTCCTCACCCACGGGCTGACCGGCGTAGCGGTCGGTGCCGAGCCTGTCTCCGGCCGCGCGATGCGGCGCCCGCCCCGGCCGCCGAACGAGCATGTGCTGGGGGCCGGCCTGTGGCAGCGCGTTCTGCGCCTGGGCGTCGTGGTCACACTGGTCGCGCTGGGTGCGGGTCTGTGGGCCGAACGGGCCGGACACGCCTGGCAGAGCGTGCTCTTCCTCGCCCTGCTCGCGGCGCAGCTCGGCGTGGTGCTCGGCCTGCGGGAGCGGCTGTTCACCAGGGCGAATCCATTCCTCCCGCTGGCTGTCCTGGCTTCGGCGGGGCTTGGCGTCGCGGCGCTCTATGTGCCGTTCCTCCAGGACGTCTTGGAGACCGAGCCGGTGTCCTGGGCGGACGGCATCGTGGTGACGGCCGCCGCGTCGGTCGCCTTCGCCGCGGCTCGAGTCGCCGGCCGACCGGGCCGGGAGGGCCGGGAGGGCCGGGTCGGCCGCGATGCCGAGAGGCCGCGAGGAGCGCAGTGGCGAGGCCGTTTCCGGCACCACCGATGAAGGGCCGTGCTGGTGATGCAGGGCCGTGACGGGCCGGACAATCCGGTGGTTGCCCTCGGGTGCAGGCCCTGCCCGGAGTCGCCGACTCAGGGCGTCCGGTACCCGTGCTCGGCGGCGACCCGACGGGCGTGGGTGACGATCTCGGTGGCCGTGTGCTCGCTGATGCCGAGCGCGTGGACGAGGCGGTGGGCAGGCCAGCCGTGGCGGGCGAGCAGCACGGCCAGCCGGTGGTGGCCCGGTTCTCCGGTAACGAGGAGCGGCATTGCGGGCGCTGGGGGCCGGGCGGGCGCAGGCAGCACCGGAACGGCAGCCGCACGGCGGCGGACCAGGGCTCGGCGCAGCTCGTCCGCGCCCCAGACCACGAAGGGGAACGGTGCCACGATCGCGAGCTGCGCCGGGGTGAGTGCCGCTGTGCCGAACAGCCGGTGCAGGGCGGGGACATAGACGATCGCGGCGGCGACGGCCAGTGAGAAGGCGATGCCGACGAGCAGCTGCGGGTTGCTGAGGACACCGATCGACCGAAGGGAGGCCCGTTCGGTGCGGGCCGCGAAGGCGGTGCCGATCTGGCAGGTGACGATGCCGAGCCAGGCGACCGTGGTGGCCTGTTGGTACGTCAGGTGCATTGCGGTGCCCGCGCCGGTCGGGTCGCCGGGGCGCCAGCCGCCCGAGGTGAGGGTGAGGAAGTAGCCGCCCATGATCAGGACGGCGGAGATCAGTCCGAGGAACCCCCAGGCGCGGGCGAGCATGCTTCCTTGGATGACCCGCTCGTCGCGAGGGCGGGGCGGACGGTCCATCAGTCCGGGTTCGGCCTTCTCCCGGCCGAGGGCGAGGGCCGGCAGGGTGTCGGTGCCGAGGTCGATGGCGAGGATCTGCATCACCGTCAGCGGCAGGGGAATCGCGCCGCCCGCGAGTGCGAAGACCAGGAACGGGACGACCTCGGGGACCGCGTGGCTGAAGATGTAGACGATGAACTTGCGGATGTTGTCGTAGGTCCGCCGACCCGCCTCCACCGCCGCCACGATGGTGGCGAAGTTGTCGTCGGTCAGCACCATCGTCGCGGCTTCGCGGGCGACGTCGGTGCCGGATCGGCCCATCGCCACTCCGATGTCGGCGCGCCGCAGCGCGGGGGCGTCGTTGACGCCGTCCCCGGTCATTGCAACGGTGTGGCCCTCGGCGCGCAGGGCGTCGGCGATCCGGAGCTTGGCCTCCGGCGAGCTTCGCGCGAAGATCACCTCCTCGCCGAGGCCGAGCAGGGCGTCCAGCGGGTCGTCGTCCATCGCGTCCAGTTCCGTGCCGGTGACGATGCGCATGCCGCGGTGGCCGATGCCGACCTGCGCGGCGACGGCGGCCGCCGTCAGACCGTTGTCGCCGGTGACCACGTGCACGGTGATCCCGGCCCGGTGGGCCTGTTCGATGGCGCGGGAGACCTCCGGCCGGGGCGGGTCGGCCATGGCGACCAGGCCGATCAGGCACAGCCGCTGCTCGGCCTCCTCGCGGTCGGCAGGGGGCTGCTGCCCAGGAGCGAGCGGCCGCCGCGCCACGGCGAGGACCCGCAGCCCGCGCTCGGCCAGTCGGGCGACGGCGTGCGCGACCTCGGTGCGGTCGGCGGGGGTGAGCGCGCGCTCGGTGCCGTGGTCGAGCAGGTCGACGGCGTGGGTGAGGACCTCCTCGGGGGCGCCTTTGCTGTGCAGGACGACGGTGCCGTCACGCTCGTCGGCGGTGGTCATCAGTTTGACGTGCGGGTCGAAGCGGAACAGCGCCCGGCGTCCGCGGTCACGGCGCTCCGGCGGGCAGGGCGTGCCCACCCGGGCGGCCAGCTCCAGCAGGGCGAGTTCGGTCGGGTCGCCGTGGCCGGCCGCCGAGTCGGCGGTGGTGCAGGTGGCGGCCGCATCCGCGAGCAGGAGGAGTCCGGCGGGTACGGGCGAGGTGTCGTTGAGGGCGAGCTCACCGCCGGGCGTCCAGACGGCCGTGACACGCATGCGGTTCTCGGTCAGGGTCCCGGTCTTGTCGGTGCAGATGACCGTGGTCGAGCCCAGCGTCTCCACGGCGGAGAGCCGCTTGACCACGGCACCGCGGCGGGCCAGGTCACGTACCCCGGCGGCGAGGGCGAGGGTGATGGTCGGCAGCAGGCCCTCGGGCACGTTGGCGACCAGCAGACCGATTGCGAAGGACACGGCCGCCGCGAGTGACAGCCCGGCGGCGAGGCCCATCGGCAGGAACGCCAGCCCCACGCCGACGGCGATCACCGCGATCAGCCGGGCGACCCGCTTGACCTGGTGCTCCAGCGGGCTCTCCTCCCGGTGGGTGCGCTGGGTCAGGGCGGCGATGCGTCCCAGCTCGGTGTGCATGCCGGTGGCGATGACCATGGCCAGGGCCTGTCCACCCGTGCACGCGGTGCCCGAGAAGAGCAGGTCACGCGCGCCCAGGACGGGCCCGGTGACATCCGCGAACTCGGCGGAGCGGAACGCCGGGACGGACTCGCCGGTCAGCGCGGACAGGTCGACCTCCACACCGCCCGACATCAGGCGGGCGTCGGCGGAGACCTGGTCGCCCTCCTCGATCACCAGGACGTCCCCGGGGACCAGCGTGGTCGCGGCCACTTGGCGGCGTGCTCCGGCGCGCACCACGGTCGCCTGTTCGGGCAGGAAGTCGGCGAGGGCCTCCACGGCCTGCTCGGCCTGCCGCTCCTGAACGAAGGCGAGCAGCGCATTGAGCAGGATCACCGCAAGGATCGCCACCGCCAGGGCGAGGGCGCCGGTGACGGCCGCCAGCAGCGCGGCGAACGCCAGCAGCAGCGCCAAGGGGTGGGTGAACTGCTGAGCCAGCTCCCGGGGCCAGCGCCGTCCGCCGCGCCGCACGAGGGCGTTGGGTCCGTAGACCGTCAGACGGCGCGCGGCCTCACGCTCCGTGAGGCCCTGCGGGGAGCTCCGCAGATCACGGAAGAGCAGGGCGAGCGGCTCGCGTGGGTCCGTGCTGCCGGTCTCCTCGGCCTCCCGGGCCTGGCCCTGGGTGTTCGAGGGCTCGGTGGGCATGGTCAGGCCGGGAGGTGGGGGACCGTGACGACCGGGCAGTGGGCGCGATGCAGCAGGCCGTGTGGGACGGAGCCGAGCCGCATTCCGGTGAACCCGCCTCGGCCGCGTCGCCCCACCACGACGGCGAGGGCGTGTTTTGACGCCTTGGCCAGCTCCTCGACCGGGTGGCCGCGGATCACCTCGTGGGTGAGCTTCAGGTCGGGAAAGGCCATGGCCCGCCCGGCTGTGGTCTCGGCGAGCAGCCGCCGCAGCGTCTGGACGGCCGCCGTCTCGTCGAAGTGGGCGATCAGCTGGGACTGCCACACCCACACGGCGCGCAGCGCGGCTCCGCGCCGGGCCGCGAGGTCGAAGGCGACATCGACGGCGGCAGCGGACGATTCACTGCCGTCGATCCCGACCACCACGTAGGGCGGGTCCTGGGTGATGTGCTCGGGTTCGCGCACCACGACCACTGGGCAGTGCGCCTGGGCGCTCACCGGGACGGTCACCGAGAAGGCGCTGAACAGCTCCTCGAGCCGGTTCATCCGGCGTGAGCCGAGGACGACGAGCTCGGCATGAGCGGACTCCCGGCAGAGCACCTGCGCCGGGATGCCGTCCGCGACGGCGGTGGCGAGCGCCAGCCCCGGGTGGCGCGTGCGGGCGAGGCCGGTGGCCCGGTCGAGTGCCGCGTCGCCGCGCTCGCGCAGTGCCTTGTGGTAGCGGTCCTCCTCGAAGCCGCGCAGGTCGTGAATGACCGGCGGTACGGCGTGCAGCAGTCGTAGGGGCAGGCCGCGCCGGTCGGCCTCGTCGGCGGCCCAGGCCACGGCCATGGGCTCGGGTTCGAGGGCGTCTACGCCGAACACGATCGGACGGCGTTCGCTGACGGACGTCATGGCTCTCCTCCACCCGTATGCGGGGTCGGCGAGCCGGGGCCGGCCGCCGTGCCCATACCGGCACCGTAAGTCCCGCAGCGATCGGCCGCGAGGGCCGACAGGCCCACGGGGCCACCTGCTTCTCGGCCCGCCCCTGACTCGCGCCGCAGCATGGAGGGGAGCCACACCGGGGCTTACCGACCCAATGGGATCCGTGCCTCGCGGAGAACCAGTAGATCATCGGCACTCCGGAGCGCTTCTACGACAAGGAGAACCCGTACTACCTGCCGGACGACCTGGCCGACAGACCATCGGGCGGCTTCACGGGGTCCGGGCGCAGAACGCCCGTCGGCCGTTCTTCGTCTACTTCGCCACCGGGTGCAGCCACGCCCCGCACCACGTGGCGTCCGAATGGGCGGACAAGAAGGCTTGGCGGTCGGCGCTATCGGCTACTCAGTGACCCAGCGCCACCGAGCGCAGGGCACCCGTAGTGGGAACCGCGCGGGTCCCCGGGAATCTCCGAACCAGCTCACTAGTGTCCTGCACCTGAAATATCAGCTCTAAGTCTGCTTCAGGTTTCAGTGGTCGGCGGGTTGATTTTGGTGAGGTAGTCGGCGAGGGAGTTGAGGATCTCGTCGGCGGTCTTGGTCCAGGTGAAGGGCCTGGGGTTCTCGTTCCATCCGTCGATCCAGGCCCTAATGTCTTGCTCCAGGGCCTTCACGGAGGTGTGCACCCCGCGGCGAATGAGCTTGTCCGTCAGTATGCCGAACCATCGCTCGACCTGGTTCATCCAGGAGGAGCCGGTGGGGGTGAAGTGGACGTGGAAGCGCGGGTGTTTTCCTAGCCACGTCCTGATCTCGGCAGTGTTGTGGGTGGCGTAATTGTCACAGACCAGGTGGACATCGAGGCCGGCGGGCACAGCCTTGTCGATCGTGACCAGGAACTTCTTGAACTCGATGGCCCGGTGGCGGCGGTGCAGTGCCGATATGACAGTGCCGTCGGCGATGTTGAAGGCGGCGAACAGGCTGGTGATGCCATGCCGGTAGTAGTCGTGGGTGCGGCGTTCGGGCATGCCCGGCATCATCGGCAGCACCGACTGGGACCGGTCCAGCGCCTGGATCTGGCTTTTCTCGTCCACGCACAGCACCACCGCTTTCTCGGGTGGGTTGTGGTACAGGCCTACTGGTCCAGGAGGATCGAGGGCGGCCTGCCGGGACGCGGCTCATCACTCAGCCCGTCCAGCCGCAAGCGGATGAACCTCGACCGCCAACGGTTCACCGTTCCGTGCGAGACACCGAGTTCGGCGGCGATCTCCTTGTTCGTCCCGCCTTCCGCGCACCGCAGCACGATCCTCGCCCGCAGCGCCAGGAACTGCGCGGTCTTCGCCCGCCTTGCCCAGCGCGTCAACTCCGCCCGCTCGGCCTCGGACAGCACCAGCTCCGGCTTGCGCCGGCCAGGCCGCGGCTCATCCGCCAGCCCCGCCAGCCGCCGGGCTACGAACCGGGAGCGCCACTTGCGCACCGTCTCCGTACTGACCCCGAAGCCCGCCGACACAGCGGTGTTTGACGCCCCGTCCGCACAGGCCAGGATGATCCGGGCCCCGCTCCGCCACACGGGCCGATAGCGAGCCGGCCGCCCAGCGCGACAACTCCGCACGCTCCGCGGCGGACAGCACGACTTCGACAGCACGAGGACCCCGAGACGACATGAAAACAGCCTACAGACTTAGAGCTGATATTTCAGGTGCAGGACACTAGGACGGCGAAGACATGGAGGCTGGGCCGGCCGCCAGCCGTGGTGGTGCACAGGCATTCGTGCGGCGAGGTGAAGCCGACCTCGCGGCTCCCCGGCTCGGCGGTCTGGGTCCGCTCGGCGGGCTCGTCGACTACACGGCGGATGCCACGATCCGCTGACGGACGTCGTCCATGTCGACGGCACGGACCTGGCGGATCAGGTCCTCCAGCGCGGCCTCCGGCAGCGCACCCGGCTGGGCGTAGAGGACGACGCCGTCGCGCACCGCCATCAGGGTCGGGATCGAGGAGATCTGGAAGGCGGCGGCGAGCTGCTGCTGCGCCTGGGTGTCGACCTTGCCGAACACGATGTCCGGGTGCTTCTGCGAGACACGCTCGAAGACGGGCGCGAACATCCGGCACGGACCGCACCACGCGGCCCAGAAGTCCACCAGCACGATGCCCTCGCCGCCGGCTGTCTCGTCGAAGTTCTTCTCGGTCAGCTCGACCGTGGCCATGGCTAATCTCCTCTCGTAAATACCCCCACGGGTATTCCAACAGTGCAGCGCGGCCGGCTATTCCACCCCGCCGTCCCGGGCAACCTCGATCCGGACGGCGGGGGGCTGATGAAGCGTGTTGTGGACGGTGCAGCGCGAGGCGACGGCGAGCAGCGCGTCGTACCGTGCGGGGTCCAGGCCCTCCGGCGCCTTCACGGTGAGGGTCACCTCGGCGACCCGGGCGGGGCGGTCGGAGGCCATCGTGAAGCCAGCGTCCACCCGCAGCCCTTTCGGATCGACGCCGTGCCGGGTCAGGTAGCAGCCGGCTTAGAACGCCACGCACGAGGCGAGCGACGCGGCGAACAGTTCGGTCGGGGTGGGGCCGGTGTCCTGGCCGCCGGCCTCGACCGGCTGGTCCACCACGAGCCGGTGGCCGCGAGCCGCGATCTCGTAGCGGTCCTGGCTCAGGTGCTCGATCCTGATCCGGCCCGCGGGGAGGGCTGCGGCGGCGTCAACGGGTGGGGTGCCCTGCATCGGCGAGGTCATGGTCTGCTCCTGTCGGACGAGCCTCGAAGCGGCTGGTGACGGTCGTGTCCGGGTCCAGTAGAGATCGGTGCCGAGCCGCGGGCCAGAGCCGACCGGCCCGGCGGGCCGGGGCCCTTCATCCCCAAGGCAACGCCCGATATATACCCCACGGGGTAAACTGGCGGAAGAACGACACTCTGGAGGTACGCACATGCAGGTCGACGACGACGCGGTCGGCGCGGTCCTCAACCGCCTTCGCCGCGCGCAGGGCCAGCTTGCCGGCGTCATTGCGATGATCGAGGCCGGGCGCGAGTGCAAGGACATCGTGACCCAGCTCGCCGCCGTCTCCCGCGCCCTCGACCGGGCCGGGTTCAAGATCGTGGCCAGTGGCATGCGCCAGTGCATGGCCACTGCCGACGGCGACGCGCCGCCGATGAGCGAGGCCGAACTCGAAAAGCTCTTCCTCGCCCTCGCCTGACGTCCCGCCTGCCCATCGGCGGCGCCGCGCGGCGCCGCCCCGTGTGCTGTTGATCTGCCTGCGGTCGGGCCGCCCGCCCGGCGCGTGAGGCATGCGACACGTCCGATGGCCTGGAGTGGAATGCAGCTCTCCTGTGCGGCGTTGGCGTACTCTGTCACATACTCTGGGGGGTATTAGAGAGGTGGATCATGGTTCGGGAAGTCGACATCGAGGTGTTGGGGATGCTCGCGGGAGGGCTCGCCGAACTGCCTCGCGACCGGGCCGTCACGGTGACCTGCGCTTCCGGCAACCGGAGCCGGATCGGAGCCGAACTGCTCGGCCGTGCCGGCTTCGACGCCGCCTCCGTCCAGGGCGGGACCGCAGAGTGGTCGCTCTCCGGCCGCGATCTCGCTGTCTGACCTCTCTGACCTCCCTGACCTCACGCCACGAACGGAGCACGCCATGGACTACGGCATTCCCCTCACCCTCGATCTGCCCTTCGACGAGGCGGTCGAGCGGGTGCGGTCCGCGCTCGCCGAGCAGGGCTTCGGGATTCTCACGGAGATCGACGTCCGGGCCACCCTGCGGGCCAAGCTCGGCGAGGAGATCGAGGAGTACGTCATCCTCGGCGCCTGCAATCCGGCACTGGCCCACCGTGCCCTCGAGGTCGACCGGCGTATCGGGCTGCTGCTGCCGTGCAATGTGGTGGTGCGTGCGGCCGGCGGGCGCACCGTGGTCGAGGTGATGGACCCGCAGCTGATGGTGCGTATCACCGACCAGCCCGCGCTCGAAGCCGTGGCCGACGAGGCGGCCAGCCGACTGCGCGCCGCGCTGGACACCCTCGCCGGCTGACCGCCGCATCCCGGGCCCGCCCCCGCGGGCCCTTTCCCCTGGACTTTCATATACCCCTACCCGTATAGCGAGCCCGGACCGGGCCGCCCTCGGAACGGAGCACCCCGTGCATCACCCGGACACGTCCCTCGCCCAGCCCTCCACCGAAGGGCCGCCCGGTCCGCCGGGCCGTGCCGGCCTCCTGGGCCGCCTCGGCGCCTGGTCAGCCGGGCACTTCAAGGCCGTACTCGTGGGATGGCTGCTCGTCGTGGTCGCGCTCGGCGCGTTCGCCCCGCAGGTCACCACCGCGCTGTCCGGCGCCGGATGGCAGGCCAACGGCTCCGAGTCGGTCAAGGTCCGGCAGGTCGCCGAGCAGCACTTCGCGGGCAACGCCTCCACCGCCCTGCTGATCGTCGTCGCCGCCGACCGGCCGGTCAGCGAACCCGCCGTCCAGCAGGTCATCGGCAAGGCCGAGGCCGTCGCCGCCGCCGACCCCCGGATCTCCACCGTCGTCCCGCCCCAGCCCGGCGCCACCATCAGCCAGGACGGCCGCACCGCGATCCTCCTGGCGGGCGCCAAAGCCAACCCCGACGACATGGTCCGCGCCGCCGACGACCTCAAGGGTCCGCTGAACGAGCTGTCCACCGAGGGTGTCAGCGTGCACGCCACCGGCGCGTCCGTGCTGTGGAGCGACTTCAACAAGGCCAACCACGACGCCATGATGAAGTCCGAGATCATGTCGTGGCCGGTCACCCTGGCCATCCTGGTGCTCGCCTTCGGCTCGCTGGTCGCGGCCGGACTGCCGCTGCTGCTGACCATGGCCGGGCTCGCCGCCTCCGCCGGGTCGCTGGTGCTGATCAGCCATCTGTTCCCGGTCTCGATCTGGGCGATGAACTTCGCCATGATGTTCGCCCTCGCGCTCGGCATCGACTACGCGCTCTTCCTGGTGGTCCGCTTCCGCAGCGCCCGGATGGGCCGCTCGCTGAGCAGCGCCGAGGCGGTCGCCGAGACCATGGACACTGCCGGCAAGGCCGTCCTGCTGTCCGGCGCGACCGTGCTGGTCAGCCTGTCCGCCGTGATGCTGGTGCCATCCCCGGCGTTCCGCTCGATGGCCGGCGGCATCATGCTCGCCGTCCTGTTCGTCCTCGCCGCCACCCTCACCCTGCTGCCCGCCGTCCTCGGCAAGCTCGGGCACCGCGTCGACGCCCTCGCCCTGCCCTGGGTGAAGAGCGGCGAACACCGCTCCGCGCGCTTCGCCGCCTGGGGCGAGCGCCTGTGGAAGCACCCCGTCCGCTACGGCGCCCTCGCCCTGGCCGCGCTGATCGCCCTGGCCGCGCCGGTCATCGGCCTGCGCACCGCGATGCCGTCGATCACCGTCATCCCCGCCCACGACAGCGCCCGGGCCGGCTACACCGCCGTCCAGCAGGCGTTCGGTCCCGGCGCGCCCGGTACGCTGCAGATCCTCACGCCCACCGGGCAGGCCGCCGACGTCGGCGCGCAGATCGCGGCGACCCCCGGGATCGCCGGAGTGATGCCGGCGCAGCTGGCCGCCGACGGCTCGGGCTGGTCGATGATCCAGGCCGTGCCCACCGTCGACCCGTCCAGCCCGCAGCTCGGCTCCACCGTCGACACGCTGCGCGCTGAACTCCCGCACGACACCCTGGTGGGCGGCGCGGCGGTCGAGAATCTCGACCTGCAGCACCTGCTCACCCAGAAGACCCCGCTGGTCATCGGCGTGGTGATGGGCCTGGGCTTCCTGCTGTTGCTGGTCGCCCTGCGCGCTCCGCTGATCTCCGCGCTCGGCACCGCCGCGAGCCTGCTGTCCACGGGTGCCGCGTTCGGCGTCGCCCGGCTGGTCTTCCAGGACGGTCACGGCGCCGGGCTGCTGGGCTTCAAGCCGCAGGGCTTCCTGGACGACTGGGCGCCGGTGTTCTTCTTCGCGATCATCTTCGCGATCGCGATGGACTACACCGTCTTTCTGCTGGCCTCAGCCAAGGAGCACTACGAGCGCAGCGGTGACCCCAAGGAGGCGATGGTCGGCGCACTCGCGCACTCCGGCCGGGTGATCTTCGCGGCGGCCGGCGTCATGGTCGCGGTGTTCTTCACCTTCGCGATCTCCGGGCCGCTGCCGCCCAAGGAGATGGGCATCGTGCTCGGCGTCGCGGTGCTGCTCGACGCCGCGCTGGTCCGGCTGGTCCTGCTCCCGGCCATCCTCCGGCTGACCGGCTGGGCCGCCTGGCACACCCCGGCCTGGCTCGACCGGGTGCTGCCGAAGATCTCCTTCTCCCACGGCTGAGCTGTCCGAACCGCCGGTGGCGGGACCGCTGGAGTGCGGTCCCGCCACCGGCGGTTCTCCCATGTCCCCGAGCGGGGCCGTTCGGCCCGCAGTGCAGACAGGTAGTGGAGAGCAGTAGGGGCCTGGGCCTCCCGTTCAAGCGCGGTCGTCAGCGGCCCGGCGCAGCGCTCTCCGGGCGGGGCCGCCGGGTCGAACCGTGTGTCCGTGTACGGAGTCGGCGCCCCCGAAGGCGGCGGAACAACGGTGGGCGGACGTGCCGCGGGCCGTGCCGGGGATCCCCGGCACGGCCCGACGGATCGGCCCTTGCTTGCTCAGTGGCGGCCCAGAATCCTTGCCAAGAGGCCGCCGCCCTTGTTCGCGTTCCGGTCGCAGGTGCAGCGGTCGGCCTTGGGGACTCCGGCAAGCACCTGGTCGACGTGCATGCCGCACCCCGCGTAGGTGGCCTTGCCGCAGGTGCGGCACTTGGTACGTCGACACATCGCGGAACTCCTCGCGTCCATTCAATGGAAGGGCACTCCTTCCTCCCAATAATACCCACTGGGGTATTTTACGGCTGCGATGCCCGCTTCGTATCTCTTGGCGGGCCATTGCCATCTGCTCGGAACGGCCCGCCCCACCGGACACATGAGCACTGGGTCGGAGGAACGAGGTGTCCCCCTGGCAAGGATTTCCCTTCCGGTGCAGTAGCGGCGCGTTCGGCAGGTGGGGACCGGTACGGTGGCGCGTTCCATTCGGCCCTGCCTCGGTGCTCTCGCCTCGGACGGTGGACCTCCCAGCGCGTCGGAACGTCAAGTCGTGCGTAGGGGTGCGCGTATCGGGGTTCTCGCCCGCTGGTGCCGGGGCGCCGAGGATGGCGGTCCGGTTTACGAGGAGGCCGGGTTGCCGCACGCGTCGCCCCGAGCCTCGTCCGGCCGCCGCGGCTACCCGCCGCAGCCGGCCAGCTGATCTTCCACCGAGAGGTGCAGGCGGCCGGGCTCACGCTCGGCGAGGTCCGTGTGGTGCCGGGGATCCGGGACTCGGGCGAGCACGCGGCCGCGCCCCTGGGCGGAGCATCCGCGGACGGTGGAGGAGAACCTCGCGGAACCGATACCAGACGGCGCGCCGTCCGCGCCTGCCCCCGACCTGCTCTCCACGCCGACCCGGCCCCACGCTGAGTAGCTGGCGCCACCGCCCAACCGGCCCTGTCGAGTGCGCAGGCCTGTCAGCAAACCGACAATGAACTCGACGACCGACAGGAGCGGCTGACCGATGACCTTCTTCGACCGGCTCAACCCGCACCAGGAGAGCCACAGCGCGGGCCGGGCCGGCTGGTTGCGCGCCGCCGTGCTCGGCGCCAACGACGGGCTGGTGTCCGTCGCGAGCCTGATGGTGGGCATCGCGGCCAGCGGTGCGAGCACCTCGACGGTGGTCACCGGCGGCCTCGCGGGGTTGTCGGCGGGTGCGATGTCGATGGCCGCCGGCGAGTATGTGTCGGTCAGTTCCCAGGTCGACGTCGAGACCGCCGACCGTGCGAAGGAGCAACGCGAACTCGCCGAGAACCCGGCGGCCGAGCTCGCCGAACTCACCGCCATCTACCGGGCGTCCCGCCGGATCTCGCGCGGCAGGTCGCGGTCGCCCTCCACGAGGCCGATCCGCTTCAGGCCCACTTGCGTGACGAACTCGGCCAGAGCGAGCACACCGCCGCGAAGCCGCTGCAGGCCGCCCTGGCCTCAGCCACGAGCTTCCTGGTCGGCGGACTCGTCCCCTTCCTCGGCCTCCTCGCCGGCACCACCAGCGCCCGGCTGTGGCTGATCGTCGCCGTCACCCTCCTCGGCCTCGCCACGGCCGGCGTGCTGGCCGCCCGCGCCGCCGGCACCGGTGTCCTGCGCCCGACCCTGCGCGTCGTCCTCAGCGGCGGGCTGGCCATGGCCATCACCGCTGCGGTCGGGCAACTTGCCGATGTCTCCGGCATCTGACCGCAGCGGCGTGCGAGACCCGCGAGCCGGCACCGGTGACCGTGATCGGCCTGCCCCGGGCCGCCGGGGTGGGCATGATCGGCACACTGCCGGTGATCTGCGGCCCACCGACGGTCGGCGCCCGGCACGTCACGCGATCGCCCGCGCGCCTTCGCACGGCGTAACTGGGTAGTGCGGGTACAGGCTGGACGCTTGGAGTCACGCGGCAACAGCCCGGTGACGTGGGCTGGCTTGGGGCCGGCCGGCCCGGCATCGGGACCGTCGGACCCAGGGCACCGCATGGGGACGGTATGGACACTGGTCATGACCCGCAGCAGGGGCGCTCTGAGGAGGCACGATGACGGTTCTGGTCGGCTATGCGAGCACGCACGGTTCCACCCGGGAGATCGCCGAGCGCATCGGCGCCCGCCTGGCCGAGTCCGGCTGCCCTGCCGATGTCCGGCCGCTCGACGACGGGACGACCGTGGACGGCTACACCGCCTTCGTCCTGGGCAGCGCGGTCCACAACCGACGGTGGCTGCCGGAAGCGGCCGCCTTTTTGCGACGCCACCGTGACACGCTCGTGCACGATCGGGTCTGGGCCTTCAGCGTCGGTATGCCCGCCGCGCTGCGGGGGCCATGGCGCAGGTTCGCCTGGCGCGAGGAGGCGATCATCCTCGACGCGCTCGCGCCGCTGCCCGGCCTGTGCGGACACCGCCTCTTCTCCGGTGTCGTCACCCGCGAACAACTCGGCCGGGTGGGCACACTCACCCTCCGCCTCCTGGGCGGCCACACCGGGGACTACCGTGACTGGGACGCCATCGACGCCTGGGCCGCCGAGATCGCCGAGACGCTCGCCGCCGCCGGAAAGGCCCAGGGGCGCTGACCTCGGGCCCTGGGGATCACTGCGACACCACCGCACCAATCCCCGGTTGCTGACCGCTCATGGACCTCCCGGCTGTGCGGTCCTGGCACGGGCAGGCGGTTCTGAAGCCGGGCCAGCGCCGAAAGTGCGTGGACATGGCTCAGCCCTCGCACCTCGCAGGGCCAGTCGCAGCCCTTCCGGCGGCCCTGTCCGGCTCGCCGGGACGCCGGGACGTGACAGCACCGGTTTGTGCGCCGGGCCTCGCCAGCTCCTGCCGCCCCCGTACGATGGCGGAAACCACCGCCTCTTCCACTGTGCGAGTGTCGACTCTCATCAACGCTCGTTCCTATGGCGGGCCAGATTTTCGGAGAAGGAGTGTGGGGTGCGTGGCTGCGACAGCTGACCACCTCAAGGCGCTCCTCACCGCGCATGCCGAAGGCGACGAGGACCTCTTCTACAGCGTCGCTCTCCAGGTTGCCGCGAAGTCCGCCCGCCAGGGGCACGGAAAGCTCGCCGTCGAGATCCGCGAACTCATCGACGCCGCCCGCGCCCAGAAGATCCCCCGCACCGGCCCCACCCCTGTGGTGCAGCCCAGGGGTGAGCTGGCCAGCCTGCTCACCGCCGGCTACTCCGATGTCCGCCTGGACGACATGACTCTCGCCGAGGATCTTCGCGCCTCCCTCGACAAGGTCCTCCACGAGCAGCGCCAGCGCGCCCGCTTGGAACGGTTCGGCTTCACACCTGTCCACCGGATCCTGCTGTCCGGGCCGCCGGGCACCGGCAAGAGCATGACCGCCGCCGCCCTGGCCAAGGAACTCTCCCTGCCGCTGTTCACCATCCGCCTCGACGGGCTGATCAGCCGCTTCATGGGCGAGACCGCCTCCAAGCTCCGCCTGCTCTTCGAAGCAGCAGCCGAGACGCGGGCGGTGTATCTCTTCGACGAGTTCGACGCGCTCGGCGCCGAGCGCACCGCCGGCAACGACGTCGGCGAAGCCCGCCGCATCCTCAACTCCTTCCTCCTCTTCCTCGACGAAGCCCCCTCCGAAAGCCTCGTCGTCGTCGCCGCCACCAACCACCGCCAGCTCCTCGACCGAGCCCTGTTCCGCCGCTTCGACCTCGTCGTCCGCTACGCATCCCCCTCCGCGGAGCAGGCGATCGAGGTTTTGCGGCGAAGGCTCACCGGTATGAACACCGCAGCAGTACGGTGGGCCGACCTGACCGGCAAGGTCGATCAGCTCAGCCACGCAGAGCTGGTCAAGGCAGCGGAGTCGGCGGCCAAGCGCGCCATCCTCGGAGGGGACGACATGATCGACGAACGCCTACTCATCGACGCCCTGGACGAGCGGCACGCGCTGCGCCATGCCTGACCCGGCCCAGCCGAGGTTCACCCCGCACCTGCTCGTCCCGTGGAGCGCCGCAACCTGGTGCCGAAGAAGCAGACCGCGCGTGGCGGCGGGGACGACCTGGTCGACAGGTCCGCCGACCGGCACGGCCACGTCACGCGTCTGCTCGAAGGACTGCGTCAGGCCCAGCAGGAAGCCGTCGAGGACCGGCGGGACATCCCTGCGGAGAACCGGCCCGATGGGTTCGCCATCCGCGTCGAAGCTGCGGAAGGCCATGGCCTGAACCTGGGTGCCCTGGACAGCTCCGGCCTGACCCTGCTGAGCGCCCACCCGGCGACTCCTGGCCACCCGCAGGACGCGGTGGTCTGGATTCCGGACGGACTCGTGCCGTCCTTCGCCGACAAGATCAGCCAGTTCACCCAGGACACCCGGGACCACAACCCGAAGCAGGCCGCGACCGTCGCCAACATGGAGCGGATCCAGCGCGCCCTGCTCGAACACTTCTGGCAGGAGGAGGCACCGCTCCCGGAGCTGCAAGCGCCCAGATGGTGGGAACTGTGGTTCGACCCCTCCATCACCGAAGAGGACCAGATCCAGGGTCTGCGCCGCACCGCCGCCGAGCACGGCTGGCGGCTCCCACCCCGGTCGATCACCCTCGGGGACTACCACGTCGCCCAAGTTGAGGCCCCGGGCGACCAGTTGAGGCTCCTGCTGACCACCAACTGCCCCGCCGAGATCAGACGGCCCAACTTCACCGAAGAGATCCACACGACCCAGCGCGCCCTGCAGATGCCGCTCGTGGCCGACCTCGCCACCCGTCTCGAGCAGGCACCGCCCGGATCACCCACGGTGTGCATCCTGGACACCGGAATCCGCCAGGAACACGTTCTGCTGAAGGATGCGCTCGCAGGCCGCGCGCAGAGCGCCTTCCCCACGGAAGGCCCGGACGACCGCAACGGGCACGGCACCTGGATGGCCGGCCTGGTGCTCTACGGTGACCTCGACACCGCACTGGCGACCAACGATCCCGTGCGCCTCACCCACGGCATCGAAGCGGTCAAGCTCCTGCCGGCGAATACCCCGGACACCCCCCGCACCTTCGGCGAGGTCACGGCCGACGCCGTAGCCGTCGCCGAGACCGGATCCGTCGAGCAGCCCCGCGCCCGGGTGTTCTCGATGGCCGTCACCACGCACTCCGTCCGCCCGGAGAACGGCACCGACGGAACGGCGACCCTCTGGTCCGCCACCGTCGACGCCCTCGCGGCCGGCACGTCCGTCACCGTCCGCGACGACCGCATCGAACTGCACGGCGCCCCCGACCCGGCCGCCTCCCGGCTGATCGTCGTCTTGGTCGGCAACATCCGCGACCGCCTGCCCCACGAGATGCGAACCGCCGACGGCAGCCCAACCCACCTCGACCTGTGCGACACCTCCCGCATCGAAGACCCCGCACAGGCCTGGAACATCCTCGCCGTCGGTGCCCACACCAACCTCACCGACATTCCCGACCACCCTGACTACAAGGGCTACCGCGCCCTCGCGTCGGCCGGTGAACTCTCGCCCTTCAGCCGCACCTCCGTAGTGATGAGCGAGTCCACCCCCATCAAGCCCGACATCGTCCTCGAAGGCGGCAACCTCCTCGTCGACGACGCCAACACCCAGTGGCACGAGCACGACATCGTCGGCCTCACCACCACCGGCATCCACATCGACCGGCCCCTCACCACCGCCAACGCCACCAGCGCGGCCACCGCCCAGGCCGCCCGCCTGGCAGCGATGGCCCACGCCGCCTACCCCGCCCTCGGTCCCGAAGCGATCCGCGGCCTGCTGGTCCACGAGGCCCGGTGGACCACGCCCATGCTCCAGGGCGTCTACACCAGGACCGGCAGGCCCAAGATGGGGCCGGGTGACTTCGCCAGAAAGGTACTGCGCCGCTACGGCTGGGGCGTACCGACCGAGGAGAGGGTCCTGTCGAGCGCCGCGAACGCCGTCACCCTCATGATCCAGGGCTCGCTCATCCCCTACCACCGCTACCCGGGCGGCGTCCGCCTCGGCGAGCTCAAGCTCCACGAGCTCCCCTGGCCACGCGAGCAACTGGACGACCTCGGCGGCACGGACGTCGAACTACGGGTCACCCTGTCCTACTTCGTCGAACCCAACCCCGGCCGGCGCGGTGTCAGAGGCCAGCGCACCTACCCCTCCCACCGGCTCAGGTTCGCCATGAAGGGCTCCCTCGAGTCCCAGGCCGCCTTCGAGCGCCGCATCGCGGAGACAGCGGAGGCAGAGGACGACGGAATCACCAAGGTCAAGAAGTTCGACAGCGACGACGCCTGGGTCGTCGGCCCGACCAACCGCAAACGCGGCTCACTCCACTCCGACGTCTGGAGGGGCGACGCGACAGCACTGGCCGGCAGCGGCATGCTCGCCGTCTACCCCGCCGGCGGCTGGTGGAAGGACCACGACCGCTCCGACCGGGTCGGCCTCCCCGTCTCCTACGCCCTGCTGGTGTCCCTCGCGACACCAGAAGTCGAGACCGACCTCTACACGCCCACGGCCGTAAAGCTCGACGTGCCGATCCCGGCCGACCTCGCCGCCCGAGTCGAGACGTCCTCGGGAGTGCCGGTCCAACTGCCAATCAGCTGGTAGGTGACATCGGGCAGGCAGCGCTCACGTCGATTACGACGACAGCGGAGGCAGCAGTAGGTATGGAGGGGCAGGAGAGGGAGTTGGCGTACCACGGCGATCCTCCGCGGCTGGGGGTCAAGGGGTCGCAGGTTCAAATCCTGTCGTCCCGACTGTGAAGTCGGTTGTGAGAGCCGGTACTTGGGAAACCGAGTGCCGGCTCTTTCTGTTGTGGCGTCAGTTGGTGGTCGCATGGTGGTCGCGCCGTTCACAGTGGGATGGGGGCGCGACCTGCACGTATGCGGCGGGCCCGGCGTTGGCGGTCGGCGAGGTGGTCGCGGAACTGCTCGATCAGATTCCGTGGGCGGTCGGTGCATTGGGCTGCGTGGAGGGCGAGTTCGGCGCTGTCGAGGAGGCGGGCGATGGCGTCGACGGCTTCGCGGGCAGCCTGGCGGGTGAGATGGCTGTAGATGTTCGCGGTGGTCGACAGCGTGCGATGGCGCAGGGTCTTGGAGACGATCACGAACGGGACGCCGCCGTTGAGGGCGAGTGTGGTGGCGAGGTGGCGCAGGTCGTGGACGGCGATCCGCGGGACGCCGGCCTTGTCGCACAGCTTCTGGAAGCGCTTGAGGACCCGGTGCGGGTCGAGTGGCCGGCCGTTGTGTTGGAAGACGTAGCCATGGGCGGGGATGGCGAGGCCGAGGAAGTGGTGGTCGGCCAGGTCTTCGAAGACGCGGCGGGCGCGGTCGTTGATGGCGATCCAGCTGAGGCTGCTGGATGTCTTGGGCGGGGTGAGGACGGTATAGGAGTTGTCGACGGCGGAGAGGGTGTAGCGCACGAACAGGACGCCCTCGTCGAGGTGGACGTCGTCCCAGTGGAGTCCGAGGGCTTCGCCTTTGCGCATGCCGGTGTTGATGATGAGCTCGACGAGGTGGGCGAACAGCGGGTCGTGCTCCCTTGCGTAGTCGAGGAAGCGGACGGCCTCGTCGGGGGTCCAGATTCGGCGTTCGGGCGTGGGCGGTCGGGGGATGACGGCGGGCTTGGCGGGGTTGTGGCCGAGGCGGTGGCGGACGACGGCCGCGCCGAGTGCGCTGGAGAGGGTGGCGAGGATCCGGTGGACGGTGACGCGACCGCGGCCGGCCTTGAGCTGGGTGCGCGCGTAGTGGTCGATGTGCTCGTAGGCGAGGTCGTCGAGGGGGATGCGGCCGAGCGCGGGCACGAGGTCCTGGAGGACATAGGCGCGGTAGCGGGCCAGTGTCGTGGGCTTGAGCCACTGCTCCTGGATGGCGAGCCAGGCGAGCAGGTAGTCGCCGGTGCTCTGCCGCGGGTCCGGGTTGCAGCCGAAGGCCTTGCCGTCGAGGAAGCGGCGCAGGTCGGCGCGGGCGGCGTGCTCGTTGTCGTAGCCGCCGCGGCGTACGGTGTGGCGCCGGTTGTCGGGCCAGGGAACGTCGACGGCGTAGGTCCAGGTCCCATGGTCGGGGTCGGCGGCCAGGCGCGGGCAGCGGGCGCCGAGCTGTCGGCGGCTGTGGTCACGGCAGCCGCAGTGCCGGTATACCCGGCCGCGATCGTCGGAGCGTCGCATGACGATCACCTCGAAGGCTCGGGTGGAGAGCTGCTCCCAGTCTCGTTCGGCTCGTCGGGGGGCGCCCCTTGTCGCCGAACCAGGGGATCGCCGCAGGTCAGGGGCATGATTTGCCGGTGGTGATCGTACGGTGGTCGCAGCCGGGCCGGCCGGCGGTGCCCGTGCGGGTGCGCGCCAGTCATTCGGCGGCTCGCCCGACGGGTGGTGGGCTGGCCGGCAGCAATCTGACCGCGCTTTCGGTCTCTTTCTGTGACTGAAAGGAGGGCGGGTTCGTCGATGGACGTGACCCCGGTGCGGCTACAGGGAGTAACTGGTCTCGGTTGGTCGGGCCGGCCCCTCGTCTGAGTGGGTGGTGGGTCAGATGAGGCGGTCGCGGTGGCGGGCGGCGGCTTCGCGGACGAGCTGCGCGAAGCGTTCACGACTGCGGTTCTGATGCTCCTCGGCCTGTGCGTCGTCCCGGTCCTCGAGGTCTTCGTCGTCGTACTCGCTGTGGAGGAGCCAGCAGGCGTGGATGCCGGTGAGGAGGTCTTCGAGGAGGTCCCTGGCCGGGCGCGTGGGGTCGAGCGGTGTCAGGCGCAGGGCGACGTCCGCGGGGTCGATATCTGTCTCGTCGTCGGTGAGTTCGGTGAGGGCTTCGTCCAGGTTATCGAGTTGCTCGCGCAGGGCAGCCGGGTCGGGCAGGAGGCCGTCGGCGACGTTCATGGCGTGGCGGACGAGTCCGGTGACCGCGTCGTAGGGGGAGGCGCCGGATTCGAGGAGTTCGAGGACGAGGGTGGGCGTCTCGTGGGGGAGGGCTTCGATGTTGTCGGCTTCGAGGACCACGGTGGTGGGGTCCTGGCCCGAGGCTTCGGCGGCGACCTCGGCCGCGGCGGCGAGCCAGTGGGCGGCGGCGACGGCGGCGGCGGTCGGGTCGATGGCGGAGAAGAGGGTCTTGGAGCCGAAGGGTTCCTGTTCGAAGAGGTGGTTGGCGGCGGCGACCTGGGCGGGGGAGGCGCCTTCGCGGCTGAGCAGCACGGCTTGCTGGGCTCGTCCGGTGAGGTCGCCGAGCTCGGCGTTCTCGATGGCGGCGAGTTCGACGGAGGCCTCGGTGAGGACGGCCTGGGTCAGCTCCGGGCTGTCGAGGGCGACGAGGGCGCGGCCGATGCGGTTCGCGGATTCGAGGACGGGGCTGTAGGAGACGGTCATCGTGCCGCCGTGGGGGAGGTTCGGCTGGGAGATGGCCCGGACGACGTCGTCGAACCTCTTGCGCTCTTGATCGGGTTGCGAGTCCTCCGTGTCGGTCTCGAGGCCGTCGGTGGCGCTGGTGGGGTGGGTGTAGGTGCGCCAGGCGGCATCGGACAGTTGGGTGAGGGTGCGGGCCAGACTCAGGAGGGCGGTGGTGCTCGCCTCGGCCGGAAGGAGCGCGATACGGGTGGCGAGGTCGCCCTCGCCCGTTCCCCATGTAGCGATCAGCTCGCGGCGGTCGAGATCGACGCAGTACCGCGTCATGGGACGTACCTCCGGTTCCGTTCCTGCGCGCCTTCTGGCACATGGTCAATTCTGGCGCACCGGCAGATCCTCATCTCTGTACGGCTGCTCGGAGGGTGCAGCAGCCCTTTGCCTCGGGGCGGTTCGGTCTCTGCGCCTGGGGCGCACCTGCCGCGGGGCAGCTGCAGACTCCCTCATTCCGCTCGGGCAGCTGTTGGGCGCCGTCAGCGGTGAGCCCGGTGGTGATCGGCTGCTCTGAGCGCGCGGCGGCTGCACGTGGCGTCCGCTCTCAGGACCCGGCATCGCGCGCGTCGCCGGCTCGGCGGTGCAGGAGCCGGCCATGGGCGGCCTCGAAGTGCGTCACGACGTAGACGTCGATCTCGTCGCCGGAGCCTTCGATGATCGCCTCGCCGGTGCCGCGGGCGAACAGGCTCTTGAGACGGCTGCGCCGGGTGGCGCCGATGACGATCTGGGTGGCGTCGACCTCGCGGGCGAAGGCGAGGACGGCCTGGGCCGGGTCGTCGCCGGTGAGTGTGTGCCAGGTGCCGCCGAGGCTTTCCGTCAGGGTCCGCTGGCGGGCCAGCAGCCGTGCGGAGGGGCCGGCCAGGCCGTCGTCGCGTGCGACGTGGACGGCGAGGAACTCGCCGCCCGCGCCGCGCGAGGCGGTCCGTTTGGCCCGCCGGATGAGCGTGTCGCCCTCCGGGCCGCCGGACAGGGCGACCAGCACGCGTTCCCGGACGCCCCAGGGCTGCTGGATGCCGTGGTCCTTGCGGTAGCGCAGCAAGGCTTCCTCGACCCGGTCGGCCGCCCAGAGCAGGGCGATCTCCCGCAGGGCGGTCAGGTTGCCCGGGCGGAAGAAGTGGGCGAGGGCGGCGTCGATCTTCTCGGGCGGGTAGATGTTGCCGTGGGCCATCCGGCGGCGCAGCGCCTCGGCGGACATGTCGACCAGCTCGATCTGGTCGGCGCCGCGTACCACGTCGTCGGGCACCGTCTCGTGCTGCCGGACGCCGGTGATCTGTTCGACGACGTCGTTGAGGGACTCCAGGTGCTGGATGTTCACGGTGGAGATCACGTCGATGCCCGCGTCCAGCAGTTCCTGGACGTCCTGCCATCGCTTGGTGTTCCGGCAGCCGGGGACGTTGGTGTGGGCGAGCTCGTCGACCAGGGCCAGCTGGGGATGGCGGGCCAGGACCGCGTCCAGGTCCATTTCCGTGAAGGACGTGCCCCGGTAAGGCACCGTCTTGCGGGGGACCGTCTCCAGGCCCTCGGCCATCTGACGGGTCAGGGGTCGCCCGTAGTCCTCCATGAACGCGATGACCACGTCCGTGCCCCGCCCGGCGCGGCGCTGCCCTTCGCCGAGCATGTCGTAGGTCTTGCCCACCCCGGGGGCCGCCCCGAGGTAGACCCGCAGTCGGCCGCGCGGCATGTCGCCTCCTCTCGAGCGGGGCCCGGTTCCCGGGCCGGGTCGCCCTCAAGGCCCGGACCGAGGTGACCGGAGCTCTTGATCGGCGCTTCCATCGTCATCCAGGCCGGTGGGAGAGCGCCGCCGGGCCACGCCGGCGAAAATGCCGTGCTGCTGCTCGCTAAAGTCCCGATAAAATGAGCGCAGGTGTGCCGGGAAGCCTGGTCGGCTCGGGGGATGACCGCAGCGATCGGGCGGCGGTGACCCCTCTCGTCGTGATGGGGTCATTTCCGCCGATGCGCGTTGTGGGGATCGTTCTCGTTCTCGTGGTGCTGGCGACCGCCGTGGCCACCTTCGCCCGGCGGCTGCGCCTGCCGGCGCCGTCCCTGCTGGTGCTGGCCGGAGTGGCGGTGGCGCTGATACCCGGTGTTCCCGCGCTGCACATCCCGCCGCAGGCCATCGCACTGGTGGTGCTGCCGCCGCTGCTGTACGCCTCCGCCGAGGAGCTGTCGCTGCGCGACCTGCGGACGGTGTGGCGGCCGGTGACGATCCTCTCCTTCGGCCTGGTCTTCGCCTCCGCCGCCGCCGTGGGCTTCGCGGCCGTCGCCGTCGCGGGCCTGCCGCCCGCGATGGCGTTCGTGCTGGGTGCCGTGCTGTCCAGCACCGACCCGGTGGCGGTGACCGCGCTTGGCCGCCGACTCGCGCTGCCCGGGCGGGTGCAGGTCCTGGTGCAGGCGGAGAGCCTGTTCAACGACGCCACCTCGCTGGTGCTGTTCAAGGTGGCCGTCGGCATCGCCGTGGCCGTCGGCGCGACGGTGAGTGTTCCGGCGGCGGGCGGGGAGTTCCTGCTGCTCGGCGGAGGGGGAAGCCTGGTCGGCGCGGCCGTCGCGGGCCTGGTGTGGCTGGTGCGCCGCCGCACCACCGACCCGGTGCTGGAGACCGTGATCGCCCTGGTCACGCCGTACGCCGCGTACGTGCTGGCCGAGTCCGTCCACACCTCCGGCGTCACGTCGGTCGTGGTCGCGGGTGTGCTGCTCGGACGCTCCGGCCACCGCCTCACCGACGCCCACATCCGCCTCCAGCTGCACGCCGTGTACGCGGTGGTGGTGTTCCTGCTGGAGAGCGTCGTCTTCAGCATCGTCGGCCTGGAGCTGCCCGCCCTGGTGCGGGACCTGCCGGCCGGCACCGGCTGGTGGCCGCTGCAGGCCCTCGCCCTGGCGGCCGTGCTGATCGCGGTGCGGGTGCTCTCGACGCTGCCGCTGACCCGCGCGGTCAAGCCCACCCAGGGCCGACTGTCCTGGCGGGTCGCCGGAGTGGTGACCTGGGCTGGCACCCGCGGGGTGATGCCGCTGGCCGCAGCCCTCTCCATCCCGCTGGTCACCGACGACGGGACGCCGCTCGCCGGCCGGCCGCTGGTGCTGGTGCTGACCACCGCCGTCGTGGTGTTCACCCTCGTCGTGCAGGGCCTGACGCTGGCCGCCGTGGTCAACCGCTCCGGCCTCGCCCTCGAACCCGAACACACCGCCCGCGAGGAGGACGACGCCCGCGACGCCCTCAACCGGGCCGCCCTCGAGCACGTCGAGCACCTCGCCACGCTGGAGACGATGCCCGACACCGCCCTCGACCGGGTCCGGCGAAGCCTCAACGCCCGCCTCGACCGCAGCCCCGAGGGCCCGGACGGCAGCACCGCCGACGCCGCGCACCGGCAGCTGCGCCATGAGGTGATCGCCGTGCAGAACAACGAACTTCACCGCCTGTACGACGAGCACCGCATCAGCGACACCACCCGACGCCGCCTTCAACACGACCTCGACCGCGAGGAAGCCGCTCTCGGCACCCCCTGATCATCGCGTGACAGAGCGGCAGCCCGAGGGCGGCCGTGCCCCTGCGGGCGAAAGGAGGACAGCGGGCGCCGTCGGGTGTGCGTCAGGTGACTCGGGCGGGCATCAGCGCAGTGCCCGGATGCCTGGGACCGCCGTGGGAGGCTGGCGGCCGTGAACCGGTGCGGATCGCGAGTTCGAGGCAGTCCAGGAGCGCGGCCGGGGAGACGACGAGCATCGGGCACCCGGCGTGCGCGCGGCAGTACCGCACCGTCACGCTGAGCCGGACGGGCTGGCGGCGGCTGCGGTGACCGCAGCCGAGGACCAGGAGATCGTCGGCGCGGCCCGCGGCTCGCACCAGCGCGGGGCCAGGAGTGTCCCGCACCACGAGGGGGCGGATCACCAGATCGTCCGGGTGGCCGCCGAAGGCCTGCTCGAAGGCCGTGTCCAGTCGTCGGCAGGCCGCGCGCTCCAGCTCGGAGGTCGGCCGGAACTCCTCGTCGCTCGACCACGCGGTGACCGGCACCAGCACGGCGCCGCGGCTCCGCGCCTCCTCGGCCGCGCGGCCCAGGGCGGCCAGACTGCTCAGCGTGTCGGTCACTCCGACGACGACTCTGGATTGCGTGCTCATGGCTCCAGTGGACACCTGCACGGGCGCGGGCCGGCGGTTCTTGACGCGGCGGATACGGATCGGTCCCCGGGTTTCACGCAGTCCTGACAGTCCGCCCGTGTCAACGCTCCGTCAATCGCCGCTGGCGGAACGTCAGGATTCCGCCATGGTCCGGTGATCGGCGCCGGGCGCGCGTTTGGCTGGGCTGTCGGCCTCCGGGCCGGCCTTCATTCACCGGCCCGTGCCCGAGAAGGACTGCCCCATGCTTCCCCTGGCTCCCGAGAAGGACGCCGTCACGCCCGAGCCGGTGGCATCGCCGTCACCTCGACGCCACCGCGCGGGTGGCGCCCTGTTCGATCCGAAGCAGCTGGCCGCCGCCTTCCCGGAGGCGCTGCGCAAACTGCATCCCCGGGTGATGGTGCGCAACCCCGTCATGTTCGTGGTCGAGGTCGGCTCGGCGCTGACCACACTGTCCGCGATTCTCGCGCCGAGCGTGTTCGCCTGGCTGATCAGTGCCTGGCTGTGGCTGACGGTGGTATTCGCGAACTTGGCCGAGGCGGTCGCCGAAGGGCGAGGCAAGGCGCAGGCGGCCTCGCTGCGCCGAGCCAGGACGGGAACCACCGCGCGACGCCTGCGCAGCTGGCGGGTGGGGCTCACCCGCTTCGAGGAGGAGACCGTCCCGGCGGAGAAGCTGCGCCTGCACGACTTCGTGGTCGTGTCGGCGGGGGAGACGATCCCCGGTGACGGGGACGTGGTCGACGGCGTCGCGGCGGTCGACGAGTCCGCGATCACGGGGGAGTCCGCGCCGGTGATCCGGGAGGCCGGCGGCGACCGCTGTTCGGTGACCGGCGGCACGACGGTGCTGTCCGACCGGATCGTCGTGCGGATCACCTCCAAGCCGGGGCTGACCTTCATCGACCGGATGATTGCCCTGGTCGAGGGTGCCGAGCGGAAGAAGACCCCGAACGAGATCGCGCTCAACCTGCTGCTCGCGTCGCTGACCGTCGTGTTCATCCTGTCCGTGGTCACCCTGCAACCGATGGCGATCTACGCCGGGGCCGAGCAGTCGACGGCGGTACTGGTGGCGCTCCTCGTGGCGCTGATCCCGACCACGATCGGCGCGTTGCTCTCGGCGATCGGCATCGCCGGCATGGACCGGCTGGTGCAGCGCAACGTGCTGGCGATGTCCGGCCGGGCGGTGGAGGCGGCAGGCGACGTGGACGTCCTGCTGCTCGACAAGACCGGCACGATCACCTTCGGCAACCGGCAGGCCGTGCGCTTCGTGCCCGCCCCCGGCGTCCCGGCGGACCGGATGGCCGAGGCCGCCCAGCTGTCCTCGCTGGCCGACGAGACCCCGGAAGGCCGGTCGATCGTCGTTCTCGCCAAGCAGTACGGGCTGCGGGAGCGTGCCGACGGCGAACTGGGGCGGATGGAGTTCGTGCCGTTCAGCGCGCAGACCCGGATGAGCGGCGTCGACCTCAACTGGCCGGACGGGACGGTCATCCACGTCCGCAAGGGCGCCTCGGCGGCGATCTCCGCGTGGGTGTACGAGCGGGGCGGCCTGGTGCCCGGCGAAGCGCTGGAAGCGGTCGACATCATCTCGGCGAACGGCGGCACACCCCTGCTGGTCGCGGTCCACGACCGGCACGGCGCGCGGGTGATGGGCACCGTCCAGCTCAAGGACGTGGTGAAGGACGGCATCCGGGAGCGCTTCGCCGAGCTGCGCCGGATGGGCATTCGTACGGTGATGGTCACCGGCGACAACCCGCTGACCGCCCGGGCGATCGCGGCCGAGGCCGGCGTGGACGACTTCCTGGCGGAGGCGACCCCGGAGGACAAGCTCGCGCTCATCAAGCGGGAGCAGGAGGGCGGGAAGCTGGTCGCGATGACCGGTGACGGCACCAACGACGCCCCGGCCCTCGCCCAGGCGGACGTCGGCGTGGCGATGAACACCGGCACCTCCGCCGCCAAGGAGGCCGGCAACATGGTCGACCTGGACTCCAGTCCCACCAAGCTGATCGAGATCGTCGAAGTCGGCAAGCAACTGCTCATCACCCGCGGCGCGCTGACCACGTTCTCGATCGCCAACGACGTCGCCAAGTACTTCGCGATCATCCCGGCAATGTTCGCCGGCGCGTACCCGGGCCTGCGGCACCTCAACATCATGGCGCTGCACAGCCCGACCTCCGCCATCACCTCGGCGATCATCTTCAACGCGTTGATCATCGTCGCGCTGATCCCGCTCGCCCTGCGGGGGGTCCGCTACCGGCCGGCCTCCGCTTCCCAACTGCTCGCCCGGAACCTGCGCGTCTTCGGGCTCGGCGGGCTGCTCCTGCCGTTCGTCGGCATCAAACTGATCGACCTGCTGGTGGTGCGGTTCCTGGTCTGAGCGGAGCCGGTACGCGCTGGTGCCGCACCAGCTGGCGTCTGTCAGGTGTCCAGTCGGGCGCGGATGAGTGTGTCGAGTCGCTGCCAGGCCGGGGACGAGGCGTTGACCGTGTCCTGGATGAGCGAAGGGATCTCGGAGGGCGCGTCCAGCCCGGGCAGTTCGTCGGGACCGTAGCGTTCCCGGGTCGCCTCGGCGATCCGGCGGGCGAGGTCGTCGATGCGGGGATCGTCGGCGTCGAGGTCGTGCGCGTGGTCGTAGTCGAGGAAGAGCTGCCGCAGTGCCGGGTCGGCGAGGGCCTCGGCCTGGTCGTGGAGCAGGGCGATCGCGCGGTCCGGGTGGGTGGCGAACACGAGGATCCACAGGTCCCGTTGCAGCTCCACCCATCGGGGCGTGAATCCCCAGTGGGCCAGGTGTCGCAGGTGGACACCGGCCTCGGTGGGCAGCGGCGCCAGCTGCCCGGCGGCGAGCTCGCGCAGGCGTCCCTGCGTTGCCCGCAGGCCGCGGATGCGGACGGTCAGCTCGTCGTCGATCTCGCGCAGTGCCTGCTGGAACTCCTCGTCGCTCGCGGATCTCAGGTCTCTGATGCGGGACAGGGGGACGCCGGCTTCGGCGAGAGTCCGGATCTTGATCAGCTCGATCGCGTCCTTCGCGTCGTACCGCCGGTAGCCGGACGCATCGCGGCCGGGCTCGGGGAACAGCCCCTTGTCGTGGTAGACGCGGATGGTCTTGGTCGACACGCC
Source organism: Kitasatospora sp. NPDC088346 (assembly GCF_044740765.1). Taxonomy (NCBI): domain Bacteria; kingdom Bacillati; phylum Actinomycetota; class Actinomycetes; order Kitasatosporales; family Streptomycetaceae; genus Kitasatospora; species Kitasatospora sp. NPDC088346. The sequence goes on from NZ_JBIURH010000045.1 coordinate 31,043, forward strand.
GATGTACCTGGCCAGCTGTCCGATCGTGATCACTCGGCCATCATCCCGCTTGACCTTTCCCTTGGGGCAGGGTTGCACGATGGCGTCATGACGAACATCAATGTCGATCGGGAGACCCTGCGCGAGCTGGCCGATGAGGGCAACGAGACCGCTCTGGACCGGTTGGCCGACCTCGCCGACACGGCCGGCAACGTCGAGGAGCTGAGCGAGCTGCTGGACGAGGGGTCCATGCGCGCCGGTCTCCTGCTCACCCGACGCGCGGTCGCGACCGGCGACCTGCGCGAGCTGCAGCGGATCTCCGACGCCGGGTACGACGAGGCCGGGAACGAGCTGGACCGGCTGCTGAAGCCGCCGGCCGGCGAACCGAACGACTGAGGATTCGATCGGCCGCGACGGCGGCACTCGTTGGTCCTCCGGCGTCAAGAACCCGTAGGGATTGCGGCCCCCGGCGTCAGGAATCCGTCAACAAACGCGTGGATCGCCGGGAACGCGCTCTTGGCTGGACCGGGCAGCACAACGGCACGCGCCCGTTCCGGTGATCCGCCGGGACGGCGGCTGCCCCATCCGGGAAGCCCGGTGTGTGCTGAACGAGACGGACCGAGGGCCGAGGAGCGCACCGGTGAGGATGTACCGTGTCCGGCCCGGTGGCCGGTGGTTCCACCCGGTGGCGCAGCGCCTCGGGGTCGGCATGTCCCTCGCCGTCGCGCTGACCGGTAGCGCGGTCCTCACGCCTGCCCTGGGCTGGGTGCGTGAGCTGAACCCGGGCTGGTTCGCCTTCGGCGCCTACGCGCTGCTCTGCACCCTGATCAGCGCGGTGTCCCGCCCTGCGGCCGCGCCGCTCGTGGGGCTGTCCGGGTGGCTGTTCTTCGACGGGTTCGCCGTGCACCGGTACGGGGCGGTGGCTTGGGCCGGGCGTATCGACGTGCTGCGGTTCCTCGTGCTCGCCGCGGTGGCCCTCGCCGCCTCGCTCCCCGCAGCGTTGCCCCGGCGGAGGATCCGCATCCACGCCGTCCGCGTGCCCGACAGGGTCGCGGGCGGTCGGCGTTGACGGTCGTCAAGGATCCATCAGGACCCGCGGTTGCGCCTTGTCCGGCCCTTCGCGGTGGATTTGAATGAGCGTCATGAACCGTCCGGCCCGTCACCACGACCGCCCGCCGCATCCGCGGGCGCTGGGCTGTGCCGCGGTCATCACCTGCGCCATCCGGTAGGGATTGCCTCCCCGCAACCCGCCCGATCGCGCCCCGCAGGCGGGCGGTAGCAGCGGCCCGCCTGCGGAGGTACCCGGCCTGGCCCGAGCGCTGAACGCACACTGCCGCAGCCTCCTTCTCGCTGTTCACTTCCCGCACGCCCGGCACCCGGTCGCTCCACGCGCGCCCGCGGCCCTCCGGGGTGCCCTCCTACCCAGGGACCGAACCATGTCCGAAGTCCTGTCCGCCCGCACCGCCCTGGTGACCGGAGCCTCGTCCGGTATCGGTTGGGAGACCGCCCGGCTGCTGGCCGAACGCGGTGCCACCGTCGTCGTTCATGCCCGTACCGCTCGCGAGGGCGAGGACGCCGTCGAGCGGCTGGTATCCCGCGGTATCGCCGCCGGGAGGCTGCACATGTTCGCCGCCGATTTCACCCGCCTGGCCGAGGTCGGACAGCTCGCGGACACCGTCGCCCGGGCGTTCCCGGCGCTCGACCTGCTGGTCAACAACGCGGCCGTGATGGCGCCCGAGCGGTGCACCCTGACCGATGACGGCATCGAGGTCTCCTTCCAGGTCAACTTCCTCGCCGCCCACCTGCTAGCCCGGCTGCTGCGCGGACCCCTGTCCGCGGCCGCCGGCGGCGGACGGATCGTCAACGTCTCCTCCTCCCTGCACCGCACGGCTGCGATGAACTGGAACGACCCGAACCGGGTCAGGAAGTACTCCCGCGTCGCCGCGTACGCGCAGTCGCAGCTGGCACTGAGCATGGACACCCTCGCGATGGCCCCCGAGGGCTCGGGCATCACCGCGGTGAGCGTCAACCCGGGCCTGTGCGACACCGCGCTGCTGCCGCTGTACGGCCGGGTCGGCGCCCCGCCGGCCGAAGGCGCGGCCGCCGTGGTCCGCCTGTGCCTGCCGGCCTTCCGGCTCATCAACGGCGAGTACTACGACGGCGGCGACATCGCCCCGACCGCGGTCGCCGTCCACGAGGACCGCTCGCAGCGCCGCCTGGTCAAGCTCGCCGACCAGCTGACCGCCGCCGGCGCCTGACCCCGCCGCGCAGAAAGAGGAGCGCCCGCGTGTCCAAGCGCGCCCGCAAGAAGAAGACCCGCCGGAAGAAGAAGGCCAACCACGGCCGCAAGCCCGGCCAGTAGACCCACCACAGACCCACCCGGTGCCGCGTGCCACCGGCACCGGGTGACGCACCACCACGGCCCCGAGGCCGCCGTCCGCCAGCCGCTCGGCGACGGCGCCTGGGGCCGTGGCGCGGACCCTGTCAAGGTCGCATCAAAGGCCCGTGGCGTGGCGTCAACGTCCCGTATGGCAGCCCGGCCGCCCGCGCCGGGAGCCCGGACGATCGGAGAACACCGCATACCACGGAGGCCCGAGCACGATGTCCGACACCGCCCGAGTGCAGCAGTCCACGACGGAACCTCCTGATACCGCCGCCGTCCACGACCGGCACCGGCTGACCGCACTTGGCGGGCTGGCCGCCCTCTCGCTGGACGCTATGGCCTCAGTGGCGTACGGCCCGGAGGCGATCGTGCTGGTGCTGGCCGCGGCCGGCTCGTACGGACTCGGGTTCACGCTGCCGGTGACGGTGGCGATCGCGGTGCTGCTGGCGGTGCTGGTCGCCTCCTACCGCCAGGTGATCGCAGCCTTCCCGGACGGCGGCGGCTCGTACGCAGTCGCCAAGGCCCACCTGGGCCGGCGTACCGCGCTTACCGCGGCGGCGTCGCTGGTGATCGACTACGTCCTGAACGTCGCGGTGTCCGTCACGGCCGGCGTCGCGGCGCTTACCTCGGCCTTCCCCGGCCTGTACGGCGAGCGGGTCTGGCTGTGCCTGGGCGTGCTCACCCTGGTGACGGCGGTCAACCTGCGCGGCATCGCCGAGTCGGCGCGCTGGTTCATGGCGCCCACCGCCGTCTTCGTGCTGTCGATCCTGGCGATCATCGCGGCCGGCCTGTTCCGCGGCGCCCCCGCCTCCACCGCGGCCGCCACCGGCCATGCCTCGGCGCTCGCCGGCAGCGCCACGACGGTCGGCGTGCTGCTCCTCCTGAAGGCCTTCGCGGCGGGCTGTTCGGCACTGACCGGCGTCGAGGCGATCGCCAACGCCGTCCCCACCTTCCGTACGCCCGGGGTGCGGCGGGCCCAGCGGACCGAGGTGGCGCTCGGCGCGCTGCTGGGGGTGATGCTGATCGGCCTCGCGGTGCTGATCGGCCGATTCCACCTCCAGCCGGTGGAGGGCGTGACCGTGCTGGCCCAGCTCGCGGACGCCTCGCTCGGGCACGGGTTCGGCTTCTACCTGGTGCAGTTCGCGACCGTGATCCTGCTGGCGCTGGCCGCCAACACCTCCTTCGGCGGCCTGCCGGTGCTGCTGCGCCTGCTGGCCCGCGACAACCACCTGCCGCACGTCTTCGCGCTGCGCGCCGACCGGCAGGTCCACCGGCACGGCGTCCTGTTCCTCGCCGTGGTCTCGGCCGCGCTCCTGGTCGCCTCCGGCGGGGACATGAACAGCCTGGTCCCGCTCTTCGCGATCGGCGTGTTCGTCGGCTTCACCATCTGCCAGGTCGGCATGGTCCGGCACTGGCGGCAGGAACGCGGCCCGCGATGGCGCGGCCGGGCGCTGCTGAACGGCTTCGGCGCGCTGCTCACCGGCATCGCCGCCCTGGTCGTGGCGGGCACCAAATTCACCGAGGGCGCCTGGGGCATCTGCCTGGCCCTTCCGCTGCTGGTCCTGCTCTTCGAGGCGGTCCACCGCGCGTACGGGCGGATCGGCGAACGCCTGGAGCTCGGCCGGATCCCCGCGCCCGTCGCACCGCAGCGCTCGCTGGTCGTCGTCCCGGTCCACGCGATCACCCGCCTCACCCGGGAGGCGCTGTGCGCGGCGGCCTCACTCGGCGACGACGTGCTGGCCGTCACCGTCGTCCACACCTCACCCGACGAGGAGGACCGCCGCGCCGCGGAGGCGCTGCGCCGCGACTGGGAGCTGTGGCGCCCCGGCGTCCCGCTGGTCGAGGTCCCGGCCGGCCACCGCCGCGTCGGCGCGCCGCTGGCCGACTACGTCAACCGGCTGGCCTCCGACCGCAGCCATGACCGGATCACCGTGCTCGTGCCGGAGGTGGAGCCGGCCCGGCTGTGGCAGCGGGCCCTGCAGAACCAGCGCGGCGCCGTCATCGTCCGAGCACTGCGCCGGGACACCGAGGCCGTGGTCTGCCGGCTGCGGTTGCGCGTGCCCCGGTAGACGCTGGTCGATATGACCGAATTGCTCCGACTGGTGGAGTTCGAGGGCTGATATTGACGATTCCTTAACGGGTCCTCTTAGCGCCCGGGCGCGACGCTGCCTCGGACGGTGGAATGTCGCTTGACCTGCGGAAACGTGGAAGCCATGGGCGGGCGGAGCCTTCTGGGACGAGCTCCTCGGGGTCATTGTCTTAACGCCGGCGGCCCCTACTCTCGCTTACGTGTTCAACGTGCCCCAGGCGCTCAAGCGCCTCGTGATCGGCCAGGCCATGCGCAGCGAGGAGCTGGGCGAGACGCTGCTCCCCAAGCGGCTGGCGCTGCCGATCTTCGCTTCCGACCCGCTCTCCTCGGTCGCCTACGCGACCGGTGAGATCCTGCTCGTCCTCACCGTGGGCGGCACCGCCTTCCTGTACCTGACGCCGTGGATCGCGGCGGCCGTCGTTGCCCTGATGGCGGTCGTGGTGCTGTCCTACCGCCAGGTGGTGCGCGCCTACCCGAGCGGTGGCGGCTCGTACGAGGTGGTGTCCAAGAACCTCGGCGCCAACTCCGGCCTCGTGGTCGCCGCATCGCTGCTGGTCGACTACGTGATGACCGTCGCGGTGTCGGTCGCCTCGGGCGTGGACAACATCATCTCCGCGTTCAACGGGCTCGCGGACTACCGGGTCGTGCTGGCGATCGCGTTCGTGGTCCTGCTGACCGCGATGAACCTTCGCGGTGTGCGCGAGTCCGGCCGGGCCTTTGCCGCGCCGACGTACCTGTTCATCGGCGGCATCCTGCTGATGGTGATCACCGGCCTGATCCGGGTGGTCTTCGGCGATAACCCGCAGGCGCCGACCGCGGCCTTCGGCATCAACCCCGAGGACCACAAGGACACCCTGGCGGGCCTCGGCCTGCTGCTGCTCGGCCTGCGCGCCTTCGCCTCCGGCTGTACGGCGCTGACCGGCGTCGAGGCGATCTCCAACGGCGTGCCGGCCTTCCGCACGCCGAAGGCGAAGAACGCCGCGACCACCATGGCCGTCATGGGCATCACCGCCGTGGTGATGTTCGTCGGCGTCACCGTGCTGGCGATGACCTCGCACGTGCACTACGTCGAGAACGCCTGCCAGCTCGTCGGGATCACCGGCGACTGCAACAGCTACACCCAGCAGACGGTGATCGCGCAGCTGGCGTCGACCTTCCTCGGCGGCGACAACAGCATCCTGTTCTACTTCATCCAGGCGGTCACCGCCCTGGTGCTGATCCTGGCTGCGAACACCGCGTTCAACGGCTTCCCGCTGCTGGCCTCGATCCTGGCCGAGCACCGCTACCTGCCCCGGCAGATGCACACCCGCGGTGACCGGCTGGCCTTCTCCAACGGCATCATCGCGCTCGCGGTGGTGGCCGGCGGCCTGCTGTGGTTCTACCAGGCGGACGTCACCAGCCTGATCCACCTGTATATCCTGGGCGTGTTCACCTCCTTCACGCTCTCCCAGATCGGCATGGTCCGGCACTGGAACCGCGCCCTGGCCACCGAGACCGACCCGTCCGTGCGCGGAGCCGCCCAGCGCTCCCGGATCATCAACGGCCTGGGCGCGGTCACCACCGCGCTGGTCCTGGTGATCGTGCTGATCACCAAGTTCACCCAGGGCGCCTGGCTCGCCGTAGTCGCCGCCGTGCTGCTGTGGCTGATGATGCGCGGCATTCGCCGGCACTACGACGCCGTCTCGGCGGAGCTGGCGATCGAGGACCCGCGTGAGGAGTCGGCCAAACCTACGAAGGTGCACGGCGTGGTGCTGGTCTCCAAGCTGCACAAGGCCACCCTGCGCGCCTTGGGCTACGCCCAGGCGTTCCGCCCCGACACCCTGGAGGCGGTCACCGTCGCGGTGGAGAAGGACGCCACCGACGAGCTCAAGGCGCAGTGGGACTCCTACGAGATCCAGGTGCCGCTGAAGGTGCTGGACTCGCCGTACCGCGAGATCACCAAACCGGTCGTGAACTACGTCCGCGAGTACCGCAGGTCCAGCCCGCGCGAGGCGGTGGCGGTGTTCATCCCCGAGTACGTGGTCGGGCACTGGTGGGAGCACCTGCTGCACAACCAGTCCGCGCTGTGGCTGAAGTCCCGGCTGCTGTTCACCCCTGGCGTGATGGTGATCAGCGTGCCGTGGCAGCTGGCCTCCGCGCCGCGCGCCGACCGTCCGGCCCGCCGCGCGCCGGGCGCCGTGCGCCGTGGCGAGCCCGCGCCCGTCAAGGACGTGCCCGAGCCGCAGAAGATCTGACCCCGTTCCCGATGCCCCGGACAGCGCCGCTGGCCGGGGCATCGGCACGTTTCGGCCAAGCCTCGGTCTCGGCCGAATGACGCGGGCGTCAAGGCGGCGTCAATGTTGGTGGTTCACCCGTATGGAGGGCGTCAGGAAACCGGGAACGGCGCTGACCGGCTGGTTTGCTGCTCTCGCCGGTCCTTCGCCGGCCCCGCCCGGAGCGTCCGGGGATCTCCGGCGGTGACAGCCCCCTTCGACCAGTTGGTGGAGCACCCATGCTCGATCTCGTCTTCGTCGGTGTCACGGTCGCCGTGTTCGCCGTCATCGCCCTCATTGCGAAGGGGGTCGAGAAGCTGTGAGCGCCGAGAACATCGCAGGTCTCATCGTCGCCGTCGCACTCGTCGGCTACCTCGTCGTCGCGCTGATCTACCCGGAGAAGTTCTGATCATGAGCTCCACTCTCGCCGGGTGGCTGCAGGCCCTCGCCCTGGTCGGCGCGCTGGCTCTCTGCTACCGCCCCCTGGGCGACTACATCGCCCACCTGCTCACCTCCGCCAAGCACCTGAGAATCGAACGCGGCCTCTACAAGGTCGTCGGCGTCGACGGTGACGCCGACCAGCGCTGGCCGGTCTACCTGCGCTCGGTCCTCGCCTTCTCCGCGCTGTCGATCCTCTTCCTGTACGGGCTGATCCGCCTCCAGACGCACCTGCTGCTGTCGCTGGGCATGCCGGAGATGGCCCCGCACCAGGCGTGGAACACCGCGATCTCGTTCACCACCAACACCAACTGGCAGTCGTACTCCGGTGAGGCCGCCCTCGGCCACCTGGTGCAGATGGCCGGCCTGGCGGTGCAGAACTTCGTCTCGGCCGCCGTCGGCATCGCGATCGTCGCCGCCCTGATCCGGGGCTTCACCCGCAACCGCACCGACCGGGTCGGCAACTTCTGGGTCGACCTGACCCGCATCGTGCTGCGCCTGCTGCTGCCGCTGTCGATCGTCTTCGCGCTGGTGCTGGTCGCCAACGGCGTGATCCAGAACTTCCACGGCTTCCACGACCTGGCGACCCTGGGCGGCGACACGCAGTCCATCCCGGGCGGCCCGGTGGCCTCGCAGGAGGTCATCAAGGAGCTGGGCACCAACGGTGGTGGCTTCTTCAACGCCAACTCCGCGCACCCCTTCGAGAACCCGAACGGCTTCACCAACTGGCTGGAGATCTTCCTGCTGCTGGTGATCTCCTTCTCGCTGCCGCGCACCTTCGGCAAGATGGTCGGCGACAACCGCCAGGGCTACGCGATCGTCGCCGTGATGGCGATCTTCTGGGTCGCCTCGGCCGCGCTGATCACCTTCGCCGAGTCGCAGCACTCCGGCACCGCCCTGCAGGCCGCGGGCGGCGCGATGGAGGGCAAGGAGCAGCGCTTCGGCATCGCTGCCAGCTCGCTCTTCGCCGCCTCCACGACGCTGACCTCGACCGGCGCGGTGAACTCCTTCCACGACTCGTTCACGCCCTTCGGCGGCGGCATCACGATCTTCAACATGATGCTCGGCGAGATCGCACCTGGCGGCACCGGCTCGGGCCTTTACGGGATGCTGATCCTGGCGATCGTCGCGGTGTTCGTGGCGGGTCTGATGGTCGGCCGCACTCCGGAGTACCTGGGCAAGAAGCTCGGCGGCCGGGAGATGAAGTTCGCCTCCCTCTACATCCTGACCACGCCCGCGCTGGTGCTGATCGGCACGGGTATCGCGATGGCGCTGCCGGGCGAGCGGGCGGGGATGCTGAACTCGGGCGCCCACGGGTTCTCCGAGGTGCTCTACGCGTTCACCTCCGCGAGCAACAACAACGGTTCGGCGTTCGCCGGCATCACGGTGAACACGCCGTGGTACGACACCGCGCTGGGTCTGGCGATGGTGTTCGGCCGGTTCCTGCCGATGGTGTTCGTCCTGGCGCTGGCGGGTTCGCTCGCCCAGCAGCAGCCGGTCCCCGCGAGCGCGGGCACGCTGCCCACCCACAAGCCGCTGTTCGTCGGGCTGCTGTCGGGCGTCGTCCTGATCGTCGTCGGCCTCACCTACTTCCCGGCTCTCGCTCTCGGGCCGATCGCGGAAGGTCTCCACTGATGTCCACCACTCTTACTCCCGCACCGGTCGAAGGCAGCCAGGCGCCGCACAGAGTCTCTGCCGGCCTGCTCGACCCGAAGCTGATCGCCAAGTCCCTGCCGGACGCGGTGAAGAAGCTCGACCCGCGTGTCATGGTCAAGAACCCGGTCATGTTCGTGGTCGAGGTCGGCTCGGTCGTCACCACGATCTCCGCGATCGCCGACCCGTCCGTGTTCGCCTGGGCGATCACCGTCTGGCTGTGGCTCACCACGGTCTTCGCCAACCTCGCCGAAGCGGTCGCCGAGGGGCGCGGCAAGGCGCAGGCCGACACGCTGCGCAAGACCAAGACCGAGTCGGTGGCCCGCCGCCTGCTCGACTGGCCCGCCTCGCAGGACGAGGAGGAGGTGCCGGGCACCGCGCTGCGTCTCGGCGACCACGTCGTCGTGGAGGCCGGTCAGACCATCCCCGGTGACGGTGACGTCGTCGAGGGCGTCGCGAGCGTCGACGAGTCGGCGATCACCGGCGAGTCGGCTCCGGTGATCCGTGAGTCGGGTGGTGACCGCAGCGCGGTGACCGGCGGCACCAAGGTGCTGTCCGACCGGATCGTGGTGAAGATCGCCTCGGAGCCGGGCAAGTCGTTCATCGACCGGATGATCGCCCTGGTCGAGGGCGCCGCCCGGCAGAAGACCCCGAACGAGATAGCCCTCAACATCCTGCTGGCCTCGCTGACGATCGTGTTCCTGATCGCGGTGGTCACCCTGCAGCCGATGGCGACCTACGCCGGTGCCCCGCAGTCGATGATCGTGCTGGTGGCGCTGATCGTGGCGCTGATCCCGACCACCATCGGCGCGCTGCTCTCGGCGATCGGCATCGCCGGCATGGACCGCCTGGTGCAGCGCAACGTCCTGGCGATGTCCGGCCGTGCGGTCGAGGCCGCCGGTGACGTCAACACGCTGCTGCTGGACAAGACCGGCACCATCACCCTGGGCAACCGTCAGGCCGCCGAGTTCCAGCCCGCCGAGGGCGTCGAGGTGGGCGAGCTCGCGGACGCCGCCCAGCTGTCCTCGCTCGCCGACGAGACGCCCGAGGGCCGCTCGATCGTCGTCCTCGCCAAGACCGCGTACGGTCTGCGGGCCCGCGCCCAGGGCGAGCTCGCGCACGCCACCTGGGTGCCGTTCACCGCGCAGACCCGTATGTCCGGCGTCGACCTCGACGAGGCCGACGGTGTCCACCAGGTCCGCAAGGGCGCGGCCGGCTCGGTCGCCAACTGGGTCACCGAGAACGGCGGCGCCGTCGGCTCGGACGTGGCGCAGCTGGTCGACGGCATCTCCGCGGCCGGCGGCACCCCGCTGGTCGTCGCCGAGAAGAACGGCGAGAAGGCCCCCCGCGTCCTCGGCGTCATCTACCTCAAGGACGTGGTCAAGGAGGGCATGCGGGAGCGGTTCGACGAGCTGCGGCGCATGGGCATCAAGACCATCATGATCACCGGTGACAACCCGCTGACCGCCAGGGCGATCGCGGAGGAGGCGGGCGTGGACGACTTCCTCGCCGAGGCCACCCCCGAGGACAAGATGGCCCTGATCAAGAAGGAGCAGGCCGGCGGGAAGCTGGTCGCGATGACCGGCGACGGCACCAACGACGCCCCCGCCCTCGCCCAGGCCGACGTCGGCGTGGCGATGAACACCGGCACCATGGCGGCCAAGGAGGCCGGCAACATGGTGGACCTGGACTCCAACCCCACCAAGCTGATCGAGATCGTCGAGATCGGCAAGCAGCTGCTCATCACGCGCGGCGCGCTGACGACCTTCTCGATCGCCAACGACGTCGCCAAGTACTTCGCGATCATCCCCGCGATGTTCGCCGGCGTCTACCCGGGCCTGCGCCACCTCAACATCATGGGCCTGCACAGCCCCCAGTCCGCGATCACCTCGGCGATCGTCTTCAACGCCCTGGTCATCATCGGCCTGATCCCGCTCGCCCTGCGCGGCGTCAAGTACCGGCCTTCCGACGCGAGTTCGCTGCTGGCCCGGAACATCGGGGTCTACGGGCTCGGCGGCCTGGTCGTCCCCTTCGTCGGCATCAAGGCGATCGACCTGATCGTCCAGTTCATCCCCGGCCTGAGCTGAGAGAGGCCATCATGCCCACTGTTCTGCGCACCCACCTCACCGCGCTGCGGATGCTGCTGGTGATGACCGTCATCCTCGGCCTCGCCTACCCGCTGCTTGTCACCGGCATCAGCCAGGTCGCCTTCGCCGACAAGGCCAACGGATCGATCGTCACCTCCGACGGCAAGGAGGTCGGCTCCAGTCTGCTCGGTCAGAACTACAACCTGCCGAAGCAGGACCCGAACAACGCGGACGAAGAGGCGAAGCCGGACCCGAAGTGGTTCCAGCCGCGCTTCTCCGCCGGTAGCTACGACCCGAAGGCCTCGGGTGCCTCCAACCTCGGCCCCAATGACGAGAAGCTGACCAAGGCGATCGAGGACCGCCGCGCCGCGATCGCCGCCTTCGACGGCGTCGACCCGGCAACCGTCCCGGTGGACGCGGTCACCGCCTCCGGCTCCGGCCTGGACCCGCACATCTCCGTCGCCTACGCGAAGGAGCAGGTGGCCAGGGTCGCCAAGGCACGCAACCTGTCCGCCGACACGCTGAACCAGCTGATCGACAAGTACACCGAGGGCCGCTCGCTCGGCTTCCTCGGCCAGGACGGCGTCAACGTTGTCCTTCTGAACAAGGCGATCAGCGAGCAGAAGTGATGCCGCAGACGACCGGCTGGTGACAGGCCGACCCGGGCGAGGGAAGTGGATCCCGCGCCCGGGTCGGCCTGCCACGCGTTCGGAACCACAGCCGGCGCCCGCCCAGCGGAACAACGGAATCCGCACAGATGCTGTCGTCGACAGCCCCCTCCCCGGCCGCTTTCGTACGGAAAGAGCAGCGCCCATGTCCCGTGACCTCACCCCCGGCACCACCACGCGCCGCGGGCAGTTGAGGGTCTACCTCGGTTCGGCCCCCGGCGTCGGAAAGACCTACCGGATGCTCGACGAGGCGCACAGACGGCTCGACCGGGGCGCGGACGTGGTCGTCGGATACATCGAGTGCCACAGCCGACGGCACACCGAGAACATGCTGCAGGGCCTGGAGACCGTGCCGCGCCTGACCCGCCGCTACCGCGACACCGATTTCCCGGAGATGGACCTGGACGCGGTCCTCGCCCGCCGGCCGCAGGTCGCCCTGGTGGACGAGCTCGCGCACACCAACATCCCCGGCGGGCGCAACGCCAAGCGCTGGCAGGACGTCGAGGAACTCCTCGCCGCCGGGATCGACGTCATCACCACCGTCAACGTCCAGCACCTGGAATCGCTCAACGACGTCGTCCGGAAGATCACCGGCATCCCGCAGCGCGAGACCGTCCCCGACGAAGTCGTGCGCCGCGCCGACCAGATCGAACTGGTCGACATGGCCCCCCAGGCCCTGCGCCGCCGGATGGCCCACGGCAACGTCTACAAGGCGGAGAAGGTGGACGCCGCGCTCTCCAACTACTTCCGGGTCGGCAACCTCACCGCCCTGCGCGAACTCGCCCTGCTCTGGGTCGCCGGCCGCGTCGACGAAGGCCTGCGCGACTACCGCGCCACCCACAACATCGACCGCGTCTGGGAGACCCGGGAACGCGTCGTGGTCGCCCTCACCGGCGGCCCCGAGGGCGAGACCCTGATCCGCCGCGCCGCCCGCATCGCCGACCGCACCGCCGGCGGCGAACTCCTCGCAGTCCACATCAGCCGCAGTGACGGGCTGGCGGGCGCCTCCCCGGGCGCCCTCGCCGAACAGCGGCAGCTGGTGGAGACCCTCGGCGGCAGCTACCACGTAGTGGTCGGCGACAACATCCCGACCGCCCTGCTGGCATTCGCCCGGGCGCACCACGCCACGCAGCTGGTGCTCGGCACCAGCCGCCGGGGCAGGATCAACCGGTTCCTCACCGGACCCGGCACCGGCCAGACCACAGTGGACGGCTCCGAGGACATCGACGTCCACATGGTCACCCACGAGTTCACCGGCCGCGGCCGGCTGCCCTCGCTCGGACGGCGCCACTCCCGGCGGCGCACGGTCGCGGGAATCCTCGCCGGCCTGGCCGTGCCCGCGGTGCTGACGGCGGTGCTCTCCCAGTTCCACACCCAGGTCAACCTGACCACGGACGCGCTGATCTTCCAACTGGGCGTCGTCGGAGTGGCACTGCTGGGCGGGGCGGCCTCCGCCCTGCTGGCGTCACTGGTCGCCTCGCTGCTGCTCAACTACTACTTCATCCCGCCGGTTCACACCTTCACCATCGGCGAACCCAACAACGCCATCGCGCTCGTGGTGTTCGCCGCCGTCGCGCTCACCGTCTCCACCGTGGTCGACCACGCCGCCCGGCTCACCCAACGGGCCGCCCGCGCGACCGCCGAGGCCGAGACACTCTCCACCCTGGCGGGCAGCGTGCTGCGCGGCGCGGACGCGCTGCCCGAACTGCTGGACAAGACCCGCACCGCCTTCGCCCTGGACTCGGTCGCCCTGCTCGACCGCGTGAGCGGTGAGGCAATGGGCCGCAGCGACGCGGGGGGTGACTCCGCCCCGGACCGCACGGTCACCGAACTACCGGTAGGGGCAGGCGCGCTGCTCGTCCTGGCCGGGCGCCGCCTGCCGGCCGCCGACCAGCGGGTGCTCACCGCCTTCGCCGCCCACATCGCCGCCGCCCTGGAACGCGACCGCCTCGCCACCGCCGCTGCCGAGATTGAGCCGATCAAGGCCGCCGACCGGATGCGCACCGCGCTCCTCGCGGCGGTCAGCCACGACCTGCGCACTCCGCTCGCCGTCGCCCTCGCCTCGGTCGGCTCTTTGCGCAGCCCCGACGTCGAGTTCTCGCCCGAGGACCAGGCCGAACTCCTCGCCACCGCGGACGAGTCCCTGGTCAAGCTCACCCGCCTGGTCGACAACCTGCTCGACATGAGCCGCCTGCAGGCCGGCGCCCTCATCCTGCACCTCGAACCCGTCCACCTGGACGAGGTGCTGCCCCGAGCCCTCGACTCCCTGCTCGACCGGTACGCACCGATCCAGCCGCTCGACCTCGACACTGCGCCGCCCGTGCTCGCCGATCCGCCCCTGCTGGAACGCGTGCTGGCCAACGTCATCACCAACGCGCTGCGGTACAACGCACCCGGCGCGCCTGTCCTGGTGGCCGCCAGCCATTACCTCGAACGGGTCGAGATCCGGGTGATCGACCGCGGCCCGGGGATCCCGCCCGAGGACCGTGACCGGGTCTTCCTGCCGTTCCAGCGCCTCGGCGACACCGACAACACCACCGGCGTCGGCCTCGGCCTCGCCCTCTCCCGCGGCCTCGCCGAGGCGATGGGCGGCTCCCTGGAGGTCGAGGACACCCCGGGCGGCGGCACGACGATGCTGCTCACCCTGCCCGCGGCCGAACTGTCCGACGCCGCCGCGAGCGTGGACGACCTGACGGTGGACAAGAACGGAGGGCCGGGGGAGTGACGCAGATTCTGGTCGTCGACGACGAACCGCAGATGCTGCGCGCGCTGAAGATCAACCTGCACGCCCGTCGCTATGCGGTGCTGACCGCAGCCACCGGGGCCGAAGCACTGGAAGTGGCCGGCCGTACGCCGCCGGATGTGGTGCTCCTCGATCTCGGCCTGCCCGACTTCGACGGCATGGACATCATCCGCGGGCTACGTGCCTGGAGCGCCGTGCCGATCATCGTCCTGTCCGGCCGTACCGACGCCCACGAGAAGGTGCAGGCCCTGGACGCGGGCGCCGACGACTACCTGACCAAGCCGTTCGTCATGGACGAACTCCTCGCCCGCCTGCGGGCCGTCATGCGCCGGCCCGCAGGGGAACCCGCCGTGCCGCAGTTCACGGTCGGCGAGCACACCATCGACCTCGCCGCCGCCGTCGTCACCGGCCCGGACGGCCCGGTGCGGCTCACCCCCACGGAGTGGAAGATCATGCGGCTGCTGCTGGCCAGCCCCGGCCGGCTGGTGCCAGGCAAGCAGATGCTGCGTGAGGTCTGGGGCCCGGACGCGGAGAGCCACGGCAATTATCTGCGGGTCTACCTGGCCGGCCTGCGGCGCAAGCTCGAGCCCGACCCCACCCGCCCCCGTCACCTGATCACCGAACCCGGCATCGGCTACCGCTTCGAACCATGACGGCCCGGCGACCCCGTCAACGTGCCGTCAAGACCCCTTCGCGCGGCGCAAAGGAAGCGTTAGGACGGCGGGGCTCCCCCTCGGTCCGGGCATAGCGTCAGCTGCGAGGAAAGCGGTTCCGACTTCGTGGGGGAAGAAGGACCGCTTCCACGCCGGTGGAGACCTTCACCGATCAACCATCGGCGGCCAGGTGAAAAGGGGAGGGGGACGCGCGCCATGACAGCGGGCACATCGGGCACAAGTGCCGTACCAGGAAAGACAGGAGGTTCGCCGGGGGTGGCGAACCGAGGTACGGCCGGCCCGATACCCGGGGCACGCGTCCCCCGCACCTGGGAAGCGGGGGGAGCGCAGGCACCGGTCCCGGACGCGAGCACCTCACCCTCACGCCCGGGGCCGGTGCGGCACCGTCCTCCCCAGCTCACCCGCGCCTGGTGGAACACCCCGCGGTTGGTCCGGGCCCTGACCGCACTCGTGCTCACCGCCGTGCTGGCCTTCGGCGCCACCACCGCCACCGTTCTGGCGGGTGCGAGGGACGGCACCGACACCATCGGCCACCGCTCGGGCCCGCAGGCCGCGCGGGCCGCCGACCTGTACTTCGCGCTCAACGACATGGACGCCCAGGCCGCCAACCTGCTGCTGCTCGGCGCCGACCCCGACTACACGGCGCTGCGGCGGCAGACTCTGGACACCTACGAGCAGCGCCGCGCGCAGGCCGACGCCGATCTGCAGCGCGCCGCCGAGGCCACCGCCGCAGACCCGGCCGGGCAGCGGGCCGTCCAGACCGTTCTCGGGGAACTCGGCCGCTACGAGGCACTGGTGGCGCGTTCCCAGCTCCTGGCGGAACAGTCCCACGATCCGGCCGGAAAGCCCTCGGCGGAGGCGCTGGAGGCGTACCGGCAGGCCACCGACCTGCTCCGGCAGCAGCTACTGCCCGCCGCCGACCAGGTCACCGCCGCCAACGTCGCCACCGTCGAGGCCACACACACGGAGCGGCGCGACGCCCTCGCCGACGGCCTGTGGTGGATCCTCGCCACCGGGCTGCTCGCCCTGGCCGCCCTCGCCGTGCTGCAGCGCACCCTCAGCCGTCGCTTCCGCCGTCTGCTCAATCTGCCGCTCGCCGCGACCACCCTGCTCGTGGCCGCCGGCCTGATCGGAGGCATGACGCTCGCCTCGCGCGCCGCGGACCAGCTGGCCGTCGCCAAGGCCAACGCCTACGACTCGGTCATCGCGCTCAGCCGGGCCCGCGCCGTCGCCTACGACATGAACGCCGACGAGAGCCGCTACCTCACCGACCCCGCCCGCGCCGCCGCGTACGAGCAGAGCTTCCTCGACAAGTCCCAGACGTTCGCGCGCCTCGACGGCGCCACGCTCACCACCTACGACGACCGGCTGGCCAAGGCGGCTGACCGGCACCGCGCCGACCGCACCCAGGTCCCGTTCGCCGGCTACCTCGGCACCGAACTCGGCAACATCACCTTCGGCGGCGAGCAGGACGCCGCCGAACGGGTCCTGACCGCCTACCAGCAGTACCAGCGGGACGACCGCGCCATGCGGGCCCTGCTACACCAGGGCCGGCTGAAAGACGCCGTCACCTTCAACACCGGCCTCGCCGCCGGCCAGTCCAACGCCGACTTCGCTGCCCTCACCGCGGCCCTCGACGACGTCCTCGCGATCAACCAGCACGCCTTCGAGCAGGCCGTCGCCGACACCGACGCCGACCTGGGCGCTACCACCGCGACCACCGGCGCACTCGTCATCGCCGCGGCGCTCGCCCTGACCGTGATCGGCGTCCGTCCCCGCCTGCGCGAGTACCGCTGACCCGGTCGCGACCACCGGCCCACAAACCTTCGCCCCAGTGCTTCCTCGTCGGACAGAAGATGCTCCTCCGGCAGAACCCGGGGCCGGGCCTGCGGAAGCGAGACCAACCACCCGCACGGCTACCGCGCCCAGCTGTGCCGCAGGCTCGAGAACGGCCCCTCCCACGCTCGGCTCTTCGACACCGAACCCGGGCCGGCTGCAGGTTCGAGCCGTAGCCGGCCCGGCGGATCACGCCGCGGCAATCCCTGTAGTGCGCCGTCCCGTCAGAGACCGCAAAGATCCCCCTGTGCGCCGCAAGGACCTCGTCAAGAACAGCCGACCGATGCCGGTTCCGGGGATCTGATGGTCCCAACACAGCATCGGAGGTTCGGGGAACATGGACATCCACGCGGAGGGCCGCGAGCCGCGGCCGACACGAGTCGTGGTCGGGATCAGCGGCTCGCTCGGCAGCCTGGCCGCACTGCACAGGGCCGTCGACGAAGCCCACCGGCGTGACGCCGAGGTCCTCGCCGTTCTCGCCTGGCAGCCGCCCGGCGGCGAGCACGGCTACCGCCGCTCCCCGTGCCCGCCCGTGCTCGCCGCCGTCCGAGCCGCCGCCGCAGACCGGTTGCGCACGGCCCTCGACAACGCCTTCGGCTCGGCCGGCCCGACCGTCCCACTTCACGCCGAACTCGTCCGCGCCGAGCCGGGCGCGGCGCTCGCCGCCCTGGCGGACCGGCCAGAGGACCTGCTCGTGGTCGGCGCGGGCAGCGGCAACTGGCTGCGCCGCGGTATGCGGCCCTCGGTCACTCGGTTCTGCGTTCGGCGTGCCAGCTGCCCGGTCCTGGTCGTGCCCCGTCCGGCGATGTTGCGCGAGCTCGACTGGCCGAGGCGACTGCTCCGCTCGTGGGACACCCACGAGGCCGGTGACGCACCGGGCGCAACGTGCACCCTCTGAAGCGGGCGCGATCGGGGGTCGTAAGTGATCTCCGTCCTCACAGGGGAGCGCTGCGGGAGCCACCGGCTGGACCACTACGTCGTCTCGGTTCCATCCTGCACGTGCCACGTGGTCGCTGGGCGCGGCACGGTGACGGCTCTCCCGCATGTGCGTCAGGGCAGCAGCCGCTGATCTCCGTAACGACGGCGCTCGCGCGCTGCGCTCCGCCCAAGCGGCAGTGACTCAGGCGCCACGTTTTGTCCCTCGGTTACGACTGTCCCAGCTTGGCTGTGACGCTCTGTACGAAGTCCGGTGGGAGCTCTTCGGGCATCGTCAGGGACACACGGACCTCAGCGGCGAGCGAGTTGCCGGTCAGCTCCGCCTCGGCGTAGCAGTCCGCCCGTGCGTCGCGCAGCGGCCCCAAGAGCCGGCGCATCTTTTCGGAGGTCTGCCGGCTCAGCTCGCCGACCACGCCGTCGCCGATGCGTACGACCACGATCGGAGTCACCGACCGGGGGCCGGCGCGGTCGACCAGATCCAGGCGGGCATAGGCGAACGCCCGCCCGGGGAAGTACGCCCTCTCCAGCAGGGGCACGAGGACATCCATGTGTTTGTCCTCTCCGGTCACCTGGAACCATCGGCCCGCAGGAACTACCAACTCACCCTCGGGTGCTCGGACGAGCGGCACGATGCTCCCCGGTTCGGCGAGGTCGAGCGAGACGCATGCCACGAGCTCCTGCTGCTCCCGGCGCCACCACAATCGTGCCGGGCACTGCGCCGACCGTCCCCAGCTCTCCACCTCTTTCAGCTCCTCCTGATACGCCGGCGCATCCGCGCGGGGAACGTAGCCGACGAGCTGCCCATCGAGGAGCACTCGGATGGCATCGCGGTCATGGGGGTTGCGTGGCTCGCGCCGCAGCTCGGCCATGAGTCGCTTCTCGCCGGCGGCTTCCGGACCGGCGATCTTCTCGAGCTGATCACTGTGGTGCGACTCGCCGGCCACGTCCTGGCGGAACCACCCCACCGTGTGCAGCAGCCAGGGTTCCCTGCCGACCCGTGCCGTAGATGACCTGGCGGGACCTGCCTGGACTCCTCCTGGCCGTCCGCCGGCACTGCTTTGGGCGGGGCGGCAGCGGGAGACGTGGTCGACTGCGTCCAGAAGCCGGCGGTGAAGGGAGACGAAGCTTGGTCGCTGCCTTCGCGTGAAGTGAAGCTGGTAGACGCCGCCACCGCAGGTGAAGACGTCGAGGTGGCCATCCGCCATCAGCCTCGGACTCTTGATCGTGACCGACGCAATCTCCGCCGCGGGCACGAGCAGGTCGTCAGTGCCGAACCGGTTTCGCTCGATGACGTTGTTGGCCCGGACATGCAGGTAGGAACCGTCGAATTCCACGCTGATCCCGTCTCCGTCCATACCTCCAAGCCCACACGAGGGAGATGCTGATCGCCACCAGTGGAGGTTGCAGAGGTCAGCTGCGGCGTGCGTGCTGCGCCCCCTCGACAGCGGTCCCCCGAATCCGCACCTCATGTTCTAAGGGGCGCCCGACCTGCTCGTGTGACCCACCGCCCACGCGTCTGCCTTCCTTCTGATGCCCGGGCTTCTCCAGTGGCCACCGGCCCGTTGCGGGCCCAGATTTCGCGGTCGGAAAGGGCCGGTCAGCGGCCGAGGGGGGCGTACATGATGACGGCGACGCCGGTCAGGCAGATCAGGGCGCCGATGACGTCGGCGCGGTCCGGCCGGTAGCCGTCCACGGCCATGCCCCAGGCGAGGGAACCGGCGACGAAGACGCCGCCGTACGCGGCGAGGATGCGTCCGAAATTGGCGTCGTCCTGCAGAGTGGCGACGAAGCCGTAGATACCGAGAGCGATGACACCGGCACCGATCCAGGCCCAGCCCTTGTGCTCGCGAACGCCCTGCCACACCAACCAGGCGCCACCGATCTCGAAGAAGGCGGCGGCGACGAACAATGCGACGGAGCGCAGGACGGCCATGGTCGGTGACCCTACCGGCGGGCGAGCCGGGTGATCTCCAGAGGGTCCTGGGCCTTCCGGCACCCGCACTCGCATCCGCCGGTGCCGCTGCCGCAGCCGTCTTCGGCATGGCGGCGGCCCAGCCATCAGGCGCGGCGGCGATCGCAGGGAGCCGGCGCTGCACCGGAGTATCAGTGCGAACGCCCCTTCCGGTCGTCAAGGATGCGCTAAGCCGGACGGACTACCTCGCCTGATCAGCCGATATTCAGAAAAGAGGCCGTAGTCTCGGGGGCATGGTGCACACGGGCCGCGGCCGACTGCGGATCTACTTGGGAGCGGCCCCCGGTGTCGGCAAGACGTACGCGATGCTGGCCGAGGCGCATCGCCGGGTGGGCCGCGGCGCCGATCTGGTGGTCGGCTTCGTGGAACACCACGATCGGCCTCGCACCGCCGAGCTGCTGGAAGGGCTGGAGAGCGTCCCACGCCGGACCATGACGCACCGCGGCGCCGAGTTCACCGAGATGGACCTGGATGCCGTACTGGCCCGCCGGCCTGCGGTGGCTCTGGTCGACGAGCTTGCGCACACCAACGTGCCGGGGTCACGTAACGCCAAGCGCTGGCAGGACGTGGAGGAGCTGCTGGCCGCCGGCATCGACGTGATCTCCACGGTCAACATCCAGCACCTGGAGTCGCTGGGCGACGTGGTGGAGACGATCACGGGCGTCCGCCAGCGCGAGACGGTACCGGACGAGGTGGTGCGCCGCGCCGACCAGATCGAACTGGTCGACATGTCGCCGCAGGCCCTGCGCCGCCGGCTCGCCCACGGCAACGTGTACGCCCCGGAGAAGATCGACGCGGCGCTCGCCAACTACTTCCGGCCCGGCAACCTCACCGCGCTGCGCGAGCTCGCCCTGCTGTGGACCGCCGACCGGGTCGACGAGTACCTCCAGCGCTACCGCGTCGAACAGGGCATCAAGGGCACCTGGCAGGCCCGCGAGCGGATCGTGGTCGGCCTGACCGGCGGCCCGGAGGGCGCAACCCTGATCCGCCGCGCCGCGCGGATCGCCGCCCGAACCTCCGGCGGCGAGCTGATGGCCGTGCACATCGCCCGCTCGGACGGGTCGGCGGGTAGCTCCCCGCGGTCGCTGATCGAGCAGCGGGCACTCCTGGAGAGCCTCGGCGGCTCGTTCCACACCGTACTCGGCGACGACCCGGCGGTCGGCCTGCTGGACTTCGCGCGGGGCGTCAACGCCACCCAGATCGTGATCGGGACCAGCCGCCGCAAGTTCTGGCAGTACCTGTACGGCCCGGGCGTCGGCTACACCGTCACCCGCGACTCGGGCGACATCGACGTCCACATGGTCACCCACGAGCACGCGGCCCGCGGACTCGGCCGGGTTCCCGTCCGCCGGGTCACCGACCTGGGGCGGACCCGGACAGTGGCCGGCTGGTTGATCGGCGTGCTCGGGCCGGTGCTGCTCGCCCTGGTGCTCACTCACTTCCGCGGCGTCGGTCTGCCCACCGACATGCTGCTGTTCCTGTCGCTGACCGTGGGCGCGGCGCTGGTCGGCGGACTGTTCCCGGCGATCGCCTCCGCCCTGGTCGGCTCCACGGTGCTCAACTATTACTTCGCGCCCCCGATCCACACCTTCACCATCTCCGAGCCGCAGAACATCCTCGCGGTGGCCATCTTCACGGCGGTCGGCATCGCGGTCGCCACCGTGGTGGACGTGGCCGCTCGCCGCAGCCACCAGGCCGCCCGCAGCCAGGCCGAGGCACAGGCCCTCAGCGTGCTCGCCGGTACGATGCTACGCGGCGCGCCCAGCGGCGAGGGGCTCCTCGCCGCCCTGCTCGACCAGGTCCGGGAGACCTTCCACGTGGAATCGGCGGTGCTGCTGGAACGGCGGCACGAGTTCGACCCCTGGCATCCGCTGGCGGTCAGCGGCCCGCACCCGCCGGAGCACCCGGAGGACGGCCAGGTCGCCGTCCCGGCCGGCACCACCCTCTCGCTGGTGCTGGCCGGCCGGATGCTGCCCGCCGCAGACCGGCGGCTGCTCGGAGCGTTCGCCGCCCAGGCGGCCGTTCTGGCCGAGCGCGAGCGCCTCGCCACCGAAGCGGCCGCCGCCCGGCGGGAAGCGGAGGGCAACCGGATCCGCACCGCCCTGCTGGCCGCCGTCTCGCACGACCTGCGCACCCCGCTGGCCGGCATCAAAGCCGCCGTCACCTCACTGCGCGCGGTCGACGTGGAGTGGGACGAGGAGGACGAGGCCGAGCTGCTGGCCGGCATCGAGACCGGCGCCGACCGCCTCGACCACCTGATCAACAACCTGCTGGACATGAGCCGCCTGCAGACCGGCACCGTCACCCCGCTGATCCGGCCCACCGACCTGGACGAGGTCGTCCCGTACGCGCTCGGCGGGGTGCCGGCCGCGGCGGTGCGGGTGGACGTGCCCGAGAGCCTGCCGATGATCCACGCCGACGCCGGACTGCTAGAGCGCTCGCTCGCCAACCTGATCGAGAACGCCGTGAAGTACACCCCGGACGGGGTGCCGGTGCTGATCAAGGCCGACGCTCTGCTGCGGCCGGGCGAGCCGCCCAGGGTGGAGCTGCGGATCGTCGACCGCGGTCCGGGCGTCCCCGAGGAGGCCCGGGAGCGGATCTTCGCCCCGTTCCAGCGGCACGGCGACGCCCCGCGCGGTGCCGGTGTGGGCCTGGGCCTCGCAGTGGCCCGCGGCTTCGCCGAGGCGATGGAGGGCACCGTCACCGCCGAGGACACCCCCGGCGGAGGCCTGACCATGGTGGTCTCGCTTCCCGCCGTCGACCTGCCCGACGTCGGCGACTCCGACGGGCAGCCGAACGGCCCCGACCGCCGCCATACCGACCGCGACCTGAACGACCCTGACTGGAACGACCCTGACCGAAAGGCGGAGCCTGCATGACCCGGGTCCTCGTCGTGGACGACGAACCACAGATCGTCCGCGCCTTGGTGATCAACCTCAAGGCCCGCAAGTACGAGGTGGACTCCGCCCACGACGGCGCGAGCGCCCTGGAGCTGGCCGCGGCCCGCCACCCCGACGTGGTCGTGCTCGACCTCGGCCTGCCCGACATGGATGGAGTCGAGGTGATCAAGGGCCTGCGGGGCTGGACCCGCGTCCCGATCATCGTGCTGTCCGCCCGGCACGCCTCCGACGAGAAGGTCGAGGCCCTCGACGCAGGCGCCGACGACTACGTCACCAAGCCCTTCGGCATGGACGAACTCCTGGCCCGGATGCGCGCCGCCGTCCGCCGGGCCGAGCCGGTGGCCGGCGAGGACGGCTCCCAGGTCACCACCGCGACCTTCACCGTCGACCTGGCCGCCAAGAAGGTCAACCGGGACGGCACCGACGTCCGCCTCACCCCCACCGAGTGGCACCTGCTGGAGGTCCTCGTCCGCAACGCCGGGAAGCTGGTCGGCCAGACCCAGCTGCTCCAGGAGGTCTGGGGCCCGGCCTACCGCAAGGAGACCAACTACCTGCGGGTCTACCTCGCGCAACTGCGCCGCAAGCTGGAGGCCGACCCCTCGCACCCGCGCCACTTCATCACCGAGCCCGGCATGGGCTACCGGTTCGAACCGTAACGGACTGGGAAGATCGCCAGACAGGCAGCAAGGGCCTGTGGCTGTTCGGGGCTCACGCCGCCATGAGGCGGCGCGTGGCCGTGGCGTGGGCGTACCCGGTCAGGCGTGGGTGCCGGCGACGTCGCGTACGGCCTTGGCGGCGGTCGCGAAGTCCTTCTTCAGGATCATGTCGTGGTTGCTCGCGACCTTCGCGCTGATCTTGATGTTCGGGTTCCGTTCGGTCACAGCCTGGAGGCTCGCGCGGATCCGCTCCTGCTCGTCGCCCTTGCTGCCGAGGGACGACCCCGACGCGACCACATACCGAGCCGGCACCGTGATGGCGTCGAGAACCGGGCCCATCGCGCTCTCGCGGGCGATCCTGCCGAGTTCGATGTTGCACTCGGCCATCTCGTCGACCGTCATCCGCGGGGTCAGGCCGGTCGCGCATCAGCGCCATCAGCGGGCGGAACCGCCTGAACTGCCTGCGGATCCGCTGCTCCATGGCGTCGTCCAGCCAGTCGTACGGCTGGGCGCCCTCGACCATGGCGGCGCCCAGCGCCCGTTCCGGGTTGCGGCTGGCCCAGTGCGCCGCGACGAACGCCCCGTAGGACCAGCCAGCCACCACCGCCCGGTCCACTTTCCGGGCGGCGAGCACCGCGTCGACGTCCGTGACCATGGTCTGGAAGGAGTAGTCCGCCGAGCGCCCCGACTTCTTGCCGCGGGCCCGCATGTCGTAGGTGATGTGCCGCCAGCCCGGGCCCAGTTCGGCGATGGTGTGCCGCCAGTAGCCCTGGGTGGCGAACTGGCCGTTGAGGTAGATCACCGGGGTACCGGCGCCGCCGGTGTCCGTGACGGCCAGGGTCGTGTCGTCCACCGGCGCCATGCCGGTCCACTGCGTGTTCGTCATGACGTCCTCCTGCTCGGGATGGCTGTCGCGTCGTCAGGCTGCGTCGAGGGCAGAGGTGATCTTGCGGGTGATGTCGGCCAGGACCGGGCCGGGATCGCCCTTGAGGCCCCGGGTGGCCGCATCGAGGGCGACCAGGACGGTGCTGCGGAAGTTCTCGGCCTCGGCCTGGTCCAGTCGCTTGAGCAGGACCATCGCTGCGGTCAGGGCCGGCAGCACCTGGTCCGCACCGGGGTCGTCGCAGGTCTCGCTGAGGTGGACCTTGTAACCGTCCCAGCCGGACCCGCGCTTCATGGCATAGCGGGAATCGACGTCATAGGGGGAGGTGATCCTGGCTCTGCTGGGCGGGCAATCGCCTTTCCCCCGCCAGGCCACCTCCTGGACTCCGCCGGTCACCGTGCGGCTGAACTGCTGCATCCCCCGAGTTCGACAGTTGGTGGGCATACGGCGGGGGCGAATTCGCGGCGTGACCTGCGGCGATGGGCGTGAGGCGGCCTCGGGGCCGTTTGCCCACGGCTCCGTAGTGCGTTTCCCCAGTTCAGGGGCTATTCGGAGGTCTTGAGGGCGCTCATCTTTGGGGGAAGGGACACGCTGCAGTCTTTGAAGAGTTTGGTCTGGGTGTCGGTGAGGCGGGTGGTCTGCTGGAGGCTGCCGGCCGGGCCGGTGAGGGTGACCTGGTGGATGCGGCCGAGTTCGGCGGCGATCTTGGGCCAGGTCTGCTCGGTGCGGCGTTCGGCGACGCGGATCAGCAGCAGGGCAAGCCAGCACAGCAGCACGTGGGCCCGTATCCGCTCGTCGAGGCGGTGGTAGACGGGTCGCAGGTCCAGGGTCGACTTCATCGTGCGGAAGGCACGTTCGGCTTCCAGCAAGTTCTTGTAGCCGAGCGCGACGTCCTCGGCGGACAGGTCCGGGTCACTGGTGGCCAGCAGGTACTTGCCGTCGAGGCGGGCCTCGGCGGTGATCTTGGCGGTGTTGATGGACAGGCGTCCAGTGACGGGGCGCTGTTTGAGCCAGCGGCCGAGGGAGGGATGGTCGCGCAGGGCGCATTCGGCCTTGCGGTGGGGCGCGTCCGAGGGGGCGGCGGGTCGGGTGCCGGTCTTGGCGGCCTTGGTCTTCGCCTTCTTGGCGTCCGCGGCTCGTGCGGTCTTGATGCGCGCCAGTTCGTCGCGGATGGCGGTGAGTTGGTCTTCGCGTCGGGCGTGGTCGCGTTCGGCTTCGGCGGGGTTGTGGCAGATGATCCAGCGTCGGCCGTCGTCGCCGTCGAGGCGGACTTCCTTGACGCGCAGGTTGTCGCGGACCTGTTGGTAGCGGCCCTGCCGCGCGAGTGCCTGGTCGGCCTTCTTGGAGCCTTCGCGCATCTTGACGCCGGTGATGTAGTGGCCGCCGGCCCGGCGCAGGTAGGTCTGGTTGGCCTCGGAGGAGAATCCGGAGTCGGCGACGGTGACCACCCGGCCGAGCCGCCAGTCGCGCAGGCCGTCCTTGACCTCGGTGATGACGGTCTGGTCGTTGGTGCCACCGGGCCAGGTCCAGCAGCGGACGGGGATGCCCTCGCGGGTGACGGCCAGTGCGATGACGATCTGCGGCAGGTCCTTGCGGTGGTCCTTGGAGTGCCCGTACTGGCGCAGGCTGCTGCCCTCGCCGTCGGGGTCGTCGGCTTCGTCGCGTTCGAAGTATGTGCTGGTGGTGTCGAAAAAGACCAGGTCGACTTCGAGGTTGAGCAGGTGGGCGGCGGAGAAGAACACGGCCTCCTGCACGGCGCCCTGGGTGTCGGCCTCGACCAGCAGGTCCATGGCCCGGTAGGCGTGTTGTTCGGTGAGCGCGTCCAGGCCGGGGATCACCTGGTCCCGGGTGACCCACTCGGCGGCGGCGAGCTTGGATGAGGGCGCGATGGCCCGGTTGGCGACCAGCGCGAAAATCGTGCGCTCGATGTCCGTGCGGAACCGGCGCCCGTCGATGCGGGATGCCAGCGCGGTGTCGATGCCCAGTAGGTTCCACAGCCCGTTGAGCAGCCAGCCCGCCCCGAGCGGGCGGGAGGATTCCACGGTCAGCGGGCCGGCCTCAGCTCCCAGCGGGGCGGCGACGTCGTCCTCCTCACCGAGGTAGCGGTTGATCGAGGCGACCAGGCGGCGCAGCCCTCGACGTCCAGGCGGTCCTCGCGGCCGAAGTTGACCAGCACCTCCGCCTGGGTCGTGCCGTCCTTGCGCCGGTTGTGGGCGAGCTGGAGGTAGTGCACCACCGACCCGTCCTTGTTCCGCCGCTGGATCTTCCGCAAGTACATGCCCGCATCATCAGGCAACAGCCCAGATCAGAGCAATACTTTCGTTAATTCGTTTGCCCACGCCTTCGAGCGGCTTCGGATCGACACCCCGCCTCTCACCTGCACGGATCCGTCGCCAACCCGCCCCGCATGCCCACCAACTGTCGAACTCGGGGACATCGACGTACAGTTCCGCGTCCTCGGGGTGCCGGGCCGCCAGGCTGACGAGCGACGAGGCCGCGTCACGATCGCCGGCCTTGACTGCCGGCAGGAGGGCTTCGGCGCGAACGATGGCCGGCTCCGGTGGGGCCTCGGTCTCGTGGGCGATGTCGGCCAAGAGCTCGGCGACGTTCTGCTGCCGGTGAGCCGGGTTCAGCTGGGTAGCGGACTTCACGACACCCCGCCACGGCCCGGCCGCGGGAACCAGGGGGATGTTGGGACTCGGCTCCTCTCCGGTGAGGACCCACCCGATGAGCTGCCCAAGACTGAAAACATCCGCAGGAGGGCCGGCTTGGTGAGCATCGACGGACAGCTCGGGTGGGGCGAACCCCTCGCTGCCGTAGGGCTGGCCGACGCGGGTTCGGTCCGCATTGGTGGTCTGGCCCCGCGGCCGGCGCCCCAGCCCCCAGTCAGCGAGGGTCCACCGGCCGTCCAAGTAGAGGATGTTCGCCGGCTTGATGTCGCGGTGAATCCACCCGTGGGAGTGCGCTTCCGCCAGGGCCGCGCACACGTCCCGCAGCAAGGTTCGCAGGGCCTCGTCCTTCTTGAGGTCTGCGCGGCGGTCGACGGCGGCGGCTTCGGCCCAGGGCATGACGAACCAACTGTGGTCCGCGGCATGGTCGAGGACCGGCATGGCGTTCGGGTGCCCGGTGAGCATCCTGCCGATCTCGATCTCCCGCTACATGCGCGCCTGGGCGGAGGGCAGTTGGGAGTTCAGCTTCTTGAAGGCGACCGGGATTCCGGTCGCCTTGTGCAGGGCGCGGTGCACATTGCCTTGGCCGCCTTGGACTTTGTCCGCCTCGAGGGCGTAGTGCCTACGGTTGCCCGCCGCGACAGCCATGATCAAGTCGTAGCGGGCCATCAGTCTCCTTCGGCTGTCGAATGGGGCTCCATCGCACCTGCCAAGATAGTCCAGCCGCCGTGGAGGTCATGAGGAGCGGTTCGCCGGCCGCTGGGCCTCTGTCTCTCACGTGTACAGCCGCCACTCCCCGGCTGGCGGTTCCGGTCGTGGTGAGCCCGATACGTCGCTGCCTCCCTAGCCTGCCTGCCGTCCCTTGCCGATCTCCGCTGGGGCCGCTGAGCGGTATCGCCCCGGTGCCGCATCAGGACTCTTCAGCTCATGCCGGCGAACAGGAACGGATCAGGAAACGCCCGCCCGCCGACTACAACGCCCTGGCTGCGGTCGGGCGTGGCCCTCCAAAGACTCCGATGTCTCACAGCATTCCGAGATGACCGGATCAGGACGGTGGCCGCCTCACCCCCTTGCCCGACAGCACGCGCTCGGTCACTCTCTGCGCATGGTCAACAGGTGTCGTGCCATGAAGAAGGACAGAACCCTCTGCAGGAACCGGGTGAAGGAGGCCGGGCTCCGCTGCCACCAGCACCAAGGACTCCCGGGCGGACCGCGTCCGCTCGGGCCGGCGCCCCGGCGCACCTCCCGCTCCTCTTCGGCGCAGCCGACAGCGTCAAGGCCCCGCCGCTCCAGCCTGTCCTCGATCCGCGGCGCCGCACCGAGCGCCCGCTCCGCACCAGGCCCCAGGAGGCCGGCCATCCCCGCCCAGCGCAGCGGGACGCGCCCAGGAACCCGGGTGCTGCGGGTCGTGAGCCCGGCCGAGATGACCAGTGCAGCACAGGCCTGCGCCGACGTCGTCTTCAGGGGCGGCGACGACGTCATCACCTCTCAGCTTGACTCTGTCGGTGATCTTGGTGATTGAGGTCAGGTTCCGAGGGTTCGCCAGGACTTCGACCGCGGGATTCCGTGCTGGTCCAGGTAGGTCTGGAAGGCGGTCGGTGGTCTCGGCGTGGGGGTTTCCTCGGTCTCCGGCCGGGCGCTGAGTCGTTCGATGTTCACCGCGATGGCGGTGAGGACGTGCTGCAGGTGTGCCTTGGGCCGGCCTCGGTAGCGGCAGTGGCGCATGCCGTGTCCGTGGGCGAACTCGTTGACGGTGCCCTCGATGCCGGAGCGGACCGCGTAACGGGCCTTCCACTCGGGGGTCTGCTGCTCGGCGCGGACGCGGGCCTGCAGCTCGTGGAGTTCTCGAGGTGGGAAGCCGACGTTGCGGGCGGGGGCTTTGGTGCATCGCGGCCTGTCCGGGCAGGGCTGGCATTGGCCGTGGGTGAACCGGGCGACGATCAGGGGTGCGGCGGCGAGTTCGGAGGTGGGGTAGGGGCCGTGCCAGCCAGCGCTGACCTGGCCGTTGGGGCAGGTGACCTGGCGGCGGTCGAAGTCGATGCGGAAATCGTCGCGGCCGAAGCCCTCACCAAGGCGGTGCTGGCGGGTCGGGTTGGCCTTGATCGGGCCACTGACGGTGACCTGGTGTTCACGGGCGGCCCGCTCCAGGTGGGGCAGGGAGGTGTAGCCGCCGTCGACCAGGTGCTCGGCGGGCAGCAACCCCCGGCGCGCCAGACGCGCGTGGAGACCGGGCAGGACATGGGCGTCGTGAGTCGCCGCCGAGGTGGTGGCCACGTCCGTGATCACGTTGACGCTGTCAGGCTCGCACGTCTCCGTCAGGTGGGCGGCGAACCCCTTCCAGGCGATGATGTGGCCGTGGCGGACGTAGCGGGCCGTGGTGTCGTAGGGCGAGACGACCGCCAGGGCGGAGGGCGGCAGGCCGCCGTCCTCGCCGGTGCGCCACCGTAGGCGGCCCGCCGCGTCGCGGTAGTAGTTCTGCACGACAACCTGCCGCAGGGCCTCGGCCTGCGGGCCCGGCCCATGCTGTTGCAGGCGTTCCAGCAGGCGGCAGGCGTCCTCGCCGGCAGCGAGGATCCGGGTCTTGGGGCGGGTCGGGTTCTTGCCCAGCCGGACCGGCCTGCCGTAGCGGCGCCCCCATTCCTCGTCGACCAGGCCGGCCAGCAGGTGCCCGGCCGTGCGGGCGGTCTCTTCCAGCGCGGCGCGGACCGACTCGGTGACCAGCTCCAGCCGGGTCAGGTCACGCACCGCGGCCAGGACGTGGGTCGAGTCGGTGCGTTGGCTGGTGCGCGCGCGCACGAGCCCGGCGTCCTTCAATCGGGCCAGTGCCAGGTCCAGGAGCCGGTCCGCGCGGTCGTCTTCGAGAAGGCGGTCCCTGAACTCGGACAACACGCTGTGGTGGAAGCCGGGATCATCCAGTTCCAGGCAGAGGGCGTATTTGAAGTCGATGCGGCACCGCACGGCCTCCGCCGCGTCGCGGTCCGGCAGGCCCAGCAAGAACTGCAGCACACTCACTGTGGCCAGCTGAGCCGGTGACAGCCCGGGGTGCCCGTCGCGCGGGTACCAGCTGGCGAAGTCCTCGTCATGCCACAGGCCGTCCAGGCGATCCCGAACCCACATCGCCGTCGTCCCGTTCGGGTTGCTCGCCCGCGCAACCCGAGCAGTCAGAGCGGGGACCTGATTACCGGAACGGGGACGGACAGACAACATGCACCTCGCCAGGGTCGGCCTGCATCACCGACACGAGGCTGCCCACTTACCACGCTAGTCAGCCCACTCCCACCAAGATCACCGACAGAGTCAAGCTGAGGTCGGTGAGGTCTCCGGACATCAGTCCTCCTGCGCGGCGGCCGAGAACAGGTCGTCGGGTTGCTGGTCCGTGGTGCTTTCGGGCAGGTCGTCGGCGGGCCGGCGGGGAGCGCCGACGTGGATGCGTGCCGTCTGGGGCGTCCCGCGGCCGGTCCAGATGCTGGGGATGGTGTAGCGCATAGTGTTGCTCTTTTGGTGGATGCGGTGGATTCCGACTGCGCCGGTCTCGGGAACGAGGAGAGGCTGCATCGCGGGGAGCGTGACGAGTGCGTCGAAGTCCCAGGTGCGCAGGACCTGCGTTCCGCGTAATTCAGCGGCCTAGAGTCACGAATTTGGGGTCTGACCTGCGCGGACATGGGTGAGGGCGCCTGAGAGTCGTTTCTCTAGG
>NZ_JBIURH010000046.1:0-58504 GCF_044740765.1 Kitasatospora sp. NPDC088346
CAGGCACGGATCCCCCGGTGATCATGAAGCGTAGAGACCTCCATGATCGGGCGAACCGTGCCTGCACTGCTACCACCTACTGGCGGACGCCCTTAGTCGATGGGAGTGCGTCGGTGGAGTGGGCCGCGCCCGACTACCGCAGTGGCGGTGCCGGTACGACGTCCGGTGGGCGCTCCGCAGTCAGCGCGGCGGGCGAAGGCCGTCCAGCAGGATGCCGAGGTAGAGCTCCCGGCGTTCGGCGTCGGCGTCCGGGTCCGAGCCCGCGTCACCGGAGCGCACGGCGTGCTCGATGCCGCAGAGCAGCCGGCGCACGTCGTCCGCCGCGATGCCGGCGCGGATGACACCGTCGAGGCGGGCGCGGTCCAGGAGGTCGGCGACCGCACCGTCCAGTTCCGCCTTCATCGCCGCGGTCTGCGCCTCGGCCGCGGTGGCGGACTCCAGCACGGCCGCGAACCCGGCGTCGTCCAGCGCCCGGTCCAGCGCGAAGCGCAGCAGGTGGTGCAGGCCGCTGAGGGCGTCCTCGGCGGCGGCCGCCGCCTGCGCCTCGCCGACCAGCTCCCGGAACCGTTCCGCGGACAGCGCCTCCACCAGCGCGTGCCGGTTGGGGAAGTGCCGGTACACGGTGCCGACACCCACACCGGCGAGCCGGGCGATGGCGTTCAGCTGGAGCGAGTCGTCACCGGCGGCCAGTTGCTCGCGGGCGACCTGGAGCACCTTGGCGCGGTTCCGCGCGGCATCCGCCCGAAGCACCGGTCCCTGCCCGGCTGTCGCTGTCACCGCCCCAGCATAGGCCGCGCCCCCGGCCCCGGAGCAGCGGACCGGGAGCCGCGGACCGGAGCCGCGCGGGCAGCCGGGAAGGCGGGGCGCGCGGGCCGTGCCTAGCATGGAGATGCCGACATGGAGGTGCCGACATCGACCGGAGAGGGGTGTCCGGTGAACGAGCAGAACATGATCGAGACGATCAGATCGGTCTACACGGCGTTCGGCAGTGGTGACGTGCCCGGGATCCTCGCCAGGCTGGCCGACGACGTCGACTGGGCCTCGGAGGCGGCGTCCACCGCGGCGCCGTGGTACGGCGTCCGCCACGGGAAGGCCGAAGTCGCCGATTTCTTCGCGCAGTTCGGCTCCACCATGGCGGTCGAGGAGTTCACCCCGCTGTCCTTCGCCGCCAACGACCACGACGTCCTGACCGTCGTACGGATGCGGGCCACCCACCGAGCCAGCGGGAAGCTGCTGGCGATGGACCTGCACCACCGGTTCACCTTCCGCGACGGGAAGATCGTCCACTACCGCGGCACCGAGGACACCGCCCAGACCGAGGCGGTGTTCGGCTCCTGACGGCGACGACGGGCCCCGCCGCGGACGGCGGGCCCGCCGCCGTCCAGGCCCGCCGGTCCCCGCACCGGGTCAGGCGCGCTCGGCGAGGGCCTTCTGCCAGACGGGGCTGTCCACGTAGTGGTTGTCGTACTGCTCGGAGGAGTCCTTGATCTCCTGCGGGCTCGCCTCCCCGCGCATCACCCGGCCCAGCAGCCGCAGGTAGTCGAAGCGGGCCATGCCGGGGGTGAAGACGAACAGGACGTCCGCCTCGGCCCCCGGGGCGGCGGCGAAGGCGTGCGGGGTGTGCGGCGGGACGAGCAGGAAGTCGCCCTTGTTCAGCACCGTCAGCTCCTCACCGAGGAGCACCTGGAGCGAGCCGTCGATCACGAAGAACATCTCCGAGGCCCTGGTGTGGAAGTGGGCCGGCGCGCCGATCGCCCCCTTGGCGAAGGAGGAGCGGTAGCTGGTGAGTTGACCGCCGGTGGTGTCCGAGTCGGCCAGCAGGGTCATGACGCTGCTCGGGTCGCTGGCGGTCTCGGCCTCGGCGGCGCGGGTGAGGATGGGGGCGAAGGAGGTCTGCTTGTTCATAATGATCATCCTAGGAGCTGAAGTGACCCGCTGTCAGGTGCAATTCGACTCCGGCTCCACAGGTCAATCCAGCGAGCGGGTCGGCACGACAACACCCCGGGTGACACGGGATACGCTCGGCACGGAAGCCGAACGGGGGGCGCAAGATGGCGGTGTGGTCACCGGGCACACCCGAGAAGCAGGTGGTGTACGGCGCGATGCTGGCCGAGTGGGTCGCGTCGCTGCTGCCGCCGGACGTGCGCTACCGCGCCTTCGCCGAACTCGGCGACCTGCTCGCGGCCGCGGCCGACGCACACCCGAGGACGCACCGTCCCCGCAGAACCGACCCGGCCGCCGGCGCCGAGGACCGGATCGCCGCGCTGCGGGCGGCCGGTACCGTCCTGAGCTGCGACGCGATCCTGGCGGCCGTCCCGCCGGACTGGCCCGCCCTGGCCGCCGCGCACGGCGGCGAGCCGTTCGGCCGGGCCCAGCGGCGAGCCCTGATCGCGCGGGACGACTGCCCCGAGGACATCACGGACGCGCTCCTCACGCCCTGGGACCCGCGGGTGGCCGGCCGCCTGGTGGTCCGCCGGGGCGAGCCGCCCGCCCGGGCGTGGTGGCCGGGGCTGTCCCGGATCGGTGAGCTGCGGCCCGCCCTGCTCCGCGAGGTGCTGACCGAGCGCAACGCGGCCGGGATCGTGTCCGCCGCCACCCGGCTGGACCTGCTGATCCGGGCCTACGACGGCTACGACCACAACCACCAACGGCAGTTGCTGTGGTTCTGGGAGGCCGTCGGCACGGCGCTGCGGGCGTCACTGGGCGACGACCGGGAGGCCTGGCTCACCGTCGCCCGCCGGCTGAGCGGCCATCGCGGATCCCTGCGCGGGCTGCTGCGCGGGCTCGGCCGTCCCGCCGCCGGATCCGCCTCCGACACCTTCGACCTGCGGGTCCTCGCGCTGGCGCCGCCCGAGGTGCTGGCCGACCTGGTCGCACGGTTCGACGACAGCGCGCTGGCGGCCGCGGCCGAGCCCGTCCTGCGGCAGCGGGCCCGGAGTCACCTGCTCCACCTGGTCCTCGACCGCCTCCAGCAGGCGGGCGTCCCACCACGGGAGCCGTTCGCACGCTGGGCGTACTCGACGCACGCCCGCACCCCCACGGTCTGCGCCTGGCTTTACGGGCTGCACGGGGGCCTAGACGACGCCACCGACGACTCCGCCCACCACCACGAGGGGCTGCGCCGCCTACTCGCCCGCCGCACGCCGGCCCGGCCCCTCGCGACGGATCCGATCACGGCCCTGCGCCGGTGCGGCGGACCGGTCGAGGCCCAGGCCGTCCTGGACGCCGCGTACGGCGAGCGCGCCGCGCCGCCCTGGCCCGAACTGGTCGACGCCCACGACGCCGAGCCGCTGCCCGGGCCCGTCCTGTGCGTGCTGGCCGCCCGCCCGGGGTTCCCCGACGCACTGGCCGCTGCGCTGCCGCCCACCCACCTGTTCCGGCTCTCCGCCGGCAGCCCGGCCGCCGCCCGCACGGCGCTGGCGAACCTCGGCTCCCCGGCTGTGCCCGGCATCGTGATCGGCCAGGTCCGCAGCGCGGGGGTCCTCGACGACCGGGCGGTGCTCGCCGCCATCCGACCGGCGCGCGAGGCCCTCTCCCACGGCCGGGCCCTGGCCTCCGGCACCGCGAGCCGCGACCGCTGGGCCGGCCTCTGCGCCGACCTGGCCCACGACGCGGCGGCGGGCGCGGCCCCGGGCTTCTGGCGCCGGCTGGCCGAGCTGCTCCCCACCTTCGACGGTTCACTGCCCGAGGTGCTGGCCGCCGCCCGCCCGGCCCCGCAGACGCGGTAGGACCCCGCCCCCGGATCCCCACCGGCGACGACCTGCGGGCTGTCGGGCCGTCAGAACGGACGCGAGCCGGAGACGTCCGGCCCGGATCTGGACAATCTGCACAAGGCGCTGCCCGTGGTCTGTGTGCTCCGGCCAATGCCTATGCGGTGATTCGCTCCTACTGTGACCGGACGGGCCTCGTGGGGCCGCACTGGTGGGACCGCATTCGGCCGGGCAACCCCCGGGCGCATCCCGCCTCCGCACGAGCCGTGCGCCGGGCCCCGCTGCCGACACCATCAGTGCGCAGCCCTCTCACCCCCGCACAGACCCCTGCTCGCCGCCGGCCGGCGCGGGCCGTGCGCCGACGTCCGCCCCTCCGCCGAACGGCCAAGGCGCCGGCCCCTGTTGACGGCCCTGCCAGGAGGCCGCCCGCCGGGGAGGCAGAAGCCGCGCGTCCACGATCCGGCGGCCACCCACGAAGGAGTCGACCACGTGCTGAGAGACCAGCAAGGGCACGACGTGCCCCCGCTCGGCGAAGTGACCGGTTGCGGGCGCCTCGCGGCGGTAAGCGGCCCGGCGCCGGCACCGTCGGCGGCTGCCGGGCTGGACGCCACCGACCTCCTGTTGCTGCGGCACCTCGGCCAGGACGCCCGGGCATCGTTCGCGCAGATGGGTGTGCGGGTCAATCTGTCCGCTAGCGCGGTGAAGCGACGCATCGACCGGTTGCGGGCGCAGGGGGTGGTGCGCGGTTTCACGGTGGTGCTCGATCCGGCGCTGCTGGGGTGGGGCACCGAGGCCTTCGTCGAGGTCTACTGCCGGGAACGCACCCCGCCCGAGGAGATCCTGTCGTCGCTGCGGCAGTTCCCCGAGGTGCTCTCGGCCTGGACGGTCACCGGCGACTCGGACGCCCTGGTGCACCTGCTGGTCACGGACATGCGCCACCTGGAGACGGTCATCGAGCGCATCCGCAAGGAACCCGGGGTACAGCGGAGCCGCAGCCTGGTGGCGCTCTCCCGACTCATCGGCTGAGCCGGGACCGCGACGGGCCGGAACAACGGCCGGGCAACGATTGCGCGCGCAGGCCCGGATCGCGCAACGAATGCCACCCGCCGCGCAACGGACGCACGTTATGGGCGGCGGCGGACGTCCGTAGGGTCTTCTCCGACAGCCGCAGGTCACGCCCCGATCGCGAGGACGACCGGCGCGCCGGCCGGCTGTCTGCCGAGGAGGATCCATGGCGCATGACGAGCGTCGGAACGGTCGTCACCGTCCGGGCGCAATCACCACCGACGGGATTCCGGTCCGTCGTTCCACCGACCGATTCCGGCGGCACGGGCACGACCGGCACGACCGGCACGACCGCAATGGTAGGGACGACCTGGATGACCCGACCGACAGGAATCACCGGGGTGGACAGGCACTCCGGTACGACCGCTGCTCGTGGGACCTGGCGCACGGCCCGTGGTCCGTCCGCGCTGCCCGGCGGGTGTCGGCCGAACTCCTGGACGACTGGGAAGGTCACCGACGGCGGGCCTGCCCCGGGCGGGAGCGGCAGCCCGGATCGGCGTGCGGCCGGGGAGGAGCACGGGCTCGGACTGGCGATCGTCCTGTCCTTCGCCTCGGCGCACGGCGCCCGGTTCCGTTCGAACGGCAACGCCTGGTGGGCCACCTGCCGGGCTGCCGAGCGCCGCCTGAGGGCCGCAACTCCCCCGCACCTCGAGCAGGTTGCCGGACCGTTCGGACACAGCAGTCCGTGTCGAACCAATGATCAGGAGGGGCCGACGTGCATCCGATACCCGATTCCCACCGGGCGGAGGACGAACCGGTACG
The DNA here is from genome assembly GCF_044740765.1 of Kitasatospora sp. NPDC088346. Taxonomy (NCBI): domain Bacteria; kingdom Bacillati; phylum Actinomycetota; class Actinomycetes; order Kitasatosporales; family Streptomycetaceae; genus Kitasatospora; species Kitasatospora sp. NPDC088346. Next base: position 5,538 of record NZ_JBIURH010000046.1, read on the forward strand.
ACCGACCGCAGGGGCCGAGCCGGCCGTCCTGCCCGGTCAGGCCGGTCAGGCCGGTCAGGCCGGTCAGGCCGGTCAGGCCGGTCAGGCCGGTCAGGCCGACGACCTGTTGGCGGACGCCGAGTTCCTGATCCGGGCCGATCCGGACGAGGTGATCCCGCTGCTGGGCGCGGCCTCCGGCTGGCACGCCCGGCTGTCCGCGTGGGTGTACTGGCGGTCGCTGGGCGCGCACCGCACGATGGGCGCGGACCGCCGCCGGTGGCGGCTGCGCCTGGAGGCCGCCCGGTGGGGGCACCGCACGCTGGTCGACCGGCTCGACGCGATCGACGCCGTCGCCGCGCACGACGCCGATCAGGACGGGGACACGGCCGGGTGGGAGGTCCGCTGGACGGTCGGCGCGCGGCTCGACGGGCACCGACTGCGCCCGCTCGGCGGCCGGCCGCGCGGGCCCGTGGCGACGGCGGTGGTGGAGGGCGTCCCGGTCGTGGTCACCGGGAGCACCGACGGCGCGGTGGGCGTCCGGGACCTGGCCACCGGCCGCCGGTTCGGCCCGGCACCGCCCTGGCGCACCTCGGGACTGCGTACCGTCGCGACCGCCACGGCCGAGGGGCGGGCGGTCGCGGTGTGCAGCGCCTGGGACGGGACCGTACGGGCGTGGGACCTCGCCACCGGACGGGCGCTCGGCGCGCCTCCCGGCGGGCCGGTACGGGCGGTCGCGACGGCTCGACTGGACGGCCGCACCGTCGTGGTGGACGCCGGCGACGAGACCGGGATGCGGGTCTGGGACCTGCTCACCGGCCGGGTTCTGCCGATCTCCTTCACCGGGCGGACCACGGCGGTGACGGCGCTGACGACCGCCGTGGTGCGCGGCCGTACGGCCGTGCTCACCGGCAGTTGCCGCGGAACGGTGCGGCTCTGGGACCTTGCCACCGGGAGGCGGACCGGCCGGCCGTTGCCCGGCCACACCGGCGCCGTCCTCGCGCTCGCCTCGACCACGGTGTCCGGCCGGTTGGTTGCCGTCTCCGGCGGTTGGGACGGCACCGTCCGGCTGTGGGATCCGGCCGGCCGACGGCCGATCGGCCGGCCGATCGGCGCCCACTCCGGGCCGGTGTGGGCGCTGGCGACGACCGTGGTGCAGGGCCGGGCGGTCGCGGTGACCGGTGGGGAGGACGGCACGCTCCGCAGGTGGGACCTGGCCGGCCGGACCGCCCTCGGAGCGCCGCTGACCGGCCACCCCGACGGCGTCCGGGCGGTCGCGGCGGCCGTCGTGGACGGCCTTCCGGTCGCCGTCACCGGCGGCTCGGACGACGCGGCCTGGGTCTGGGACCTCGCCTGCGAACTCGGTGCGCCGCCCGGGGGCCACACCGGGCAGGTCCGCGCCGTGGCGGTGACCCGGGTCCAGGGCCGCGCGACCGTGGTCACCGGGAGTGAGGACGGCACGCTCCGGCGGTGGGACCTCGGCACCGGCGCGCCGCTCGGTCCGGCCCTGACCGGGCCGACCGCGCCGGTGGAGGCCCTGGCGACCGCGACCGTCGACCACCGCAAGGTGGCCGTCACGGCCGGCGGTGACGGACTACGTCTGCACGACCTGACGACCGGCTACTGCGAGCGCGTCACCTCCCGCCCCGCCCGCGCCGTCACCGTGACGCGGGTCCACGGGCGCCCGGTCGCGGTCACCGGCGGCGCCGACGGCACGGTGCTGGTCTGGGACCTGACGACCCGTCGCCGGATCGGTGGACCGCTCACCGACCACGCCGGCTGGGTGATGGCCCTGGCGGCGGCGGAAGTGGACGGCCGGCCGGTCGTCGCCACCGCGGGCGACGGCGGGACGGTCTGGGAACCGGCCACCGGCGAGCAGGTCGGGGGGCCGCTCACCGACCACGCCGGCTGGGTGACGGCCCTGGCCGTGACCGAGCTGAACGGCCGCACCGTCGCGGTCACCGTCGGCGACGACGGCACCGTCCGGGTGTGGGACCTGGCGACCGGTGAGCAGATCGGGGAGCCGCTCACCGACCAGCGCCGGGGAGCCCGGGTCGCGGCGACGGGGAGGCTGCACGGCCGCCCGGTCCTGGCCACCGGCGGATGGGCGGACCACAGCGTCCGCGTCCGCGACCTGGCCACCGGCCGCCGGGTGGGCCCGGACCTGCCCTTCCCCGAACCGGTCGGAGCGATCACCTTCGCCCCGACCGGGGAACTGGTGGTCGGCTTCGGCTCCGAGATCGCGGTCCTCACCGCCCCACCGCGCCGCGGTGCCGTCGCTCCCCGCCCCACCGGGTCGCCGGACGGCGCCAGGGTCCACCCGGAGTCGTGACCGGTGCGGCCGGCGGCCCCGGGCCGGTGGGCCGCAGCGGCCGGTGGGTCGGCCGTGACCGAGACCCCCGGCTCGGATCGTCGGCGCTCAGCCGCGGAGCGCCGCGCCCTGCTGCCAGGCGTGGCCGTACTCCGCGACGAGCGGCGCGAGGTCGGGCTCGCCGAACTCCGTGACCATGGCGTCGAAGACGGCCACCTTGTCGGGGCCGAAGACCGTCAGCCGCTGCGCGTAGGCGGCCGCGTCGAGGAACCTCGGCGGGGTGCTCTTGGAGTGGAACTTGTCCGCGTACATCACCAGCCGCTCCTCGGCGGTTCCGGCGAGGTAGTCGCAGGCGGGGATGGGCAGGGCCTGGTCCTCGATGTCCTGCCGGGTCAGTCCGACCCCGGTGTGGCAGGAGGCGAACCGGCAGTACGACTCGGGCAGGCCCTCGGCGCGCAGGATCTCGTGGCCGAGCACGCCGTGCCGGATGTAGGCGCCGCCGTCGAGCCGGTAGACGCCGATGTCGTGGAGCAGCGCTCCGATCTCGACCAGTTCCGTGTCGACGGGCTGCGCGGTGCGGGCCGCGAGGGCCAGCGCGATCCGGGACACGATCTCGCAGTGGGTCAGGACCAGGTCGAGCGCCTCGGTGCTGGGGGCGTACTTCTCGTGCAGGGCACGGACGCTCCGGACGGTGGGTGCGGTCACCGGCGCAGCCTAGCAATCTCCGCGGGTGGCCCCAGGCCCGGCCGGGGCGTGCGCGGACCTTCGCGCGGACGCCCCGGCCGATCGCGTACGGGCCGCGGTCGGCACCCCCGTGTCCGACCCCGGCCGGCGGCGCGAAACGGATCGTTTCGCGCGACCACCGTCCCAGCGGCACGGATCCCTGTCAACACGATACGTAGCGTTTCGCTGGGATAGGATCGGGCCATGCCCACCCCGGATCCGGCCCGCCGCAGCGAGCACGCGCGCCAGGCGATCATCGCGGCCGCCTTCGAGCTCTGCGCCGAGCGGGGATTCGCCGCGACCACCATCGAGGCGATCGCCGCCCGGGCGGGCGTCGGCAAGACGACGATCTACCGCTGGTGGCCCTCCAAGGCGGCGATCCTGGCCGAAGGGGTGGAGATCCAGCGCGACGCGTCCGCCACCTTCCCCGACACCGGGGACATCTGGACCGACCTCGCCACCCAGACCGGCAACGTCACGCGGCTCTTCGACACCGAGTTCGGTGCCATCTGGCGGGGCCTGATCGCCGCCGCACAGACCGAGGAGTACGCCGCCGACTCCGTGCGGAGGATCCTGCGGGGCTCCATCGACGCGGCCCTCGCCCGCCTGGCCGGGGCCCGGGACGCCGGGCAGCTCCGCCCCGACCTCGACCTGGAGCTGACGGTGGAGCTCATCTACGGTCCGCTGTACCACGCCTGGCTGCTGCGCACCCGCCCGTTCCCGCCGTCCTACATGCAGAGCGTGCTGACCGCGCTGAAGCCCGCCCTCGCCCCAGCCCCGGAGCCGGCACCGGCCCACGACTGACCCCGGCCGGCCGGCGGCGGCGGTCGCCGGCACGGGCCGGCCGGGGTGCAGGCGACCGGCCGGACGGCGCTACGCGCCCCAGGCCTCGAACTCGTAGATCCGGGCCGCCGGATCGGTGGTCTGGGTCGGCCTGGTGACCACCAGGCGGACGTAGCGGGCCGTGGTGGTGACGGGGTGGGTCGTGGTGCCGGCGGTGTTGCCGGTGACGGTGGCGACGGTGGTCCACGGGTCGGTGGCCGAGGAGCGGACCTGCACGGTGAAGTCCCGGGTGTTGTACGAGGCGCTCTCCCCGCCGGCCGAGGCGTGCTTGACCACGAACCTGGAGAGCGCACGCGCCGAACCGAGGTCGACCTCCAGCCACTTGTCCGCGGTCGTGGTGCACCACTTGTCGCCGTTCCCGCCGTTGACACTGCCGTTGACGGCCTTGGCCGGGCTCTCGTCGGCGTTGCACCGGCCCGAGGCGGTGGCCGGGCGGTTCAGGGCCAGGTTGCCGTCGACCGGCGGGGTGCCGGTCCAGGAGACGGAGGTACTGGCGGCAGCCGAGCGGCCGTACTCGGCCGAGACGGCCTCCACCTCGACGGTGGTGCTGCTCTCGGTGCCGGCACGGTCGAGCCGGCTGACGAAGTACGCGTCGGACGGGGTGGCGCCGAGGTAGCTGCGGGTGCCGTCCGCGTTGCGCCGGTACAGCTCGTAGTGGTGGACGGAGCCGCTCGGCGCAGCCGTCCAGGAGAGCCGCAGCGACCGGCTCGATCCGGGCACCACGTCGGTGGCGCCGAGCACGGTGAGGCCGCTCGGGGCGGCCGTCACGTCCACCGATCCGTCGTAGAAGGCGAGTTGACCCACCCGTACGTCGTAGGCGGGGTTGTTGCCGTCGACCCGGAGGCCGATCTGTGCGATGGTGCGGCCCGCGTACGCGGAGAGGTCGACGGTCCGGCGCTCCCAGCCGGTGCCCGTCGTGGCGCCGAGGTCGAGGGTGGTGAAGCTGCCCGGCGCGTCGGTGAAGGAGACCGCGGCCTTGAGGTCGGACGCCCCGGCCGCCGGCGTCTTCAGGACCACGGAGAGCTTGCTGTCCGCCGCGACGGGGAGTCTGGTCTGGTAGAGGCGGACGGTGTTGGCGGCGTCCAGCCTGCCGGTGAGGCGCAGCGAGGAGCCGCCCTCGTAGGCGTCGCCGAAGTCGACGGACGGGGTGAGCCTGCTCCCGGTGGAGGTGACCAGCCAGCGGTAGGTGGGCGGGACGTCCTGCAGCGAGAGGTTGTTCCAGCCTCCGGTGGCGACCCGGGTGCCGCCCGCGTTGTAGAAGTCGCCCTGGCCGGTGTCGAAGTTGGTGACGAAGGGTTTGGCGGTGATCGGGGAGGACTCGGCGACGTAGGCGGCGAGCCCCTTCCAGCTGGAGGACGTCGTGGTGTCGGAGGGGTCGTTGTTGGCGCCGACCCAGTAGCGGGCGTCCTTGGCGTAGAAGTCGGCGCGGTCGGTCGCGCTCTTCCAGGTCCACTCGGGCCGGTAGAGGCCGAGTGAGGTGGTGTGCCGGCCGCCGGCCGGGAAGAGGGTGTTCCAGTCGACGCCGGTGTTGTAGCCGTTGGCCTCGGTGTCGATGCCGGAGTAGAGCTCGTACGGGCTGCGGCCGAGGGCCGTGGCGCGGCTGCGCGAGGAGGCGAGGCCGTCGGCACTCCAGCCGAAGTTGAGGAACATCGAGTCCGCGGTGCGGCGGGTGCCGTCCTGGAGGAACGCGTCGTTGGCGGTGGTGAGCGCGTTCTGCCAGGAGACCGAGCCCGACTCGGTCATGGCGTCGTACCACATGAACTCGGTGCCGCTCTGCGCCTTGGTGTACTGCATCAGGTTGCGGACCTCGGTGGCCAGGGCGGTGGTGCCGCCGCCGGTCTCCTGGTTGATGAACCAGCCGTCGAAGCCGTAGTACCGGGCGGCCTGGGTGAGCTTGTCGGCGACCGGGTAGCGACTGCCGGACTTCAGCACGAAGTCGCGCACCCACTGGAGTTGGCCGCCGTAGGCGACCGGCGGGAAGAAGACCGTGCCGTAGACCTTGACGCCGTTGCGGTGGGCGGCGTCGATCACCGTCGGGTTGGGGGCGAGGATGAGCCCCTCGCCGGCGGAGCCGCCCCAGAAGACCAGCTTGTCGACGTACTGCCAGTAGCCGAAGGCGTAGTAGCTCGGGTCGGCGGAGCCCTGGGAGGGGTTGTTGGAGGTCGGCCCGAACGCGGCCAGGGAAGCGATCTTGCCTTCGCCGGCGCGGGCGTTGGGGTTGGCCCGGAGCGCGGGGTCGCTGGTACGCGGCCGGAGGGGGACGCTGGAGCGGTTGAAGCGGGCGTCCGGGTCGGTGGCCGGATCCCAGTTCAGGATCGTGTTGGGGTACCAGTACGAGGCGTACGGCTGGGTGCCGGCGGCCGCTGTCGCGGGTGCGGCGGCCGGGGCGGTCCCGGCCGGCCGGGCCTGGGCGGCCGGGCCGGCGCCCAGGACGGCGGCTGCGAGGACGGCGCTCAGCAGGAGGGGGAGTCGTCGTGGCATGGCGTGTGCTCCGATCGGGCGGAGGCGGGTGGGGGTGGGCCCGGGGCCCGGCCGTCCGGTAGGCCTGCGAGCGCGGCACCGGGCAGCACCGGGCGGCACCGGGCAGCGCGATGCGGCGGGCACCGCAGGACCCCGGGCGGCGGGCGGCCCGGTCCGGCCCGCGGGGCGGTCGGTGAACGGAGGCTAAACCGGTTCAGGACTGTCGTCAACGGGCCGCGCACCCCCGACTGAGCATGTGCAGGTCAGAGAGCCGACACGCCCCGCACCGATCGCAAGGCGCGCTCGCCCCGCGGGCCAACGGCTCATCCACCGAGCCGAGTTCGAGCCAGCAGACGATCCGTCCCCCGCACTCCGGCCGGACCCGACTGCCGGCCACCCCGGAGGAAGCCGACCGGCCGGCCGGAGGGCCACGGAAGCAGTCGGCGCACCCGTCGAATCCGATTGCTCCCTTGACATCAAAGTTTGCGCGGGACCATAGTCCCTGCAACGGCTATACCGGTTTAGTACGGCAGGTTCGGCACGTCAGCACGATCCCCACCCACCCCCAGGACCGGGAGACCCTCATGCGAAGAATCTGGGCGGCACTGACGACGGCCGCGGTCACCGCCGCCGCGCTCACCGGCTGCGGACTCGACTCCGGCACCAAGAGCGGCGACACCGCGGCCAGCGCCGCGTCCGGCGAGGTCAAGGGCAAGGTCTCGCTCCAGACCTGGGCGCTCAAACCGAAGTTCACCGACTACGTGCAGGGCGTGATCGACGGCTTCAAGAAGAAGTACCCGGGTGTCGAGGTCGAGTGGCTGGACCAGCCGGGCGACGGCTACTCGGCCAAGGTCCTCAGCCAGGCCGCCGCCGGGAGCCTGCCGGACGTGGTGAACCTCCCGCCCGACTTCGCCCTCCCGCTGGCCAAGCAGGACCTGCTGCTGGACGTCGCCAAGGCGGATCCGAAGCTCGCCGACGAGTACGTCGCGGGCGGCGTCGACGCCTACCGGTTCGCCGGCCGCGACGGCACCTTCGGCTACCCGTGGTACCTCAACACCGACGTCAACTACTGGAGTTCGGAGCTGCTGGCGAAGTACGGCCTGGACCCGAAGGCCCTTCCCACCACGCTGGACGAGCTGATCGCCCAGGCCCGGGTGATGAAGCAGAAGTCCGGCGGCTCCACCTACCTGATGAGCCGCAAGCCCGGCCTCGGCGACCTGGTCAACGCCGGCGTCAAGGTGATGTCCGACGACGGCAGGAGCTTCACCTTCAACACCCCCGAGGCCGCCGCCCTGCTCGACCGCTACCGCGACGCCTTCAAGGAGGGCCTGCTGCCGAAGGACGTCCTGACCGACACCTACGCCGGCAACACCAAACTCTTCAACTCCGGTACGGCGGCGTGGACCACCGGCGGGGGCAACTTCATCACCAGCCTCGCCACCGACAACCCGACGCTCGCACCGAAGGTCGTCCCCTCCCCCGCGATGGGCACGCCACCGCTGTACGTCCAGGGCCTGTCGATCCCCCGGAGCACCAGGAACCCGGCCGCCGCGGTGGCCCTGGCCCGCTGGATCACCAGCCCCGAGAACCAGTCCGCCTTCGCCCACCTGACCAGCATCTTCCCGTCCACCAAGGCCTCCGCCGACGACCCGTTCTTCAGCCGGAGCGACGGCACCAACGCCGGGGACGCCAAGGTGATCGCGTTCGGCTCGCTGGCCAAGGCGAAGATCCTCCAACCCGTCCCGGTGGACGACGCGATGAGCACGGTCATCAACCAGCAGATCGCCCTGGCCATCAGCGGCGAGGCGGGCTCCAAGCAGGCCCTGGACACCGCCGTCGAACGCTGCAACCAGCTCCTCAAGGGCTGATCCGGCGCCGGAACGCCCCGTACCGGTGGCGTGGCGGCCGCGCCCAGGCCGCCCGCCCCGGGAACGACCCCGCACCGCCCCCAGGAAGGCATCCGCATGACCCACCGGCGCTGGTTCACCCCCTGGCTGCTCGCCGGGCCCGCGATGGTCTGGCTGGCCGTCTTCAACCTCTGGCCGACGGTCAACACGGTGATCCTCTCGTTCACCAACGCCAAACCCCTGGGCGGTGGACGCTTCACCGGCCTCGACAACTTCGAACGCGTCCTCGGCGACGACCAGCTGGCGGACGCCCTCCTCAACAGCATCGTCTACCTGCTGGCCTGCCTCCCGCTGCTCACCTTCCTGCCGCTGCTGCTCGCCCTGCTGGTCCAGCGCAAGGTGCCCGGCATCACGTTCTTCCGCACCGCGTTCTACACCCCGGTCATCGCCTCCGCCGTCGTGGTGGCGCTGATCTGGGGCTGGGTGCTGGACGACCGCGGACTGGTCAACGGGGTGCTCCAGCAGAGCGGGCTGGCGGACGCACCGGTCTCCTTCCTCACCGACCGCTGGCTGCTGCTGTTCAGCGCGATCGCCCTGACCACCTGGAAGGGGCTCGGCTACTACATGGTCATCTACCTGTCCGCGCTCGCCAACGTGGGCCGGGAACTGCACGAGGCCGCCGCGGTCGACGGCGCCGGCGCCGCCCGCCGGTTCTGGCACGTCACCCTGCCCGGGGTGCGGCCCACCATGCTGCTGGTCTCCGTCCTGATCTCGGTCTCCGCGCTGCGCGTCTTCTCCGAGCTGTACGTGCTCTCCAACGGCACCGGCGGCCCCGGCGGCCGGGACATGTCGGTGGTGATGCTGATCCAGATGTACAGCCGCGGCTTCACCGGCCACCTCGGCTACGCCTCCGCGCTCAGCCTCCTGCTGTTCGTGATCACCCTCGGCCCGATGCTGCTGCTGATGCGCCTGAACCGGAAGGCGGACTGACGCCGTGACCACCCGACGCGCCGCCCCGGGCCCGTACGGCTCCACCGCCGGCCGCACGGCCCTGCGCTACCTGCTCCTGCTCGCCGTCCTGATGCTGGTGATCGGCCCCTTCCTCTGGCAGCTCTCCACCTCGCTCAAGGGCCCCGGCGAGGACGTCTACACCCGCACCCCCGCCTTCCTGCCCGAGGACCTCACCTTCGCCAACTACGCGAAGGTCGCCGACACCATCCCGGTCTGGACGTACGCCGCCAACTCGCTCCTGGTCGCGGCCATCGCGGTGCTCGGGAACGTGGTCGGCTGCACCCTGGCCGGCTACGCCCTCGCCAAGCTGCGTTTCCGCGGCGCCCGACTCGTCCTCGGACTCTTCCTGGCCACCCTCGTCCTGCCCGGCGAGGTCACCGTCGTCTCCCAGTACGTGACGGTCCGCAGCCTGGGCCTGGCCGACTCGCTGGTGGGCGTCGCGCTGCCCGGTGCGGTCGCCATGCTGAACGTGCTCCTGATGCGGACCGCCTTCGCCGCCGTGCCACCGGAGTTGGACCAGGCCGCGCTGGTGGACGGCGCGAGCGTCTGGCAGCGGCTGTGGCACATCGGCCTGCCGAACGTGCGCGGCATGCTCAGCGTGATCGTCATCTTCACCTTCATCGGGGCCTGGGACGACTTCCTGTGGCCGCTGATCGTGCTCAACGACCCGCAGAAGTACACCCTCACCGTCGGACTCCAGTACCTCAACGGCACGTTCAGCGCCAACCCCCGACTGATCGCGGCCGGCACCATGATCGCCTTCCTGCCGATCGTCGTGGTGTTCGCCCTCTGCCAGCGCTTCTTCTTCAAGGGCGTGGAGGAGGGAGCCGTCAAGGGATAGCCCGCCGCCCAGGACCCCGTACCGGCCCGCACCCCGGCCCGCACCCACCGAGGAAGCCCACCGCGCATGACCGCCGCCCAGGACCCCGTACCGGCCCGCACCCCGGCCCCCCGTCCGGACCGCACCCCGGCCCCCCGTCCGGACCGCACCCCGCCCGGCGCACCGCCCGGCCCCCCGAGCGCACCCGGCGCACCGCGCTTCGGCGTCAACTACACCCCGGCCGACGGCTGGTTCCACCACTGGCTCGACTTCGACCTCGACGCCGTCCGTGCCGACCTGGACTCGATCGCCGCCCTCGGCCTCGACCACGTCCGGGTCTTCCCGCTCTGGCCCGTCTTCCAGCCCAACCGCACCCTGATCCGCCCGCGCGCCGTCGAGCAGCTGACCCAGCTGGTCGACGCGGCCGGCGAACGCGGCCTGGACGTCTGCGTGGACGGCCTGCAGGGCCACCTGTCGAGCTTCGACTTCCTGCCCTCCTGGACGCAGACCTGGCACCGGCGCAACATCTTCACCGACCCCGAGGTGCTCGACGGCCAGGCCGCCTACCTGCGCACCCTCGCGACGGCCCTGGCCGGCCGGCCGAACTTCCTCGGCATGACGGTCGGCAACGAGATCGACCAGTTCTCCGGCGAGCCGCACCCCGACCCCGACCGCGTCACCCCCGCCCAGGCCGACGCCTGGCTGCACCGGATGCTCGCCGCCTGCGAGCAGGGCGCGCCGGGCCGGTTCCACCTGCACGCCTCCTACGACGCCGCCTGGTACCAGGACGACCACCCCTTCACCCCGTGGCACTCGGCCCGGATCGGCGCCGCCACCGCCGTGCACTCCTGGGTGTTCAACGGCACCGCGCAGCGGTACGGGGCGCACTCCGTCCCGACCGCGCAGCACGCCGCGTACCTGGTCGAGCTCTCCAAGGCCTGGGCCGGGGACCCGCACCGTCCGGTCTGGCTGCAGGAGGTCGGCGCGCCGGCCCCGCACATCACCGCCCAGGACGCCGCCCGGTTCACCGGCGACACCCTCACGGCCGTGCTGGACTGCCCGGACCTCTGGGGCGTCACGTGGTGGTGCTCGCACGACGTGGACCGCTCGCTGGCGGACTTCCCCGAGCTGGAGTACGGCCTCGGGCTGCTCACCACCGACCGCCGGGTCAAACCGGCCGGCGCCCGGATCGCCGCGGCCGTCGAGGAGGTGCGGGCCGGCTGGCGTCCGCCCCGGCCGCGCACCACCGCCGTGGTGGTCGCCACCGGCGACGAGGTCACCGCTCCCCGGCGCTCGGTCTGCGCCCCCGGCGGGCCGGTGTTCGAGGCGTTCATGCGCCTCGCCGAGGCCGGCGCCCGCCCGACCACCGTCCTCGCCGAACACGCCGGGAACCGGGAGTTGCTGGCCGCCCGCGGGATCACCGACGTGGTCCAGCCGGGCGACGTACGCTGACAGCGGCCCCTCGCGCACACCCCTCTCGCCCGTCCCCCGAGTCACGCAACGGAGCCCGCTGCCATGCATGATGACCGCACCCTGGTCGAGTCCCGCCTCAAGCGCGTCCTGGACGAACGCATCCGCCCGGCGGTGTACGCCGAGTCCGTCCCGCTGGAGGTCGGCATCTGGACCGCCCCCGGCGAGCCCGTCCCGGTCGCCGAGGGACTCGCCGCTCCGCGCACCCCGATCGCCGTCGGCGACGCGTGGGGCGCGCCGTGGGGCACCAGCTGGCTCACCGTCTCGGGCACGGTGCCCGAGGCGTGGGCCGGGAGGACCGTCGAGGCGCTGATCGACCTGGGCTTCGACGCCAACATGCCCGGCTTCCAGTGCGAGGGCCTGGTCTACCGTCCGGACGGCACCCCGGTGAAGGGGCTCAACCCGCAGAACCAGTGGGTGCGGATCGCCGCCCCGGCGGCCGGCGGGGAGCGGGTGCTGCTGCACGTCGAGGCCGCGTCCAACCCGGTCATCCTCGACTACCACCCCTTCCTGCCGACCGAGCTCGGCGACCGGGAGACCGCCGGGGACGAGCCTCAGTACCGACTGGCCCGGACGGACCTCGCGGTGTTCGACGAGACGGTCTGGCAGCTCGTCATGGACCTGGAGGTGCTCGGCGAGCTGATGGCGGAGCTGCCCGTCGAGTCGGCCCGCCGCTGGGACGTGCTGCGGGCGGTCGAGCGTGCCCTGGACACCGTCGACCTCCAGGACGTCGGCGGCACCGCCGCCGCGGCCCGGGAGCAGCTGGCCGGGGTGCTGGCCTCGCCCGCGGCGCCCTCGGCGCACCGGATCAGCGCGGTCGGCCACGCGCACATCGACTCGGCGTGGCTGTGGCCGCTGCGCGAGACGGTCCGCAAGGTCGCCCGGACGACCGCCAACATGACGGCGCTGCTGGAGGACGAGCCGGACTTCGTCTACGCCATGTCCCAGGCGCAGCAGTACGCCTGGATCAAGGAGCACCGGCCCGAGGTGTACGCCCGGGTGAAGAAGGCGGTGGCCGAGGGCCGGTTCGTGCCGGCCGGCGGGATGTGGGTGGAGTCCGACACCAACATGCCGGGGTCCGAGGCGATGGCCCGGCAGTTCGTCCACGGCAAGCGGTTCTTCCTGGAGGAGTTCGGGGTCGAGAACCGGGAGGCGTGGCTGCCGGACACGTTCGGCTTCACCGGCGGGCTGCCGCAGATCATCCGCAACGCGGGCTCCACGTGGCTGCTGACGCAGAAGATCTCGTGGAGCCAGGTCAACAAGTTCCCGCACCACACGTTCCTGTGGGAGGGCATCGACGGGACGCGGATCTTCACGCACTTCCCGCCGGTGGACACCTACAACTGCGCCATGAAGGGCAGCGAGATCGCGCACGCGGCGAGGAACTTCAAGGACAAGGGCGTCGCGCGGCACTCGATCGCGCCGACCGGCTGGGGTGACGGCGGTGGCGGCACCACCCGCGAGATGGTCGCGAAGGCGTCCCGGCTGCGGGACCTGGAGGGCTCGGCCACGGTCCGCTGGGAGCGGCCCGCCGAGTTCTTCGAGAAGGCGCAGGCCGAGTACCCGAACCCGCCGGTCTGGGTCGGCGAGCTCTACCTGGAGCTGCACCGGGCGACGCTGACCAGCCAGGCCAGGACCAAGCAGGGCAACCGCCGCAGCGAGAACCTGCTCCGCGAGGCCGAGTTGTGGTGCGCGACCGCCGCACTGCGGTGCGGCGCGGCGTACCCGTACGAGGAGCTGGACCGGATCTGGAAGACGGTGCTGCTGCACCAGTTCCACGACATCCTGCCGGGCTCCTCGATCGCCTGGGTGCACCGCGAGGCCGAGAGGACGTACGGGGCCGTCGCCGAGGAGCTGGAGCGGCTGATCGGCCGGGCCCAGCGGGCGCTGGCCGGGGATCCGGCGGGCGGCCGCGAGCTGGTGTTCAACGCGGCGCCGCACGCCCGGTCCGCGGTGCCGGCCGGTGGGGCGGCGGCCGTGGCGGCCGCGGGCGGCTGTTCGGTGACGGAGCGGCCCGGCGGCGGGTTCCTGCTCGGCAACGGGCTGCTGGACGTGGCGGTGGACGGCGACGGCCTGGTGGTGTCGGTGGTCGACCGGGCGAGCGGGCGCGAGACGGTGGCCCCCGGCACCCGCGCCAACCTGCTCCAGCTGCACCCCGACTTCCCCAACATGTGGGACGCCTGGGACGTCGACCGGTTCTACCGCAACACGGTCACCGACCTGACCGCGGCGGACGAGGTGACGGTCGCCGCCGCCTCGGAGGAGGCCGTCACGGTGCGGGTGGCCCGGTCGTTCGGCTCCTCCACGGTGCTCCAGCTGCTCACCCTGCGGGCGGGTGCCGGGCGGCTGGACATCGACACCGAGGTGGACTGGCACGAGACGGAGAAGTTCCTCAAGGCCGCCTTCCCGCTGGACGTGCACACCGAGCGGTACGCCGCGGAGACGCAGTTCGGCCACCTGTACCGACCGACCCACACCAACACCAGTTGGGAGGCCGCCAAGTTCGAGGCGTGCAACCACCGCTTCGTTCACCTGGACGAACCCGGCTGGGGGGTCGCGCTGGTGACGGCGTCGACCTACGGCCACGACGTCACCCGCGCGGTGCGGGACGGGGACGGCGGCACCACCACGACGGTCCGGTTCTCGCTGCTGCGCGCGCCGCGCTTCCCCGACCCGCGGACCGACCAGGGGGTGCACCGGTTCCGGCACGCGCTGGTGCCGGGCGCCTCGATCGCCGACGCCGTCCGGGAGGGCTACCTGATCAGCCTGCCCGAGCGTCGGGTGGCCGGTACCGCCGAGGCCGTCCGGCCGCTGGTCGCCGTCGGCCACGACGCGCTGGTTGTCAGCGCCGTCAAGCTCGCCGACGACCGCAGCGGCGACCTGGTCGTCCGCGTCTACGAGGCGAACGGCGGCCGTGCCCGGGGCCGGCTCTCCACGTCGTTCCCGTTGGCCGGGGCGGTGCCCTGCGACCTGCTGGAGCGGCCGTGGGACGGCACGCGCGGCGAGGTCGCCGTGGCCGGTGACGGTGTCGAGCTGTCCCTGCGGCCGTTCGAGCTGGTCACGCTGCGGATCACCCCCGGCGGCGAGGCGGGCTGACACCGTGCCGCCGCGCGGCGCCTCGCCCGGTCGACCGGCCTACGGCTGCCGGGCGGGCCGCGGGTGGCGGGCGCGCACCGCGTCGATGCACAGGTCGCGCGAGGTCGGGCCTCCGAAGCGCAGGCGGTCGTAGTCGGCGAACCGCGGCTCCAGTGCGTCGAGTTCGTCGACCATGGTGTGCAGGCGGGACGACCAGGCGGCGGTGCCGGCGTCTGGCTCCCCGGGTGCGGCGGCGATCGCCGCCGTCAGGCCGCCCTTGCGCTGGATGGTGGCCGGCGTGACGGAGTGCAGGCAGACGTACTGCCCGCTCAGGTAGGCGTCCCACTCGTCCCCGCCCGCGGCCCGGCCAGGACGACGAACTGCCGGCTGACGTAGGCGTCGTCGGCGGGGGTCATCGGGTGGACGCCGTTGATCTCGCGGAAGCGCTCGGCAAGCTGCTGCTTCAGGTCTCCAGCGGGCATGGGTGGTCCTTTGCCGTCACGCGCGCGGGAGTCTCCCGCAGCCTCGAACCCACTTTATCGGACGCCTGTTCGAACCCCTTCCGGGTCGTCGGCCTGCGGCTCGGCGCGGGCGGCCGTAGCCTGACCCGTACCCGCGCGAGCGCGGGCGCACCGACCTCCCCCACCCGCCGCCGGACCACGGATGGCCCATGACCACCACACCTCAGGACCTGCTGCTCGTCGCCCTGGACGCGGAGTCCGGCCGCCCGCCCGAACAGGGCGAACTGTCGCTCGCGCTCGCGGGGGCCGAACTGATCGACCTGCTCGGCGCCGGCGCCGTCCGGCTCGACGGAGACGTGATCGTGCCGGACCTGCGGCCGACGATCGCGGACGACCTGCTGGACCGGGCCGCCGCGGAGCTCGTCCGCCAGCCACCGTACGAATCCGTCGAGGACTGGCTCTGGCGCAGGGGCCGCGGACTGGCCGCCGCCTACCGGGCCACCCTGGAACCCGAAGGCCGGACCGGACGGCCGCACCGCCGGCGCCGGCCCTCCGGGGCGGCCGGACCGGTGCCGGAGGAATCCCCCGACCGCCGTGCGGCGACGGACCGCCTGGCGGCGCGCGAACCCGTCCTCACCGGCCTCGCGGCTGCCGCCGGGATCGGGCCCGCACGCTCCGAGGACGAACCGGACGTGACCGACGACACCGTGGCGACCGTGCTGGCCACCGTCCACGACGCCGTCAGGGAACTGGACGCCGTCCGCCGCCGACGGGCCGTCGAGGACGCGGCCTTCGACAACATCTGGCGCGGCGGGGGCCTGTGACGGCCGGTGCGACCGGACGGCAGGTCACCGGAAACCGCCGCCCCGCGGGCGGCACTGTGATTGTGTGGGGCATCAGTTGACGACCCCGGGGAGGCAGCCGTGTCCCGTACACCGCAGGAGATCTTCGAGAGCTACGCCCACGCCGGTCCGCTGACCCGGAACGCCGACGCCCTGGCCGAGACCTTCACCGCGGACGGCGTCCTCGAAGCGCCGCTGCTGCCCGCCGGGGCCGCCTTCCCCCGGAGGCTGGTGGGCCGCGAGGAGATCCGCAGGCAGATGGCCGCGCACTACGCGCGGGAGCTGAGGGAGACCGGCCTGCCGAACCTGGAGAAGTCCGGCTACGTGCTCCACACCACCACCGATCCCGACGTGTTCATCGCCGAGATCGACACGGTCTTCGACGGCGGCGGGGCCGGCCCGGACATGACCGTCTCGCTGGTGCAGATCTTCCGCATCCGGGACGGGCGGATCGCCCGGCTGCGGGACTACTTCGCGCCGGAGCTGCTGGACTGAGGCCGCCCGGACGCCTCCGGGCGGCCGCGAGCCGGCGGGTCAGGAGGTCAGGGACCGCCACAGGGTCAGCGGGCGGTCCGGGACCACGATCCGGTCGTGGTGCGCGGCGCCGTCGGCGATGCCGATGATCCGGTACGCGTCCTGGTGGAAGACCCAGAACAGGCTCAGTCCGTCGACCCGCTGCATGTCCGGGACGGCGAGGAACTCGTCGATCCTCGGGATCCCGGCCAGCGACGGCCAGAGGCCGAGCGAACGGTCGCCGCGCTCGATGACGTCGGTGTGCGCGCTGCCGTCCGCGACCGAGATCAGCCGGTAGACCTGCTGCCCGAGGAGGGTGTGGAACAGCCAGTAGTAGCTCTTCCCGTTCGTCCGCTGAATGTCCGGCACCGCCAGCAGGGCGTCCACCTGGGCGATCCCGCTGAAGGAGTCCCAGGCGGAGATCGGCCGGTCGGGCCGGTCAACGGCGCACGCGGCGCCGGGCTGCAGCCCCCGCTCCGCACCGTCCGCGACGGAGATCAGCCGGTAGACCTGCCGACCCTCGGTGGTGTGGAACAGCCAGTAGCGGCTCCGGCCGTTGATCCGCTGCTCGTCCGGGACGGGCAGGACCGCGTCCACCCTGGTGACGCCGTCGTAGCACGGCCAGGTCGTCAGCGGGCGGTCCGGCCGCTCCACCGCGTCGTTGTGCTCGTTGCCGTCGGCGATGGAGATCGTCCGGCAGACCGGGCCCTCGCCGCCCGTCCCGTACGCCCAGTACCAGCTCTTCCCGTTCTCCCGCTGCATGTCCGGGATCGGCAGGAAGGCGTCGGTCGGCCGGACGGCGCTGGGGAGCCGGTCGGTGAGCCGGCCGTCGCCGAGGTGGCGCAGCGTGGTGAGCGAGGGGGCGAAGGCGTACACCGAGCCCTCGGTGACGACGAACTGGCTGAACGTCAGCTCGGTGGTCGCGCCGGGCGACTCGAAGGAGACCGTGCCGGTCGGGCCGACCATGGGGTCGGGCCCCGGCTTGCCGCCGCGGCCGGGCGGGAAGTCGACGTTGTTGATCCAGGCCTTCTGGACGAACTCGAACTGCTCGACCAGGTCGGACTGGTAGGAGACGAAGACCAGTCCGCGCGGGGCGTCGGGGCCGCCCGGGCCGTCCGAGGCGGGGTCGAAGGGTGCGCCGTACGGGACGCCACGCCGCATGAGCCTGCGGCGGTCCATCACCGGCTTCTCGGGGAGCGGTTCGGCGCCGGGTGCTTCGAGCAGCCCGTCCCTGGGGTTGGTCTTGCGCAGGTGGGAGAAGAGCGGGGTGGTGAAGCCCTCGGGGTCGTTGCGGTAGCCGAAGTCGTTGTCGTCGCCGGAGAGCGCGTTGGACGGCATGTCGGCGTTCGGACACTTGGCGACGGGTGTGCCCGAGCGCCAGCGGCCGACCATGCGCGCGGCGAGCCATTCGGTGGTGGCCTCGTCCGGCACCACCTTGGCCCGCTTGAGGACCTTCAGCTGGACGGCGACCTGGGCCCACCAGGCGGGGACGTCCTGGGCGAGCCGGCGGACCACGTGGAAGCTGCCGTTGACGGCCCAGTCCGGCGGGGTGTCGTAGGGGATCCCGCCGATCCGGTCGTGGCCGAGCAGGAACTCGCCCGCCGGGATCAGCCGGGTGCCGGGCTTGCCCCTGACGTACTCGGGCCGCTCCGGGTCGGGTTCGTCGTAGCCGAGCACGCCGGGCTCGCTGACGCCGTCCTTGAAACCGAAGTGCTCCTTGCCGCGCCGGCTGCCGGGCAGCGTCTCGCCGTTCTGCTGGAAGACGATCACGATCTTGGCCTGGGCGGCGGCCTCGCGCTGCGCGGTCACGGCCGCCTGGAGGTCCTCGACGGTGTCGGAGGCGACGGTGACCACCGCGTGGACGGTCTGGCCCTTCCCGTCACCGAAGAGCCAGTTCTCCGGGGAGCTGTCGCCGGTGTCACCGAGGGCCCGCTTGTCCGAGCCCTGCCTGAAGGCCTCGAACGTGCCACCGGGCCGCACCGAGGGCAGCGGATCCTTGCCGGTCAGGACCTTCAGACCCTCGTAGGTGAAGCTGACGTTGATCCAGGTGGCCTTCAGCGACTGCGGGTCGTCGCCGCCGGAACTCGCCCTCGCCCTGCGGAAGGCACCGTTGAAGGCGGCCACCTGCCGGGTGGTGGAGATCAGCGGCGCCAGTCGCTTCACCCAGGTCCGCGCCCGCGTGGCGTCCTCGAACTTGAGGAAGAGCAGGGTCGTCCGGTCCTTCTTGAAGCCCGCGATCACATCCCCCTGGATGTCGTCGCTCCCGGACAGCTTCAGGTCGTTCGGCATGCGCTCTCCCCGGCTCGTACCCGGCCGCGATCGCGGAGGGTAGCCACGAGACTATGGTGCGTACTCGAACGCTGACCAGGTCCCGAGCCGCCGATTAGCCCGGCCGGCCGAACCTGAGTATGGAATTACCTCCTGCCAAAAGGTCTTTGGGGACACGAACCGACAGGCACGCACTCCGCTGCGCGCGTCGGCGCGACAACGGACACCTCGCCACGGACACTGAGTGCCGTCACTGAGCGTATGCGATGTATCCCGCATCGAGTCCGGTGCCCGGCGTGGTCCGGGTGCTCCGCCGCCCCTCGCCACGCGTCCCGTCCCCCCGCTCGCAAGGAGCCCCATGTCCCGCAGGAACCCGCCCACCACCGCCGGGCAGCCCCCGACCCGGAGGGCCCGCGCCTCCCGGCGGACGTTGTCCGCGATCGCAGCCTGTGCCGTCGCCGCCGTGACGGCCACCACCGTGCTCGCCGCCGCCGCGCCGGTGGCCGCCCTCAGCCACCACGGCGGTCACGGCGACACCCCCGCGGCCGGCCCGGCCGAGCCCGGTCCCGGCCTGGCGAAACCGACCGCCGTCGACCCGGACGAGGCCGCCGCGCTCGGCAAGGAGCACGCCGAGGAGCACGCCCGCACCAGGTCGGCCCTGCGGGGCGTCGGCGAGTACCCGCAGAGCACCCGGACCGAGCGGCTCAAGGCACTCACCGACTCCCAGGCGGCCGCCAACGCCGGTTTCGACCCGGCCGAGTTCGGCAGGTTCCGGGAGTACTTCCAGTCCCCCGACTTCGCCGCCCACATCGCCCTGCTGCCCACCGGCAAGGTGCTGCTGTTCTCCTTCGAGCGGATCGAGACCAACCCCCAGAAGGAGCCGGCGCCGACCGACACCATCGGCAAGGAGAACGCCGGCCGGGCCTACCTCTGGGACCCGACCAAGGGCACCGGTGCCGGCTCGTTCACCAAGGTGACTCCCCCGGTGGTCAACATGCCGGACGGGAAGAACGAACCCCGCCCGGCTCCGTTCTTCTGCGCCGGCCACTCGTACCTGCCCAACGGGATGCTGGGCGTCTTCGGCGGCAACCTGGGCGGCAACGGCGGCAGCGGCGCCAAGCTGTCCCTGGTCTTCGACCCGTGGCAGGAAGTCTGGTACCAGAACCGGGACATGGCGGTGGGACGCTGGTACCCCACGGTGGTGACCGGCGCCGACGGGCGGCAGCTGATCATGTCCGGCCAGTCGGAGCTGGGCTGGGGCACGCCCACCCCGATCGTCGAGCGGTTCCCCGCCAAGAACACACCGGTGCCCTACCTCAAGACGGACCGGCCGCAGGGCTACGCGCTCGACAGGTTCAAGGCCGACGCCCCCTTCACCTGGGACTACCCGCACCTGTTCTCGCTGCGCGACGGCAAGATCTACGGCCTCGGACGCTCCCCCGAACAGCAGTGGCTGTTCGACATCAACAGCGAGACCCGCTCCGACCTGCCGCCCCGCCCCGACGGCCTGAAGCGCAACTACGGCTCCGCCGTGCCGCTGCCCGCCGGCTTCAGGGGCCCGGACTCGGTCCTGATCCTCGGCGGCAACCGGGACGACCCGAACACGTACCAGCTGGTCGGCGGCAAGTGGAACACCGAGAAGCCCCGCGCGTTCGGCCGCACCCAGGACGACACCCTCCTGATGCCGGACGCCACGCTGCTCACCGTCAACGGCTCCTTCGACATCCGCGACTACGGCAACGGCGACAAGAACCCCAACGCCGACCTGAAGTACCGCCAGACCGAGACGCGCGACGAGAACGGGAACTGGCGGCTCGGCCCCGTCCAGCGGCTGCCGCGCGGCTACCACTCCAACGCGGTGGTGCTCCCGGACGGCCGGGTCATGGTCACCGGTGACGAGCTGCAACAGCTCGCCAACGACCCCGACATCACGGACGACATGAACGGCAGCATCGAGATCTACGAGCCGGCCTACCTCCAGCAGGGCAGCCGGCCCAACCTCGGCACCGTGTACAACCCGACCGTCGGCTACAACGAGAAGATCACGGTCAGCAGCAGCACCGCCTCCGACGTCACCCGTGCCGTCCTGCTGGCACCGACCACCGCCACCCACTCGGTCAACACCAGCCAGCGCCACCTCGACCTGCGGATCAAGAGCCGCAGCGGCAACTTCCTCGAACTGCAGGCGCCGCCGTCCGCCGCCGCGGCCCCGCCCGGCTACTACATGATCTTCCTGCTCAACGAGGAGGGCGTCCCGAGCACGGCGGGCTGGGTCCAGCTGAAGCCCGCCTCCGGCGGTCAGACCGGGGGTGCGACCGGCAGCGACAACTGACCTCCCCCGTACGACGCGAGGCCCTCCACCCGGGGTGGGGGGCCTTCGTGCGTCCACCCGGCCCGGGTGCCGGGGCGGCGGGGTGGCGGGGCGGCGTGGCGGATCGGGCTTGACGCGGCAGGTGCGCACCGCGAAGGTGAGCCGTCATTGCCATGTCACGCGTGCCATGGCACCAGCGACGGCAGCCGTTCGCCGCCACCGGCGGACCGGGCGGGCCGCCCGCCGAGGAGGGCCCATGGAGTTGGAGCTTCGACACCTGCGGGTGCTGTGCGCGATCGCGGACACCGGCAGCGTGGGCAGGGCGGCCGCGGCGCTCGGAGCCTCCCAGCCGGCGACCAGCACCCAGCTGCGCCGGATCGAACGCTACCTGGGCGCTCCACTGTTCGAGCGGGCGGCCTCGGGCGTGGTCCCGACCTGTTTCGGTGTCGAGGTGCTGGCGGCCGCGCGCGACGTGCTGGTCCGCGCCGACCGGCTGGGCCGCCGCGGCGCCGAGGACGCCGCCCGGGCGCCCCGGGTGCTGCGGCTGGCCGCGACCCTCTCCCCCGTCCTGCCGGGACTGCTCGACCGGGCCCGGCGGCAGCGGCCCGAGCTGCGCTTCACGGTGAGCAGCGTCTACCGCTCCTCGGACATCGTCGAGCTTCTGGAGCGCGGCGGTGCGGACGCCGCCCTGGCCGTGGACTACCCCGGGCGGGAGTTGCGGCACTCGTCGGCACTCGCCTGCCGGAGCATCGTCACCGAGCCCACCTCCGTGGCCCTGCCGGCCGGCCACCGGCTCAGGCACCGACCCGAGATCGCGCTCGCCGACCTGGCGGCGGAGACCTGGCTCCTCACTCCGGACGACGGGGCGGGCTGGCACGCGGTCTTCCACGACGCCTGCGCCGCGGCCGGGTTCGCACCGGTGGCGGTGCACGAGTTCCTGGGCGGCCGACTGGAGCTGCAGGAGCTGATCGCGGCCGGCCTCGGGGTCTCCGTGGTCCGGGCGACCACCCGTCCGCTGGCCGACGTGGTGGTCAAACCGCTGGCGGGTACGCCGATCTGGTTCCGGCAGCTGCTGGTCTGGCGGCGGGCGGCGATGAGCGAGGAGGAGGCGGAGGCGCTGTTCGGCGCCGCGGCCTCCGCATACCGGGGCCTGGTCGCGGGCCCGGGGCCGCTGCGGGCGCGGGGCACCCGGGCGTACCGCCCCGCCGCCGGCGAGTCGGGGCCGTCCGCCATGGAGCCGTAAAGGTGTTATGCCGCGGGCCGATGATGTCATATGACCTGTGACATTGTTCTGTTGCTGAGCCGGTGTCAGGATTCACGTCGTCACCCCCCTGGCTTCACCCCGATGCCCGGTGAGCTCCCCCACAGGATGAAGGACCCGCAGTGCGCCTTCGCATACCGCTACCCACCCTCGTGGCCGGCGCGGTCGCCGGCTGCGTCACCGTGGCCGGCCTGCTGCCGGCCGCGGCGTTCGCCGCGCCCGCCCTCCACGCGTCCGCCCTCCACACGTCCGCCCGGACCGGCGGGGCACCGGCCGCCGTGGCCTCCCCCGCCACGGCGTCCCCCACCGTGCCGCAGCCGCTCGGCCCGCTCGTCTCGTCCGGGTCCGAGGATCCCGCCCCCGCCGCCGCACCGCTGCCGCCGGCCCTGCTCGGCCAGGCCGTGATGGGCCAGCCCGCCGGTACCGCCTACCAGGCCGCGCCCCGCCCGGCGCAGCCGCAGCCGGGCGGGGCCAAGGCCGCGGCCGCCGCCCCAGCGTCCGCCGGTGCGCAGAGCTGCACCCCGGCCGACTTCGGCAGCCGCAGCGGCGCCGACCTGGTCGCGTTCGTCAAGTCCTCCACCACGGAGTGCGTCAGCACGCTGTACAACATCACCGGCACCGACGCCGGCGCCGTCTTCAAGCAGCAGAAGATGGTGACCGTCGCCAACGCCTTCCAGGCCCTGGCACCCGGCTACGGCGGCGACAACACCACCTCCATCCTGCAGTTGGTGCTCTTCCTACGGGCCGGTTACTACGTCCAGTCGTACAACAGCGGCGCCGTCGGCACCTACGACTCCACCCTCGCCAACGCCACCAGGGCGGCCCTGGACGCCTTCTTCGCGAACCCGCGCCGCAGCGACGTCTCCGACGCCAACGGCGCGGTGCTCAAGGAGGTGCTGGTCCTCACCGACAGCGCCAACCTGCAGGGCACCTACCTGAAGGTCTACCAGCAGGTCCTGAACGGTTACACCAACGACCACAACGCCTTCCCCAAGATGGTCGGCGCGGTCAACGCCGTGCTGTCCGCGCCGCTCTGGCGGGCCAACTGGAACCCGGACTTCGTCAGCGCGGTGAGCGCCGACCCCGGCATCGTCACCGTCCTCGGCAACTTCGCACTCAACCACCAGGACCTGCTCGGCGGCCCCAACGCCTTCCTGGACACCAACGCCGGCAACGACCTGGCCCGGATGGCGGGCGACAACGCCACCATCGAGGCCGTGGCCAAGCCGCTCGTCAAGCAGGTGCTCGACAGCGCCCAGATCCTCGGCCGCACCGGCCCGCTGTACGTCCACACCGCGTACCAGGCCAACGCCTTCGACCCCGGGCAGTGTTCGTACTACCGGACCTGCGACCTCACGGCGAAGCTGACCGCCACCGTGCTGCCGAACCGGTTGGTGTGCGACAACCGCACCATCGTGACCGAGGCGCTCTCCCCGGCCGACCTGGCCGCCGTCTGCGCGAGCCTGCGCGGCGAGGACGCCTTCTTCCACAACCTGGTCAAGGACAACGGCCCGGTACCCGGCCAGTACAACAGGACCATCACCCTGGCGGTGTTCGCCAACCAGGCCGACTACCTCACCTACTCCTGGGCCATCTACGGCAACTCCACCGACAACGGCGGCCAGACCCTGATGGACCCGACCGACCCCAACAACCAGGCCGTGTCGGTGATGTACCAGAAGTCGTGGAACGACAGCTTCCCCGGCAACGTGTGGAACCTCAACCACGAGTACACGCACTACCTGGACGGCATCCACGACATGAAGGGCAACTTCGCCGCCGAGACCTCCGTCCCGGACATCTGGTGGATCGAGGGCGTCGCCGAGTACGAGTCCTACGCCTACCGCGGCCTCACCGACACCCAGGCGATGGCCGAGGCCGCCAAGCACACCTACCGGCTCAGCACCCTCCTCCAGACCACCTACGGCAACGCGGACTCAACCCGGGTCTACCCGTGGGGCTACCTGGCCGTCCGGTACATGGTCGAGAAGCACCCGGCCGACGTCTACGCCGTGCTGGGCCACTTCCGCACCGGTGACTACGCCGGCGGCTACGCGGTCTACAACTCCCTCGGCACCTCGTACGACGCCGACTTCGACAACTGGCTGACCGGCTGCGCCGCGGGCGCCTGCTTCGCCGCGGGCCCGACCGCCCTGTTCGGCCAGGCCGTGAGCGGCGGGACGGTCACCCTGTCCGACACCTCCGTGCAGACCGGCCCGGGCCGGATCACCGGCTGGCACTGGACCTTCGGCGACGGCAGCTCGTCCGACCTGCGCAACCCCACGCACACCTACGCCGCCGCCGGGACCTACACGGTCGCCCTGACCGTCACCGACGACACCGGCCGAAGCGCCAGCACCCCGACCTCGGTCACCGTGACCACGGGCGGCCCGGCCACCCTGCCGGCCTGCACCGAGCAGCGCACCGACGCGATGGGCCGAAACTGCTCCCGCGCCAACCGCACCGCGACCGCCGGCAACCTCGACTACCTGTACGTCTACCTGCCGGCCGGCACCAGCACGCTGAAGGTCACCACCTCCGGCGGCACCGGCACCGCGTACCTCTACTACAACGCGGACACCTGGGCCTCGCCGAGCGCCTTCACCGCCTCCTCCCGCAACGCCGGCACCACCCAGTCCCTCACCGTCACCAACCCGACGGCCGGCTACCGGTACCTGAGCCTGTACGCCGCCACCGACTTCAGCGGGGTCACCGTCAGCACCCAGTTCTGAGTCCCCGACAGGTCCGGTTCCACCCACGGGTCCCGGGCAGTCCCGGGGAGCGGTCCGCCGCTCCCCGGGACTGCCCGTCGGCCGTTGCTGCCGGTCCGCCCGCGCGCCCCTTCGCGCTCCGCCATCAGGGTTACTTGGGGCCCGAACTCTTGCTCCAGCGGTGGTCCGAACGGATTACTGTACGTGTCCGAATCGAACGCCGTCCGACTCCTGCCCGACTGACCCTCGCCCGACTGACTCCCGCCCGACCGTCGACCGCTGTGCGCTGTCCGCTGTCCGCTGTCCGCTGTCCGCGCGGGCCCGCCTCCCCCTGTCCGCGCCTCCGACCCCTGGAGCCGGTATGCCTTCCTTCACCATCACCGACCGCGGCGGAGTGAGCTTCCCGCAGGGCGACCACACCACCGTCGCGTTCTTCTGCGACAACACGCTGGACGGAAATCCCAGGGCCGCCCTCCGGGTGGTGGTCTGGTCGGCCGACCGGCCCGACGTGCACAACATCCAGGTCGGCAACGACGGGGGCCGGCAGGTCGTCCTCCCGTTCGCCGTCCCGTCCGGGACGCACGCCGTCACGGTGACCCGCACGGACGGCAAGGCCTTCCCCGTCTACGCGCAGGTGTACTGAGATGGCCGCGACGGACCTGGACTTCGTCGTCGGCCGCACGGGAGGAGTGACCTTCCCCGTCGGCCGGCACACCAGTGTCGGGTTCTTCTGCGACCACACCTTCGACGGGAGCCCGCGGGCCGCGCTCCGCGTGGTCCTGTGGTCCGACACCGCGGACGTCAGGACCATCGCCGTGGGGAACGACGGCGGGTTCCCCGTGGTGGTCCGGTTCGCCGCCGCCGCGCGCACCCACACCGTCACGGTGACCCGCACGGACGGTCGGGCGTTCCCGGTCTACGCCACGCTCGATCCGGTGCCCGACACCCCGGGGCAGATCCCCGCCTCGCAGGTCGACTTCTCCGGCGCCGGATCGTGGTCCAGCGGCCCGGCCGCCTGCGTCGGCTACATCGACCGGGCCCTCGACCTCGCCGGGATCTCCGATCCGCCCGCACGCGCCGCCTGGGAGCTCGGCATGACCACCATCGCCTCCCGGGAATCCGCCTACAACTCGCCCCAGTGGCAGATCAACACCTCCGACTCCAACGCGATCGGGCCACCCGTCCCCAACGACTCGGCGTTCCCCGGGGCCCCGTTCCAGTGCTCCCGCGGCGTCGCCCAGTGCATTCCCCAGACCTTCGCCCGCTACCACCAGGCCGGTACGTCCCTGCAGATCTACGACCCGGTCGCCAACTTCGCCGCCGCGATGAACTACGTCATGGACGCCTACGGCGTCGCGCGGGACGGCCACGACCTCGCCGCCAAGGTCCAGCAGGCCGACCCGAACCGCCCGCCCGCGGGCTACTGAGAGCCGCCGCCCCGCGGCGGCGGGCGGTCACGGCAGCGGACCCGCCGGCCGTCAGGCCCAGCGACCATCAAGCCACCGACCCTCAGGTCCACTGCTCCGACGGGGCCACGCCGGGGACGGGCTTGCCGATCAGGGCGAGGGGAACGAAGAAGTTGACCTGGCCGATGGCGATGGTCAGGGTGGCGAGTGCCTTGGGAGCGTAGTGGCGCGCCGCCTCGGCGTAGAGGGCGTCGGGGACGCGCTCGCCGTGCGGGTTCGCGATCAGGACGGCGTCGACCAGTGCGAGGGCCGCCCGCTCGGCGCCGGTGAAGCAGCCGGCCGTGCGCCAGGTCGCGACGGCGTCGATCCGTCCGTCGCTCTCCCCCGCCTTGCGCAGCAGTCCGGCGTGCATCGCCGTCAGGTAGGTCGAGCCCACGATCTGTCCGGCGCGCAGCTGGACCAGGCCGATCGTGCCGCGGGGGACCGAGCGGTTGCCGGCCGCCCGGTACAGCCAGCCGGCCAGCTCCTTCAGCTCGGGAACCAGCTCCGTCGGGTCGGACATCCGCGGGACCGGGCGCGGCGCCTCGGCGGTGGCGGCGGGTGCGGCGGTGGTGCTGACGGGTGCGGTGGTGTTCACGGTCGGGTCCTTCCGGAGGTGGTGCGGGCTCAGGTGCCCACACCCCTCTGACGGATCCCGGACCCGTGGTGTGACACGTCCGGCGGGAGAAATGCCGAACGCCGGGCCACCACCGGCCGAGCGCTGCGATCGTCTTGGTCGGGGTCGACCGGAGCGCTCGGTGGGAAGTGGCCCGGCGCGCGCGGCTGCGCCGCGGGGCGACCGGGGTGGGGATCAGCCGGCGAGGAGTTCGAGGGTGTCGATCACGCGGTTCGAGAAACCCCACTCGTTGTCGTACCAGGCGACCACCTTGACGTGGCGGCCGTCGACGCGGGTGAGCTCCGAGTCGAAGATCGACGACGCCGGGTTGCCGGTGATGTCGGAGGAGACCAGCGGGTCGTCCGAGTACTCCAGGACGCCGGCCAGCGGCCCCTGCGCGGCGGCGCGGTAGGCCTCCAGAATCTCCTCGCGCGTCACGTCGCGGGCGACGGTGGTGTTCAGCTCGACGATCGATCCCACCGGGACCGGCACGCGGATCGAGTCGCCCGAGAGCTTGCCGTCGAGGTTCGGCAGCACGAGGCCGATCGCCTTGGCGGCGCCCGTGGTGGTCGGCACGATGTTGACGGCGGCGGCGCGGGCGCGGCGGGCGTCGCGGTGCGGACCGTCCTGCAGGTTCTGCTCCTGCGTGTAGGCGTGCACCGTGGTCATGAACCCGTGCTCGATGCCGGCCAGCTCGTCCAGCACGGCGGCCAGCGGCGCGAGCGCGTTGGTCGTGCAGGAGGCGTTGGAGACGATGGTGTGCAGCGCCGGGTCGTAGGCGTCGGTGTTGACCCCGAACGCGAGGGTGACGTCGGCACCGTCCGCCGGAGCGCTCACCAGGACCCGCTTCGCACCGGCGTCGAGGTGGGCCCGGGCGGCAGCGGCGGAGGTGAAGCGGCCGGTCGCCTCCAGCACGATGTCGACACCGAGCTCGGCCCACGGCAGCTGCGCCGGCTCGCGCTCGGCCAGCACGGTGATCCGGCGGCCGTCGACCACGAGGGCGTTGCCGTCGACGGTGACCGGGCGGCCCAGCCGGCCCGACGTCGTGTCGTACGCGAGCAGCCGGGCCAGGGTGGCGGGCTCGGTGAGGTCGTTGACGGCAACGATCTCCAGCTTGCTGTCGCGCTCCAGCAGCGCACGCAGGACGTTGCGCCCGATGCGGCCGAATCCGTTGATGGCGATGCGAGTCATGGGTGGTGTCCTTTCGGGGTCACCACCAGGTTCGCGTGCGGAGTCCGCCGGTGACAGCGGGTTGATCGCCACGGTCCGAAAGTTTCGCGCCACGCGGTGCGGCCGGAGCCGCGCCCCAGGTCACCCCCGGCCACCCCCGGGGGCACGCCCCGAGCTCACGCCGCGGCGGTCACTCCCCCTGGGCGAAGGTGCGCCGGTACTCGCTGGGCGTGGTGTCGAGGATGCGCTGGAAGTGCAGGCGCAGATTGGTGCCGGTGCCGAGGCCGACGTCGGCGGCGATCTGCTCGACGCTGCGCTCGGAGCGTTCGAGCAGCTCACGGGCCATGTCGATGCGGGCCCGCATGACCCACTGCATCGGCGTGTAGCCGGTGTCGTCGACGAACCGCCGGGAGAAGGTGCGCGGCGAGACCGCCGCGTGTCGGGCGAGCACGTCGAGGGTGAGCGGCTCGCCGAGCCGGTGCAGCGCCCACTCGCGGGTGGCGGCGAACCGCTCGCCGAGCGGCTCGGGCACGCTGCGCGGCACGTACTGCGCCTGGCCGCCGCTGCGGTAGGGGGCGGCGACCAGCCGCCGGGCCGCGTGGTTCGACGCGGCCACCCCGAGGTCACCGCGCAGGATGTGCAGGCACAGGTCGATGCCGGAGGCGGCGCCGGCCGAGGTCAGCACGCTGCCCTCGTCGACGAACAGCACGTTCTCGTCGACCCGGACGAGCGGGCGCTTCGCGGCGAGGGCCCGAGTGTAGTGCCAGTGCGTGGTGGCCCGCCTGCCGTCGAGCAGGCCGGTGGCGGCGAGCGCGAAGGCGCCGGTCGAGATGGCGGCGAGCCGGGCACCCCGCCGGTGGGCGGCGATCAGGGCGTCGACGACCGGCTGCGGCGGGTCCTCCCGGTCCGGGAACCGGTAGCCGGGGACGAAGACGATGTCGGCCCATGCGAGCGCGTCGAGGCCGTGGGCGACGTAGTACGACAGGCCGTCTCCGCCGGTCACCGGCCCGGGAGCGGAGCCGCACACCCGCACCTCGTACGGCATGCTCGCGCGGGTGGTGAACACCTGGGCGGGAATTCCGACGTCGAGGGGCTTCGCGCCTTCGAGGACGAGGACGGCGACGCGGTGAAGGGGTGAGGCTGGCACGGGTACGAGGGTACGCGGAACGATGCGGCGACATCCGCCCGGGCACCGGGACTACGCAGGTCAGCGGGGAGGCGGCCCCGTTCCGCCCGCAGTCACCCGGCGTTCACCGGAGGTCGGGGAAGCCCACCGCGGTGAGTTTCTCGGACACCTCCCACAGGCGCCGGGCCCGCCGGTCGTCCCGGGCGTGCGGGCTGAGCCGCGCCGGGGCGGGGTGACCGCGCAGTTCGCCGCGGCCGCCCGGGCCGGTGTAGCTGCCGCCGGGCAACGGCTGGGTGACGGCGTACAGGGTCGGCAGCGCCCCCATGGCGTCGGACTGGGCGACCAGCCGGTTGGCGACGGCCATGATCACCCGCTGCGCGGCGCCTGCGGAGCCGCTCTGCAGGTTGGTCGCGGCGTACCCGGGGTGGGCGGCGTGCGCGGTCACCGGTGACCCGGCTTCGGTGAGCCGGTGCTGGAGCTCGCGGACGAAGAGCAGGTCGGCCAGCTTGGACTGCTGGTAGGCCCGCCAGGGGCTGTAGGCGCGTTCGGAGTTGATGTCGTCGAAGTCGATGTCCACGCCCGGCCGGCGGTGTGCGTTGGAGGCGACGCTCACCACCCGTCCGGTGATCTGCGGGAGCAGCAGGTTGGTGAGGGCGAACGGGCCGAGGTGGTTGGTGCCGAACTGCATCTCGAAGCCGTCGACGGTGCGCTGCTCGGGGACGGCCATGACGCCCGCGTTGTTGACGAGGACGTCGAGGGGGCCGTCCCAGGCCGCGGCGAAGGCCCGGACGGAGGACAGGTCGGCGAGGTCCAGCCGCCGCACCTCGGTGCTGCCGGGCAGGGTCTGCGCCAGGCGTTCGCCCCGTGCGGTGTCGCGGACGGCGAGGACGACGTGGGCGCCCGCCCGGGCGAGCTCGCGGGCGGTGACGGCGCCCAGGCCGCTGGTCGCTCCGGTGACGACGATCGTGCGGCCGGTCTGCGGGGGGAGGTCGGCGGCGGACCACTTCTCGTGCGGTGTGCTCATGGCTCCAGCGTGCCGCCCGACTGCGATGTTGTCAATGACAACATCGCGGCGGATATCCTTCGATCATGCAGGAACGGACCTATCACCACGGCAGCCTCCGCACGGCACTGCTGGACGCCGCCGAGCGGGCGGTACTCACGGGAGGGGCACAGTCGCTCTCCCTGCGGGAGCTCGCCCGCGAGGTCGGCGTCAGCCACGCGGCGCCGCGCCGGCACTTCGCCGACCGGGCCGCGCTGCTGGACGCCCTCGGCCAGCGCGGCTTCGACCAGCTGGCCCGGCACCTGGAGGCGGCCATCGCCGCCGCACCCGGGTCGCTCGGCCCGCGCCTGCGGGCCGTCGCGCACGCCTACGTGGACTTCACCCGGGAGCGGATGCCGCTGATCGAGCTGATGTTCGCCGGCAAGCACCGGGAGGGGGCCGACGCCACCCTCGCCGCGGCGCAGGCGGCCTACGCCGTGCCGTTCGCCGTCATCGAGTCCGCGCACCGGAGCGGGGAACTCGCCCAGGAGGACGTCCGGGCCGCGGCTCGCCTGGTGTTCGCGACCGTCCACGGGCTGGCCGTGCTGCTCAACAGCGGCATGATCGCGCGTGAGGACGTCACCGGCACGGTGGACGCCGCCGTCGACGGGCTGCTCACCGGCGTCGCGTCAACGGGCGGCCGGACCCCCTGACGCACGGCGCCGTCGACCGGGCCCGCGCGACCGTGGTCAGCCGGTCGCGGGGCCGAAGGGGCCGCCGTCGCCGAACGCGAGCCGTGCGAAGTTCTCGGCGATCCGCCGGTGCCCCGCGGGGTCCGGGTGGACCTCGTCGGGAAGCGGGAGTTCGGCGTAGTCCGCCTCGCCGTACAGGTCACGGCCGTCGAGGTGGTGCAGGTCCGGGTCGTCGACCGCCCGCTCTCCGACGATCCGGGCGAGTTCGTCGCGGATCACGGTGAGGGTCAGGCGCCCGGCGGCACGTTCGGCCGGGTCGCCCGTGGCCTTGAACCGCAGGGTCCGCCCGTCGAAGTCGGGGGCGAGCGGACCGGGGGTGTCCTCCTGCACCGGACAGAGGACGGGCGACACGACCAGCAGCGGTGTCGTCGGATGACCCTCGCGGACGGTGTCGAGGAAGCCGTGGACGGCAGGGGTGAAGGCCCGCAGGCGCATCGCGTCGGTGTTGACGATGTTGATGCCGATCTTGAGGCTGATCAGGTCCGCGGGGGTGTCCCGGATCGCCCGGGCGGTGAACGGGTCGAGCAGCGCACCGCCGCCGAACCCCAGGTTGACCAGCTCCACTCCGCCCCGGGCCGCCGCCAGCGCGGGCCAGACGGCGCTCGGATGGGCGGCGTTCGAGCCGTGGCTGATGGAACTGCCGTGGTGCAGCCACACCCTGCGCCCGCGGTCCGGCACCGGCTCGACCGGGGCGTCGGTGCGCAGGGCGACCAGCTCGGTGACCTCCGTGTGCGGGAGCCAGATCTCGACCTCCTTGTCGCGCGCCGGCAGACCGATGAAGCGGGCGCTGCCGGCGGGGCCCTCCCGGAGCTCCGAGGCCTGGGTGACCAGGTCGGTCACCGTACGGACGTTGCCGCCCGGCACCGTGGCCTGGGCGACGAGACGGCCGTCGACCAGCAGGTCGTACACGCCGTCCGCCGGAGCCGGGAAGCCCCGGTGAACCCGCTTGGTGGGCAGGGTGTCCAGCTCGACGGTGGTGGCCCGGGTGCGGAAGACCAGCCGCACGCCGGAGGGCTGGGCCTCCGCCACCGCCAGGTGGCCGTCGGGGATCTGCCGCCGCGCCCGGGCGGGCAGGCGGTGCGGCAGCAGGCCGCGCGCCGTCGGTTCGAGGTCCAGGAAACCGCGCAGGATCGCGGCGGTGACGGGTGTGGTGATCCAGTCGTGCTCGGTGTTCATTGCCTCAGTCCTGGTGATCGGATTATCCGGACGGCGTTTCAGCTGCCCTGGGCCCGGAGCAGGGCGTCGAGGGAGTCCACGATCCAGGCCCAGGACTCCTGCGGGTCGACGGCGGTGTGGCTGAAACCTCCGGCCAGCTCCAGTTCGATGTAGCCGTGGAAGACGCTGCCCAGCATCCGGACCGCGTGCGTCTGGCCCGGCTCGGTCAGGTGGTAGCCGCGCAGGATCGCCCGGGTCATCTGCGCGTGCCGCACGCCGGCACTGGCCGCCGCCGTCTCGGGGTCGAGCCTGAGCCGGGCGGCGGCGTAGCGACCGGGGTGCTCGCGGGCGTAGTCGCGGTAGGCGTCCGCGAAGGCGGCCAGGGCGTCCTTGCCGGCCCGCCCGGCCAGGGCGGCGGCGACCCGGTCGGCGAGTTCCTCCAGAGCCAGCAGGGCGATCCCGGTCCGGAGGTCCTGAGAGCTCTTGAGGTGCGAGTACAGACTCGCGGCCTTGACGTCGAACCGACGGGCCAACGCCGAGACGGTCACCTGGTCGAAGCCGACCTCGTCGGCCATCTCCGCCCCCGCCCGGATCAGCAGCTCCGGGGTCAGCCCCGCTCGAACCATGGCCTTCCTCCCACTCGACTACGACCATCATGCATTTACCTAAAGCCTATAGGCAAATGCCTATGGCGATGGGAGCGCATGGTGACGTCAACGGGACGCGGTCCGAGGCCCTCCGGCACGTCCGGGGTCGGAGCGCCGGACGGCACCGCACCGCCCGTCCTCCATGACGGACCCGACGCTCGCGGCGACGGATGCGCCGCACTCGCGGGCGACCGTCCAGAGCGCCGGATCGATTCCGCCGGTGACACCGCCCGCGGTCACCGGGTCCCCGTCGTCGACGGCCCGCGAGTCGATCACCCGGCCTCCCTGGGCGGCGGGTTCGGCCTCGGCGAGGTGGCACGTCGCACCCGGGCGGCCCCGGTCGGGCCCGCCGTGGACAGCACCATCACTCCCGTGCAGGCACCGGCCACGACGACTCCAGCCCTCCGCACCCGGACGGGGTGGCTCCGCCCGACCACGGGTCGGTCGGGGTCTCGATGTGCGTTCCGATCGCCACCGGTGCCTTCGAGTGTTCCGCACGGCCCCGTGAACGCCTGCGGCTGTGACGCTAGCCCGCCGTGCGCGGGCTGCGGGACCAGGTGACCAGGTCGCGGGCGAGCGGGGCGGCGTGGCGGGCCCAGCGGAAGTGGTCGAGGGGGCCGCCGGCGGCGTCCTCGGCGGTGTAGCCGCGGCGGTCGACCGCCGCGTGCGGGACCTTGCCGCACAGGTGGTCGACGGCGCCGGGAGGGGCGAGGCGGTCGCCCTCGACGTCCACCGCGAGCACCGGTATCCGCAGGGCCCGCAGGGCGTCCTCCATGTCCGTGCCGGCCAGCCGGTAGCGACCGGTCCGGGCCTGGTGGGCCCAGTCGATGATGACGCCGGCCGGCTGACGGCCGCCGAAGCCGAGCCGGTGGCCCGGCCAGTGGCCGAGCGTGGCGGCGGTCAGCGCCATCAGCCGACTCGCGGTGAGCAGTGCGGGGGCGCGCAGGCCGTAGGCCCGGTGGTAGACGGATCCGGCCGCGACCAGGGCGATCGCGTCCGGTCCCGGCGTGCCGCGTTCGGTGGCCTCGGCGGCCTGGACGAGGGCGAGTTGGCCGCCGAGGCTGTGTCCGCAGACGGTGAGCGGGGCCTGTGGCAGTAGCTCGCGAACGGCGGCGACGGCCGCACCCAGGTCGTCGGTGAGCTGGCGGTACCCGGTGGTGCTCGGTACCCGGGCCCGCGCGCCGCTCCCCCGGTGGTCCAGCACCAGCGCGCTGGCGCCGGCGGCGTGCAGCTCCTGCGCGAACCGCCGGTAGAAGCCGACCGGCGTGCGCATGGCCGGGGAGACCAGTACGACGGGCGCGGCAGGGTCGTCCTGGGCCAGCCCGTGCAGTGGGAAGACGGCGCCGTCGGGCGCCTCGACCTCGGTGTGGCAGGGCAGTTCTGTGCGCGTCTCCGACATCCGACGGAGTATGGCACACGCGTACGAGCCCGGTTCGGCCCTCCCGCCGGCGGTGTCAGCCCGCGACCGGGGCGGCGTCGGTGTCGGTGTCGGTGTCGGTGTCGGTGTCGGTTTTGGTGTCGGTTTTGGTGTCGGTGCGCAGCGGGGCCTCGGCGTAGGCGCCGGCGAGCAGGTGACCGGCGCCGGGGGCGATCGCCGGCAGGTCGAGCGCGCGGAGCATCTGGTGGACGGTGCACACGGCGGCGGAGACCACGGGCTTGCCGAGCTGTTGTTCGGTCTCCTCGATGGCGGACAGCGAGGGCATCTGGACGCAGGCGGAGAGCACGACGGCGTCGGCGTCCGCGTGGTCCAGTCGCTTGGCGATGGCGGGCAGCACGGCGGGATCGTGGGCGGCGACGTCGAGGTTGCCGGGGATCTCCAGGGCCTCGTGGTCGAGGACGGTGATGCCTTCGTTGGTCAGGTAGTCGACGACGGTCCGGGTCAGCGGGCGCAGGTAGGGGGCGATGAGCGCGATCCGCTTCGCCCCGAGCGTGTGCAGGCCGTTGACGAGGGCGCCGGCGCTGGTGACCACGGGGGCGGGGTGGCCGTTCTCGGCGGTGCGGGTGTGCAGGCGCTGCTGCGACGTCCGGTGGTAGCCGTGGCCCATGCTCATGATGGCGACCAGGCAGGCGTAGCCGAGCACGTCGACGGCGGCGTCGGAGAGTTCGACGGCGCAGCGGTCGGAGTCGGCGTCCATCGCCCTGAGCTGCTCGGGGGTGACGTGGGTCATCCGCATCCGGCTGGAGTGGAAGGTGAAGCGCTCGGCGGCGACGGTCTCCCGGGCGCGCAGGATGGCGGGGACCTCGGTCTCCATGGTGACGTTCGAGCTGGGGACGATCTGGCCGATCCGGTAGGTGCGTGCCGACACGGGGTGCTCCGTTGGGTTCGTGGTACGCGACGGGGTGGGGCGCGGGCGGTGCGTGGGGCGTGGACCCGTGGCCCGACCCACGGGAGGTCAGCGGGCGTCGACGACCGGGTTGGCCAGGGTGCCGATCCGCTCGATGGTGGCCTCGACCAGGTCGCCCGGCTGGAGGAACTGCGGCGGTACGAGGCCGGCGCCGACGCCGGAGGGCGAGCCGGTGGCGATGACGTCACCGGGCTCCAGGGTCATGCCGGAGGAGATGTCGGCGATCAGGCGTCGGATCCCGAAGAGCATGTGCCGGGTGTTGGAGTCCTGCTTGGTGTCGCCGTTGACGCGCAGCGACAGGTCGAGGTTCTGCGGGTCGGGGATCTCGTCGGCGGTGACCACGGCCGGGCCGAAGGGAGCGTAGGAGTCCTGCCCCTTGGAGAAGAACCACTGGCCGGAGCGGCGCTGGTCGCGGGCGCTGACGTCGTTGACGATGCTGTAGCCGAAGACGTGGTCCATGGCGTCGTCCTCGGCGACCCGGAAGGCGGTGGTGCCGATGACGACGGCGAGTTCGCACTCCCAGTCGAGCTGCTTGGTCAGCCGGGCGTTGTGCAGGATCGGCTGTCCGGGGCCGGTGACGGCGGTGGCGGGCTTGGAGAACAGCACCGGCCGGTCGGGGAGTTCGCGGTCGGTGTCCAGGGTGCGGTGGGATTCGGCGACGTGCTCGACGTAGTTCAGCCCGACGCCGATGATCTTGCCGGGCCGCAGCGGGGCGTGCAGGGTCACGTCGGCGAGGTCGTGGACGGCGTCGGCGGGGAGTTCGCCGCGGAGCAGGGCACGTGCCGTGTCGAGGGCCGGCCGGCCGGCCCGGAGGAGGGAGAGCAGGTCGCCGGGCAGGTCGGCGCCGGCCGCGCGGGCGAGGGCGGCGAGGTCGGCCACCCGGTCACCGAGGTCGGCGCCGAGGCGGGTGGGCGCCGGGCTGGTGTCGTTCGGGGTGTAGGTGACCAGACGCATGGTGTCTCCTTGCGGTGACGCTGTCGGGAGTCGGAGGCGGGGGGGGTGAGGCAGGGCGGGCGGCGGGGGCGGGCTAGCGGCCGTCCGGCGGGACGGGCTGGTGACCGTCGTTGTCGGTGTAGGCCTCCTCGCGGTGGAAGCCGAGCGAGTGCATCACCGGGAAGTCGTTGAAGGAGAACAGGCAGGCGTCCTCGGACCGGTCGAGGTTCTCGTGCTCGTGCCACGCCCAGGACGGGACGCAGAAGATGTCGCCCTGCCGCCATTCGAAGCGCCGCCCCGCGACCACCGAGACCCCGTGCCCCTTGGCCGCGGTGAAGACCACCGATCCGGTGTGCCGGTGGGCCCGGGTGGCCTGGCCGGGGCGCAGCAGCTGGATGTGGGCGCCCATGGTCGGCATGACCGGCCCGCCGGTGAGGGGGTTGGTGTACTCCATGATCACGCCGTCGTACGGGGAGCCTTCGACGGCCTTCGCCAGGTTGAGCAGGGAGTGGTAGGTCGGCTCCCACGGGAAGCCGAAGACCGGGGAGTACGGGCGGGTCCACTTCTCCATGCCGTACGGCAGCAGGTTGGTGCCGTAGCTGAGGACGGAGGAGTTGATGACCTTTCCGGGCACCTGGTACAGCTCGGGGTGGACCTCGTAGAAGCCCGCGTCGAGGGCGTTGACCAGCGGGATGTCGAGGCCGTCCTGCCAGATGACGGGGGCGTTGGTGGACTCGTTGCCGTGCTCGTGCCAGGTGCCGTTGGGGGTGATGGCGAAGTCCCGGGGGCCGACCTTGAGCTTCTGGCCGTCGACGACGGTCCAGGCGCCGGTGCCCTCCTGGACGAAGCGCAGGGCGGCGGCCTGGTGGCGATGGGCGGTCATGGCCTCGCCGGGACCCATGATCTGCAGGCCGGTGTAGAGCAGGCCGACGGCCGCGCTGACGTCGGTGCGGCCGGGGTTGACCAGCATGACCACCCGGCGGCCGGCGTCGTCGGCCTTGACCAGCGGCAGCGCCTTGTGGACGAGCGGGCGCAGGTCCTCGTAACGCCACAGGACGGGTACGGACCTGGGCTGCGGGTACCAGGGCTCGATGTCGTTGGCGACGGTCCACAGGGCGCCGGCGTCGAGCTTGGCCAACTCGTCGTAGTAGGCGAGGAGTTCGGGGCTGTCCGAGACGCGGGCACGGCCGAGCCGGTTGTCGTCGTGCGTGTCGTCGTCGTGCGTGTCGTCGTCGTGCGTGGTCACGCTTCCTCCTTCGGTGCGGAAGGGGCGGTCTCCGGCAGGGGCGGAGCCGTGAACGTCAGCGGGGTGCGTGGACGGTTGTCGACCTGGAGCTGGAAGACGTCGAAGCGGTTGTAGTGGCCGATGATGTCGTGCATCTGCTTGGGCTGGATGCACCTGGCGAGGTCGATCTCGGCGTAGACGATGCCCTCCTCGTCGATCAGCGGCTCGGTGACCGGGCGGCCGTCGGGGCCGAAGACGCCGGACAGGGCGCTGCGTGGGCGGGCGAGCATCTTGCGGATCTCCGCGTCCTCGCCGGCGATCCGGTCGACGATGTCGGCGGAGATCGTCGAGCAGGCGACCACCGAGAAGACCTTGCCCTCGAAGCAGTGAGCGGCGGTGCGGACCGCGATGGCCTCCGCCATGTCGTAGTCCTCCGGTCCGACCGGCAGCGCGATGTAGCAGGCGGCGTGGACGAGTTCGCCCTGGGCGAGGAGGGTGAAGCGGGCCAGGGTGTTGGTGTTCTCGCCGCAGGCGAGCACCCCGAGCGGGCCGATGCCCGTACGGTGGACCTTCAGCGAGCTGCCGTCGCCACCGGTCCAGGTGAGCTTCTCGGCCCAGGTCGGCACCAGTTTGCGGTGCACGCCGAGGAGTTCGCCGTCGGCTCCGATGGTCAGCAGGGTGTTGTACAGCACGCCGAGGCTGTGCGCGCCGCGCTCGTTGACCCCGATGACGACGGTGACGCCGTGCCGGCGGGCCGCCTCGCGCAGGGCGTCCACCTCGGGGCCCGGTACGTCGATGGCGGAGCGGTAGAGCTTCTCGAACCAGGGCGATCCCTGAACGGGGTTCATCGTCCAGTTCCAGTACGGGTATCCGGGGACGAAGACCTCCGGGAAGACGATCAGCGAGGCGCCGCGGCCGGCCGCCTCGCCGATCAGCGCGACGACCTTCTCGACGGTCGCGGCGGCGTCCAGGTAGACCGGGGACGCCTGGACGGCGGCCGCGGTGAATCGGGGCAGGTCCATGAGTTCCTCCGTTGCCGGATCGGGCGGTCGGGCCGGGCTGGCCGGCGGGCGGGCGGAACGGGCGGAGGCCGGGTCGGATCGGTCGCAGGGCGGTCAGCGGGTGGCGGTGGCCGCGAGCGGCCGGGCCGCGGACGCGGGCAGCCACCGCCGGTGGACGGGGGCGGCCTCCTCGCGCAGCAGGTGCAGGCGCGGCGGGACGCGGTCGGCCCGCGGCCCGGCGGGCTTGCGGCTGCCGGCCCGCCACGGCTCGGGCCAGCGGGCACCGGGCCCGGTGTGGCCCTGCTCCGCCGCGGCGTGCAGCGTCCACATCGGGTCCCACAGGTGGGCCCGGCCCACCGCGACGAGATCCGCGCGGCCCGCGAGGACGATCGAGTTGACGTCGTCGTAGGTCGAGATGGCGCCGACCGCGATGGTGGGGATGCCGGTGGCGTGCCGGATCAGTTCCGCGAACGGCGTCTGGTAACTGCGCCCGTACGGCGGTCTCTGGTGGGCGACCACCTCGCCGGTGGACACGTCCACGGCGTCGGCCCCGCCGGCGGCCAGGGCGCGGCAGATCTCGACGGCCTCGGTCTCGGTGGTGCCGCCGTCGGCCCAGTCGCTCGCGGAGATCCGGGCGACGAGCGGCTTCCCGGCCGGCCAGGCGGTGCGGACGGCCGCCAGCACCTCCAGCGGGAGGCGCAGCCGGCCGTCGAGGCCGCCGCCGTACGCGTCGGTGCGCCGGTTGGTCAGCGGGGAGAGGAAGCCGGACACCAGGTGGCCGTGGCCGAACTGGAGCTCCAGGACGTCGAATCCGGCCCGGTCGGCACGGGCCGCCGCGGCGGCGAAGGCGGCGGTGACGGCGGCCAGGTCGGCGGGGGTGGCCTCGCGGGGGGCGGGGTACCCGGAGTCCCAGGCCGTCGGCGACGCGGCGAGGGTCGACCAGCCGGCGCCGCCGAGCGGCCGGCCGATGCCGTCCGGGCCGGGCACCGTGGTGGATCCGCGGCGTCCGGCGTGGGTGAGCTGGATGCCCAGCGGCGTCGCCGAGACGGCGCGGACGGCGCGGACGATCGACGTCCAGTCGGCCTCCTGCCGGTCCGTCCAGAGGCCGGGGCAGCCGGGCGTGGCGCGGCCGTCCGGGCTGACGGCCGTCATCCCGGCGAACACCAGCCCGGCTCCGCCGAGCGCCTGGGCGGTGAGCTGGGCCCGCTCGAACTCCCCGGGGCGGCCGTCGACGGAGGTGAAGGTCGCCAGGGGCGGTACCACGACGCGGTTGCGCAGCGTCAGTCCGGCGAGGTTCAGCGGGCGGAACATCGGCGGGGCGGCGGGCCCGCGGCCCGCGGCGTCGGCGTCGACCGGGACGCTGTCGACCCGGACGGCGTCGGTGAGGGCGTTGTCCGCGAAGGCGGTGTCGACGGCGTCGACGAAGGCGGCGTCCCGCTCCCGCAGGTTGCCGTAGGTGACACGGCGGCTGCGGGTGAGCAGGTTGAAGGCGAACCGGTCGACGTCCTGACCGGTGTACCGGCCGATGTTCTCGAACCACTCCAGGCTCGCCTGGGCGGCCCGTTGGGTGGACTCGACGACCGGCCGCCGCTCCGCCTCGTAGGCGGTCAACGCCTCGGTGACGGTGGGGCGTTCGTGCAGGCTCGCGGCGAGCGCCAGGGCGTCCTCCATGGCGAGCTTGGTGCCCGAGCCGATGGAGAAGTGCGCGGTGTGCGCCGCGTCGCCGAGCAGCACGACGTTCCGGTGCCGCCAGGAGGCGTTGCGGACGGTGGTGAAGTTGATCCACTTCGACGCGTTCGGGATCAGCCGGTGACCGTCGAGGTGGTCGGCGAAGATCTCCTCGCAGCGGCGCACGCTCGCCAGGTCGCTCTCGCCGCGGGCGAACTCCCTTCCGGCGAGCGCCTCGAAGCCGGCCCGGCGCCAGGCGTCCTCCCCCAGCTCCACGATGAAGGTGCTGCGCCGCTCGTCGAACGGGTAGGCGTGGACCTGCACGGCACCGAAGTCCCGCTCCTCCACGATGAAGGTGAACGCCTCGAAGACCCGGTCGGTGGCCAGCCACATGTAGCGGGCGGTCCGCTCGTCCAGCGCGGTGCCGAAGCTGTCCGGGAAGGCCTCGCGGGTCGGCGAGCGGACCCCGTCCGCGGCGACCACCAGGTCGTACCCGTCGGACAGTTCAGCCACCGGCGGCGCGGGCGTGCGGTAGCGGACGTCGACGCCGAGCGCGGCGCAGCGCTCCTGGAGGACCGCGCGCAGGACGTTGCGGTCGAGGGCGGCGAACCCGTGCCCGCCGGAGGTGCGGACCTGGCCGCGGTGGCGGACGTCGATGTCGCTCCACCGGGCGAACCGGGCCGACATCGCGGCGAACACCTCGGGGTCGGCCTGGGCGATCCCGTCCAGCGTCTCGTCGGAGAAGACGACGCCGAAGCCGAACGCGTCGCCCCGGGCGTTGCGCTCCCAGACCGTGATCTCCCACGCCGGGGAGAGTTGCTTGGCCAGAGCGGCGAAGTACAGCCCGCCCGGCCCTCCCCCGATGACTGCCACGCGCATGAAGGCCCTCCAGTGGTTCTCCGACACTCACGGTATTGCGTTACTCTGGCGACCGTCAAGCATGCGCGATATCGGCTGCCCGCGGCGGCCGGGTTCAGCCGCCGTACGTCTCCGGGCGCTGCGGACCCGCCCCGGCGAGCCTGGCGCGGGTCTCCGCGGGCCAGGGGGCGGCGCCCTTGGCCGTGGCGGCGGAGTGGACCACCGACATCCGCCCGGCCGCGGCCCGCCCCTGGGGGCCGTGTACGTCGAAGGCGTAGTGCAGCGAGGAGGTGCCCACCCGGTCGACGCGGATCGCGACGCGCACGACGTCCCCGAACCAGAGCCGTTCCAGGTAGTCCGCCTCGAAGTGGACCCTGGGAATGCTGCCGAACAGGCCGTCGAGCCCGAGCCGGCGCAGCAGCACCGCCTCCGCCGCCTCGGCCCAGCGCAGCACCGCCGAGAAGTGGTGGTGGCCCGCGGCGTCGGTGTCCGACCACTCGACCTTCCGCTCGATCACCACACTGGGGAGGGCGGATTCGGCCGGATCGGCCTGCTGCACGGGTTCGGCGGGACGGTCCATGGGGGTGCCTTCCGACGGTCACGGGGGGGTAGGTG
The DNA here is from genome assembly GCF_044740765.1 of Kitasatospora sp. NPDC088346. Lineage (NCBI taxonomy): Bacteria > Bacillati > Actinomycetota > Actinomycetes > Kitasatosporales > Streptomycetaceae > Kitasatospora > Kitasatospora sp. NPDC088346. The sequence goes on from NZ_JBIURH010000046.1 coordinate 46,979, forward strand.
GGTGAGGCGGGTACGCGGGTGGGGCGGGCCGCTCGGCGGCCGGCCGTCAGCGGTCGGTGTGCGCCCAGCGGCGGAGTTCGGCGCGGTGGAGCTTGCCGGTGGAGGTGCGGGGCAGCCCCTCGACGAACTCGACCGCGCGGGGGTACTTGTAGGGCGCGATCGCCTGCTTGACGAACTCCTGGAGCGCCCGCACGGCCCCCGCGTCGTCGGCGGCGCCGGCCCGCAGGACCACGTACGCCTTCACGATCGCGCCGCGGCGCTCGTCGGGCGCGCCGACCACGGCGCAGTCCACCACGTCGGGGTGGGCGATCAGGGCCTGCTCGACCTCGGGGCCGGCGATGTTGTAGCCGGAGGAGACGATCATGTCGTCGGTGCGGGCCTGGTACCAGAAGTAGCCTTCGCCGTCCCGGACGTAGGTGTCGCCGGTGAGGTTCCAGCCGCCGCGCACGTAGACGCTCTGGCGCTCGTCGTCCAGGTACCGGCAGCCGGTGGGACCCTGCACCGCGAGCAGCCCGGGCTGCCCGTCCGGCACGGGCGCGCCGTCCTCGTCCAGGACCGCCGCCCGGAAGCCGGGAACCGGCCGACCCGTGGCACCCGGTCTGATGTCCCCGTCGGCGGCGGAGATGAACACGTGCAGCATCTCGGTGGCGCCGATGCCGTCGATCAGACGCAGTCCGGTCTGCCGGTGGAAGTCCTCCCAGACGGCCGCCGGGAGCGGTTCGCCCGCGGACACGCAGCGGCGCAGTCCGCGCAGCCGGCCGGCGAGTCCGGCCGCCAGCATCGCCCGGTAGGCGGTCGGCGCGGTGAACAGCACGCTGACGCCGTGCTCGGCGACCAGTTCCGCGAGTTGCTCGGGGGTGGCCTGTTCCACCAGGAGGGTGGCCGCGCCGGCGCGCAGCGGGAAGACCACCAGACCGCCGAGGCCGAAGGTGAAGGCCAGTGGCGGCGTCCCGGCGAACAGGTCGTCGGGCGCGGGGCGCACGATGTGCCGCGAGAAGGTGTCGGCGTTGGCCAGCACGTCCCGATGGAAGTGCAGGGTGGCCTTGGGGCGGCCGGTGGTGCCGGAGGTGAAGGCGATCAGCGCCACGTCGTCGGCGGCGGTGTCGACCGCGGCGAACACGCCCTCCTTGGCGGCGCAGCGCAGTGCCAGGTCGTCCGCGGCCGACCCGCCGTACGGGACGACGGTGAGGCCGGGCGTCCCGGCCGACCCGACGGCGTCGAGGAAGCGGTGGTCGCACAGCGCGACGACCGGCCTGCTGATCTCGCGCAGGGAGCTGATCTCGGCGGCCCGCAGGAGCGGCATCGTGGTCACCACCACCCCGCCGGCCTTCAGCACGCCGAGCCAGCAGGCCACCAGCCAGGGGTTGTTGGGGCCGCGCAGTAGGACGCGGTTGCCCGGCACCAGGCCCAGGTCCTCGGTGAGCACCTGGGCGACCTGGTCCGAGCGGCGCCGGAGATCGCCGTAGCTCCACTCCTCGGCGAGTGTGAGCAGGCAGCGGCGGTCCGGGCCCCACCGCCGGACGGCGTCGTCGATCAGGACGCGTGCGCAGTTGAGGCGGTCGGGGTAGCGGAGTTCGGGCAGTTCGAAGAGCAGGTCCGGCCACTGCTCGACGGGGGGCAGGCGATCGCGGCAGAACGTGTCGACGTGGGCGGACGGGGAGAGTTCCACGGGCGGCGCCTCTCGGTCAGCAGGGGTGAGGCCAGTATGGCGCCCCCATGACGGCAGTCAACACTTCTGCATAGTTTCGACCGGGGAATCACGCGACACGCCCACCGCGCCTCGATGTGAGCACAACCGGGCACCCACGAAGGAGATTTGGACCGCCGCGCCGAAGGTGGACCCGCCGGCTGTTCCGGCCGGCGCGGACCCACCGCCCCACAGGCAGTTGCACCATCAATTAGGTATGGCTAACCTAAGCGCCCGCCCCTCCCCCTCCACGTCCGATCGAGGAAGCAGACCCGTGCCCGGATTGTCGATACCCCCCGCCCTGACCTCCCTGTCGGCGGCCGCGCCCTCCACCCCACTCGGCCCGTTCGTCGACAGCGCCGTGGCCTGGACGACGTGGGTCGCCCTCATGGGCCTGGTCGGCCTGATCGCCCTCGTCCTGCTGGCGGCCGGCCCGGCCGCCGCCCGCACCGCACCGGCCGCGCTGCCCGTGGTCACCGCCCGGCTGGCCCGCGCCGCCGCCGTGCTCGGCGTCCTCACCGTCCCGGCGGTCCTCACCGAGCTGGCGCACGGGGCCTCGAAGAGCCACGGCTACGACTACTCGGCCGCATGGGACGCCCTCTACGACGGCAGCAACGCCGGCCGGCTGTCCGGGCTCGAAGTCACCCTCGCACTGGCCGCAGCCGTCCTGGTGGCCCCGCTGGCGGCCCGCTCGGTCGCGGGCGGCGCGGCGCGCCCCTGGCTGCTCGGCGCCGGCCTGGCCGCCTCCGCCGCGGCACTCGGCACCACCAAGTTCCCCACCAAGACACCCGAGAACTGGGGCCGCACCAGCTTCGACACCCTGATGTGGATGCTGCACCTCCAGGGCGGCGGCGTCTGGCTCGGCGGACTGGCGGGCCTGCTGCTGCTCGCCGCACCCGGCGCGGTACCCGCCGCCGAGCGGCGCGCCTTCTGGTCGACGACCGTCCGCCGCTTCTCGGTCACCGCCATGAGCTGCGTCGCCGCCATCACCCTGTCCGGCCTGTTCCTTTACTGGGCCCACGTGGACGGCCCGTCGCAGCTGATCACCACCATGTACGGGCGGGTGCTCGGCGTGAAGATCCTGATCTTCGGCGGCCTGCTGCTGCTCGGCACGTTCAACCAGTTCTGGCTGCACCCGCGGATCGAGGCCCTCTGCGACGAGGGCGACCAGCGCCCGCTGGTCACCGTCCTGCTGCGCAGGTTCCCGCTCGTGGTCGCCGTCGAGGTCGTGCTCGGGCTGGCCCTGCTCTTCGTCGCCCCGTTCCTGCACGGTTCGGCCCGCAACCAGGCGTACCAGGCGAAGGCCGCCGAACAGTCCGCCACCCCCATCCCGGCGAAGAAGCTGCCCAAGCTCGCGGCCAAGCAGGCCGACGCCTCCACCTGGGTGTGGGGCACGGCCGAGACGGTCGCCGTGGTCGCCCTGATGGGCGGCGCCTACCGGTTCTCCGGCCCTCTGGCCCGCAACCACACGGCGGCCGCGCAGGCCGCGTCGCCCCTCACGAGCTGACGTCCGGCGCGGACCGACGTCCGCGCCGAGCCGACATCGGGCTCCCCCGCGGTGCGCAGCGGCGCACCCACCCGGCCTGCCGGGACGGCGATGACACCGTCCCGGCAGGCCGCTGAACATCCGCGGCCGCGCGAGTACGGTTCAAGACGTGGCCGGTTCCCGCGCAGGACGACACCCGCACCGCCGGACGGCGGGGGCGGGGGCCCGATGACCGGGCCGCTGCTGGCCGTCGACCCGACGAGCGGGTCCTCGCTGCTCGCCACCTTCGGGGCGCTGGCCGTCCTGGTGGTGGTCTTCGCCGAGTCCGGCCTGCTGGTGGTGGGATTCTTCCTCCCCGGCGACACCCTGCTGCTCCCGGCCGGCGTGCTCTGCGCCGCGGGCACCGGCCCCGGGCCCCACCTCTCGCTGTGGCAGGTGATGGTCTGCGCCGCCGTCGGCGCCGTCGCCGGCGCCCAGCTCGGTTTCCTGCTCGGCCGGCACGGCGGACGGGCGGCCCTGGCCCATACGGGCAACCCGCGCCTGAGATCGGCGGCCGCCCGGGGGGACGCGCTGCTGCGCCGCTACGGCTACCGCAAGGCGATCGTGCTGGGCCGCTTCGTGCCGCTGGTGCGGACGGTGCTCAGCCCGGTGGCGGGCATGCTGGGCGTGCCCACGCGCACCTTCACCGTCTGGCAGATCGTCGGCGGGGTGCTCTGGTCGCAGAGCCTGGTACTGGCCGGGTTCTGGTTGGGCGGGGCCGTCCCGGGGATCGACCACTACCTGTGGGCCCTGGTGGGGGCCGTGGTGGTCCTCTCCCTCCTGCCGCTGCTGCTGCGCGGCCACGGGCGCTCCGGGGACCGCTGAACGACGGGGACGACCGGCGTCCGGTCCACGGCGCGCGGTACGGGTCCCCGCCCGGCGGTTTCGCGGCGGCCGCGTGGGGGACCTCGGGGGGTCTCGCTCAGGGGCGCCTCACTCAGGGGATCCTCAGGGGGCCTCAGGGGCCTCAGGGGCCTCACCGAAACCGAAGCGCCGGTTGCCGCCGTCCCCGGAGCCCCACGGGCCGGACGCGCGGCACGCACCGGTCGGATCGGTCGGCCGACGGCCCGCCCGGCTACGGTGGCTGGTGGCCCCGGTCCGTGGCCGGCAGCGGCGACGGACCGCCGCCGCTAAGCACCACCGTCCCGACCGTACCGACCGCACAGGAGACTCCGATGATCCTCGTCGTCGTCAAGATGACCGTCCGCCCCGAACACAGCAAGGACTGGCTCACGCTCGTCGACGAGTTCACCACCGCCACCCGGGAGGAGCCCGGCAACCTCTTCTTCGAGTGGTCCACCAGCGTCGACACCCCCCACCAGTTCGTCCTGGTCGAGGGATTCGCCTCCCGCGAGGCCGGCCAGACCCACGTCGAGTCGGCCCACTTCAAGAAGGCCATGGAGACGATGGCGGACGCCATCGCCACCACCCCGGAGATCATCAGCACCGAGGCCCCGGGGGACGGCTGGTCCGCGATGGCGGAGCTCAGCCCCCGCCGGCCGTAACTCTCCGCGACCCCGCGCCGCCTCCCGCCTCCCGCCTCCCGGGAAGGGGAGACGGGAGGCGGCGCGGGGTGCCGCGGGTGTCAGCCGTAGGCGTCAGCCGAGGGTCGAAGCGGTCACGGGCTCGGAGAGCGGGACGGTTTCGCCAGCGAAGCCGACCTTGACGAACTGCCAGGTGAGACCGTTGATCACGCCCTGGCCCAGCGGGGCGAGACGGCCGAAGGCGGGCTGGCTGAGGTCGATGTGCGTGCGGTCGCAGGACGGACACTTGTCCCTGACGGGGACGGTGACGGTCTTGCCCTGGTAGGTCACCTTGACCGAGATCCCCTTGCAGAGCGGGTCGTTGTTGGGATTCGCCGCCGTCCACCAGGCGTGCGAGACGGCGACGAGCATCTGGGTTCCGGCGTTGATCTGGGTGCCGCAGGCGCCGAATCCGGCGTCGTTGTAGTACGTCGCCTTTCCGGACATCGGCTTGTTGACGGGTATCGCGGCGCTGGCGGTTCCCGCGCCCAGGGCGATGAGCGCGGCGGCGGCGAGCGGGGCGCCGGCCAAGATCCTGATCTTGCTCGTGACTCGCATGGGTTTCCCTCCGGTTCAGTGCGGACGGGCGACCGGGCAGGTGACAGGACAGGCCAAGTAGCCATCCCTGATGCCGAGTTCAGAACATCGACACGCGGTCGCGGGAGGAACGTATGCCAACGGCATACACGAGGTCCAGACCTTTGAAGTGTTGTCATGGACACACTTCGGAAACACTGCGCCTCAACGGCCCCATCGGCACGCTTCGCCGAACCACGCCCGAACGCCCGCTTCTGGAGGCCGGGTTGACGTCACGGCAGCCCTCGGACCGGGCTCGCCGGGCACCCCACCCGCCGGCGCCCATCACGGAGCGGAGCGGGGACCGGGCCGAGCGGTCGCCGCGGGTCCGGGAGCAGGACCTGGCGACGCGCCGGGCAGTCCGGGCACGGGAGGGGACGGCACCTCCGCCCGGCTGCACGGCGGTGCGACGACACGACGGCGCGGTTCTCGCGCACCGTGGGGCCCCGGGGATCTCGTTCACGAGCTCGAACTCGCCTGGGAACAAAGGGGGATCACTCGGACGGGATCACGGTACGGCCGCACCAGCGGTACGCCTGGCGCCGGGACCCGCGGACCGGCCGGCGCCGGCCCCGTACACGACGTGGCGCCCGGCCCCGCCTTCGGAGCGGGCCGGGCGCGTGCACGGCGGGCGGCTGGACCGCGCTGTCAGCGTGGTTCGGGGAGCACCGAGCAGACCGCCGGTTCGGCGCCCTCGTCCACTCCCCACTCGGACACCGCACCCGGCCCGGCCACCGTCTCGGCGTCGGAGTCGGAGTCTGCGGGAGTGCCCGCCGAGGCGTCCGGCTCGCGCAGTTGGTCCAGCAGGCCTTCGCGGTCGGTGAGCAGGACGGTGAGGATGCGGCGGGCCGAACGCAGCAGGTCGGCGACGTCGCCGCCGGCGAGGGCATAGAGGACGACCGGGCCCTCCCGGGTGGAGACCACGATGCCGGAGCGTCTGAGGACGGCGAGTTGCTGCGAGAGGTTCGACGGCTCGACCCCGATGTCGGCCAGCAGGGCGCGCACCGGCAGGGGTCCGCCCTGGAGGAGCTCCAACACGCGGATCCGTACCGGGTGGCCGAGCATGCGGAAGAACTCCGCCTTGACCTGGTAGAGCGGGGGCTGCGGCATCAGACCTCGAGCTCGCCCTCGACCAGCTGCAGCCGCCGGCGGGCCATGGCCAGGTTCGCGCGGCTGCGGTCGAGGGCCAGGTAGAGGAAGAGCCCACTGCCGGTCCGCGAGGTCAGTGGCCTGATCAGGTGGTACTGGTTGGTGAGGGTCACCAGGATGTCCTCGATGGAGCCCTGGAGGCCCAGCATCTCCATGGTGCGCAGCTTCGCCCGGACGAGGTCGGTGTTGCCCGCCGCGGCGACCGAGAGGTCGAACTCGCGGTTGCCCCCCAGGGTGCCGAGCGCCATGCCGCTGCCCAGGTCGACGAGGGCCACGCCGATGGCGCCCTCGATCATCATCGCTTCCTTCAACGCCACGTCTGTGTGTGCCATGTCCGCAACGCTAGTCAGCAAGCTGACTGTGCATCATGCGAATTGCAAAAGTCTGCAATTGGCGGATCCGACGGTGTACCGTGCCCTTCGATCACTCGCCGTACGGTGCGCTGCGGCAGGTGCCGACCCGGCCCACGCAGCGGCAGTCAGCCGACGCCGAGGGCGGGGCGCGAGCCGGAACGGCGGCGCTGCGCGGGCAGGAGGGGGCGGCGGGCGCCGGCGTACGGCATCCGGCGCCGGACCGGGCCGAGCGGGGCCGCGCCGGCGAGCAGGACCTCCACCGGCATCAGGTCGCCCTGCTGGCCGCAACAGCAGTCGCAGCCGCGGATGTGCCGGGCGATGCGGTTGCGCCACAGCGGTGTGACGGCGTCGTCGCGGTCGGCGGTCGCGAGAGCGAGCGCGGGGCATCCGCGCCGCGCGGCCAGCGCCCGCACCACCGAACGGCCGGTGGTGAGACGGGCTTTGAGCCGCTGGACGCGTACGCCCGCGTGGTGCAGCGAGACCCCCAGCACCGCGGCGAGCTCGGCCCGGCTCAGCTCACCCGCGTTCTCCCGGCACCAGAGGGCCAGCAGCTCGCCGTCCTCCGGGTCCAGCCACCGGACGGCCTCCGCGAACTCCCGCCGGGCCTCCAGGATGCCCAGTCGCAGGATGGTCACCTCGACGAAGTCGGCCTGCGGGTCGGGGAGTTGGTCCCCCGGCTCGACCGGCTCCAGGACCTGCTGGCGGCGGGTCCAGCGGCGGCGCACCTCGTTCTTGGCCACCGCCACCAGCCAGGACCGGAACGAGGCCGGATCCCGCAGCGTGTCCAGCCGGTCGACGACCCGCACCATGGTCTCCTGGACCACGTCGTCCACGTCCACGTGCCCGTCCAGCTCCCGCCCGATCAACCGGTACACCAGCGGCAGGAACGCGGCCACCAGCCGCCCCATCGCCGCCTTGTCACCGGCCTGGGCCGCGGCGACGTCCGCCACCCAGGTATCTCGTTCGCTCGTCACACGCAGCTCCTCACTCGTTCGCCCCCGGACGGGCCGCCGACACGGCGGCCACGGCTACGGCGGGGCCCCACCCGGCGCGGCGCGCCGGAGGACGTGCCTCACCGACGGAGGGGTCGGGGGCGGCGGATGGGTGTGGTGGTCGTGGGCGCCGACGGCTCCTCCGGCGGTGACCGGCCACGGGGCACACCCCGTCCTTCCGGAGGGCCCGGGCGGACCGCAGGAGGCCGCCCTGCGGTCCACCCGGGGCGTCGCCGGCCCTTCCGGTGCGGGGGGATGCCCGGGGGGGACGGGACGCGGCACGGTCGGCGCGCCGTTCCGACGGTGGGACCCGCCGTCGGACGCACCATCGGTCTGGAGCCGGCTCCGTGACGGTCTGCCACCGGACCGGGCTCCTCGAACCGGTCCCCGTTCGGGTTGTCCGCCCGGCCGGTGACCGATGGTCCGATCGTAGGATCGGCGCGGCGCCGAATCGGCGGTGCACAGGGTCCGCTGACAAAGCCCTAAGGTTCCGCTCAGACTCGGCCCTCCGAGCAGCGACGACACCCTTCCGGCCGCTACCGTGCAGCGTCCGGCCGGGGACCAGGGACCGGAAGCCCTCGGGCGCCCACAAACGAAGATCGAACCGGAGCCCGGCTTTCCGTTATCCTGCCCGTCCGGCCGGATCACCGGAGTGGGTGGCCGGAACCGATTCCGGCCGTCCTCACCCGACCTCCCGAGGAGCGCAGTGCCCGAGTCCATGGCAAGCGAGACGGCGGACGCCCGGATCACCAGACTCATCCGCGCGGGCCACCCGTCGGCCCCGGCCCAGGCCCTCGCCCGCCACCGGGACGCCGTCCTCGCCCACGCCGGCCTGTACTGCCCGGACGGGCGGGACGCGCACCGCCTCGCCGAGGAGTCCCTCGCCTCGACCCTCGACGCCGTCCGCGCGGGTGCCGGCCCGTCCTCGGCCTGGCGCCCCTACCTGGCGTCGGAACTGAGACGCACCGCCGCGCGGTGGGCGGGTGACGACCGCGCGGCGGGCCTCTCGGTCACCTTCACCGCCTGGATCGCCGAACTGCCCGGCGCCGATGACCCGTTGTCGGCGGCGACGCGAGCCGACGAGGCGTCCGTCCTGCTGCGGGCGCTGCGGGCCCTGCCGGAACACCGGCAGGCCGCGCTGTGGCGCGCGGTGGCCGAGGAGCCCATGGAGCCCGACGGCCCGCGACCGTCCGCCGCCGCCGGGGACGGCCTGTGGGAGGCGTACCTCCAGGCGTTCGCGCAGACCGCCGACCGACCCTGCCGCCACCTCGCGGCCGCCATGGGCGACGCCGTGCAGCACGGGACGGTCCATCCCAGCCTCGACCGGCACACGGCCTCCTGCGAGCGCTGCCGCCGGGCCCGGAGCGAGCTGGAAGCCGTCCACGCCTGGGACGTCGACGTGCTGTACGGCGCCCTGATGCTGTGGACCGCGCGACGACCGTCCGACCCGCCCGCCGAGGCCCCGCCGGGACGGGTGCCCGCGCTCGCACTGCCGGCCGCCGCACCCGCGATCCCCGCCGGCCACGCCGGTACCGCCCCCGCGACCGTTTCCGCTGCCCTCACCACCGCACCGCGCAGCACGGCCGCACCGCGCCGCACGGACGAGCGGCGCAACACGGACGAGCGGCGCCGCGACCACCGGCGTCTGCTCGTCCTGTGCGCGGGAGCGGCGACGGCGACGGTCGTGGTCGTCGTGACGGTCATGGTGGCCCTCCCCGACGGGCGCCCGGGGACCTCCGAGCCCATCAGCCTCTCCGTGCCCACGCTCGCGGCCGCCCCGTCCACCGTGGGGCCCGCCTCGCCGACGGCGGAGGCCACACCCAGCACCCAGGAACCCACCGCATCCACCGCATCCACCGAGTCCGTCCCGGTGGTCCCCGTCACCGCCTCCACCACCCGCCCGGCCCCCGCCTCCCCGACCGCCCCCTCCCCCAGCGTCCGGCCGGCCGGCTTCCGTCTCCTCAACACGCGGTCGGGCCTGTGCGTCGGCCCGGCGGACGCCGCGGGGCCGTACCTCGCGCTGCGGCCCTGCAACCAGGACCCCTCCGAACGCTGGGAACGCATCGCCGCCGGCGGCAACACCTACCAGCTGCGCAACACCGGTACCGGCAACTGCCTCGACGGCACGGACGACGGCGGGAACGTCGTCAGGGTCGTCCAGGCGGCATGCCTTCCCGCCGCCGAACGCACCGTCCAGCTCTGGAAGTTCGCCACGGAACCGGACGGCACCTCGTTCCGGCTGCTGTTCGTGCCGCCGGTCCCCGGCAGCGACTACGCCGCCCACCTGCTCGGCCCCGAGGAGTGGGCCAAGACCAGCCCCCCGTCGCTCGGCACCCCCCTCACACAGCTGCCGGACTACTACCACTCCGCCAGCTTCGTCTTCGTCGCCGACCAGGGGCCCTGAGCCCACTGCCGCGGGGCACCGCCGCCGGGTCCGGCGCACCGGCCGGTCGAGGTGCCGGCCGCCGGGACGCCGGCCTTCGGGCCGGCCCCGGTGCGCCGGATACCCTGTGCGGCGTGACGATGCACAGCACCGCCGACGTGAGCGTCGACGCGATGATCGAGGACCTCAGGACGCTCGTCGAGGTCGAGTCCCCGTCCCGCGACCAGGACGCCCTGGCGGTCTCGGCCAAAACCGTCGCCGCGGTCATCGAGAGGCGGCTGGGCGGGCGCGCCGTGCTCGTCGGGAGCGAGGCCGGGCCGCACGTCCACTGGTCGGCCGGCGGCGATCCCCAGGTGCTGGTCCTCGGCCACCACGACACGGTCTTCCCGCTGGGCACCCTGGAGCGCCGCCCGTTCCGGGTCGAGAACGGGCGGGCGACCGGCCCCGGGGTCTTCGACATGCTCGGCGGTCTCGTGCAGGCCGTCCACGGACTGGCTGCGCTGGACGAGCGGTCGGGTGTCGAGATCCTGGTGACCGCCGACGAGGAGGTCGGCTCGCACTCCTCGCGGGCCCTGATCGAGGAACGCGCCCTCGCCTGCGGCGCCGTCCTGGTGTGCGAGGGCGCCGCCGACGGCGGGGCGCTCAAGACCGGCCGCAAGGGCTGCGGGACGTTCCAGGTCGCCGTCACGGGCCGGGCCTCGCACGCGGGTCTCGAACCGGCCGCCGGCGTGAACGCCCTCGTCGAGGCCGCACACCAGGTGCTGGCCGTCGCCGCGCTCGGCCGGCCCGACCTCGGCACCACCGTCACCCCGACCGTGGCGTCCGCGGGCACCCTCGACAACGTCGTCCCCGCGGCGGCCACCGTCGTCGTGGACGTCCGGGTCGAGTCCGCCGCCGAGAAGGAGCGGATCGAATCGGGATTCGCGGCACTCGCTCCGCGGCTCGCCGGGGCGGAGATCTCGGTCCGCGGATCCGTCGGCCGGCCCCCGATGCCGGAGTCGGCGTCGGCCGGGCTGTTCGCCGCGGCGAAGGAGCTGCTTCCGGGGCTCGAAGGCACAGCGGTCGGCGGCGGGAGCGACGGCAACTTCACGGCCGCGCTGGGCGTACCGACCCTCGACGGCCTCGGCGCGGTCGGCGGCGGCGCCCACGCCGACCACGAGTACCTGCTGGTCGACGCCATGGCCGAGCGGGCGCTGCTGGTCGCCGGACTCGTCCGGGCGATCCGGCGCGGCGCCCACCTGGCCACCTAGAAGGCTCGTGAAGATCTTGCTGAGGGGCTGTCTGGCTGCGGGCCGGGCGGCCCCTTCTGGTTATGCGCTGGCGGGGGTGAGGTGCCAG
>NZ_JBIURH010000047.1:0-56750 GCF_044740765.1 Kitasatospora sp. NPDC088346
CCGGTGCGGGCGGTCATCATCTCGGCGAAGGTCCGGACGTGGTCGGCGGTGGCGTCGAGCTGGGGGCAGCGGGCGAGGATTCCCTTGAGCTTGAGGGTCTCGTCAGTGCTGAGGCTGTCGGGGTGGCGGGTTATCCAGCTGGTCACATCACGGACCGAGGGCGGCCGGGTGGAGCGGTCCTGCGGCTGGGCACCGGATCGCAGTGGTCGCAGGTAGTCGCGCAGGACCGTCAGGCCGCCGGTGTAGCCGGCGGCCTTGATCTCGTCGAAGAGCGTCTTCGCGGTGGTGCAGCCTTCCTGCCATCGCTGGTGGAGGTAGGGCTTGAAGTCGTCCAGGACGCTGGTGCGGCCCTGCCACTTGCCGACCACGAGTTCTTCGGGGGCGGCGGCGTGGGCGAACCTGCGCACTGTGCCGCGGGCCAAGCCCAGTCGGCGGCTGATCTCCCGCCGGGACAGGCCCTGGTCGAGGAGGGTGTGCACGGCCTGGTGCCGCTCGCGGGTGCGGTCCGCGTATCGGTGGGCGCCCCGGTCTGCCTTCGCCGTCGCGGTGATCTTCCCCAGTTCGGCGAGGGCCGCCGCGGATTCCTCGGAGGTGGGGACGTAGGCGGGTTCGCGCAGCTGGGTGGAGTGCCGGGTGACGCAGCGTTCCACGGCTTCGGTGAGGTTGTGGAACAGGTGCCAGCGGTCAGCGACCTGGACCGCGTTCGGCGCACCGAGGCGGGCGCCTTCGGCGTAGGTAGTGGCGCGGTCGCGGCAGATGACCTCAACGCCAGGGTGCTCGGTCAGCCAGCGGGCGAGGGTGGCGGCCTCACGGTCGGGCAGCAGGTCGACGGGACGGCGGGTCTCGATGTTGATCAGCACGGTGCCGTATACGTGGCCCTTGCGCAGGGCGAAGTCGTCAACTCCGAGCACTCGTGGTGTCGTTGTCTGCGGGTCGGGCATCGCGCGGATCAGCCGCAGCAGGGTCGAGCGGCTGACCTTCGAGCTGAGGACGTCGGACAGTCTGGCGCCGGCTCGGCCGGCCAGCATCAGCGCCACCGCCTGCAGGATCGTGTGCAGCCGCAGGCTCCGCCGCCCGTGGCGGAAGGTGAGGCCTGCGACCTGCTCGACGAACGTCGCGCGGGGGCACGACGTCGCGGGGCAGCGGAAGCGCCGGACCTGCAGCTTCACGACCACCCGTCGGCCACCGACTGCCGAGTCCGCCAACCGGCGCTCGTAGCGGCTGTGGACCCGACGTGATCTGGCACCGCAGGCCGGGCAGAGCGCCTCGGGCGCACACGCGCAGGCAGCGACGGTCACGGTATCGCCGCCGATCTCGATGTTCGCTATCTCCAGGTTGTCCAGGTCCGGGAACAGGACTTTCTCGGCATCCACGTCGTTCACGGCCATTGATCATCACGTACATGGCGCCGTCCCAGTCGGAGATCATCGAAAGTGATCACAAGTCGTTGGTGTCGTTCGTGAACGGGATCGGTTCTGATCTTGGGGCGGTGGTGGCGGGGTTGAGTTTGCCGTTCAGCTCGGGGGCGGTGGAGGGGCAGGTGAACCGGATCAAGATGCTGAAGCGGCAGATGTTCGGTCGCGGGGGCCTGGACCTCCTGCGCAAGCGCGTGCTCCTCGCCGCGTGACCGGCACCCGCTCCCGGCCCGCTCGGTGACGATCAGTCATATCAGCACGGAAAGTGATCCAGAACCCACCCTGCTGATGCTGCGCCGGGAAGGCGAGTGGTTGGACATGCGCACTTTCCCCGCTCCGCTGTACGGCCGCGCCCGCGACGCCTCGGTGGTCTGGGAGCAGCCGGGGCTGGAGCTGGACGTTCTCCTGGCCACCGGCGAGGGACAGCACCTGGAGTGCAAGCGGGAGATCCCGGCGGCCGGCGAGTCCCGCAGGAAGATGCTCAAGACCATCGCGGCCTTTGCCTCGCAGGACGGCGGCACCGTTCTGATCGGGGTGCAGGACGACTTGGAGATCGTCGGCCTTCCCGGGAGCCGGAGTGTCGACGAGCAGCTTCTCCAGGTCGCGAGCATCATCAGGGACAGCCTGGAACCCGAGCCGCCCTATACCACCCGCGTGATTGACCACGAGGGGAAGAAGGTGCTGGCGATCGAGGTTTCGGCCGGTGGCCAGATGCACGCCTACTGCAACGGCCAGCGCCTGGAGTTCTACGTCCGGCGCGGTCCGAACACGGTGCCCGCCCGCCACTACGAGGTCGCAGCCGGTTTTCGCGATCCGCATGCGCTTTCGGCAGGGAGGGTGACGGGCGCTTTCTGACGCCCTTTGACATCTGCGACCTGGGCTCTGGCTGCCATCACGGCGGCCAGAGCCCAGGTCGTTGCATGCCCGGGCTTGCCCGGCCCTGGAGAGGCGGAGCCGCCTTCCGTGCCGTTCCTCCCCACGGGTGAAGCGGTGGTGAGTCGCACACCCAGGGTGATACTCTGAGGCAATACTTGAATATCGACTTTAAAGTTAGACGAGGAGGTGCGGAAGATGGTGGACGACGAAGACCTCGAGCTGCTGAGCGAAGGGCCGAGCCATACGCGGTTTCTGCTCGGGCGGATTGCCGAGGAGGCGCAGCGCGCCCAGGCTCTGGAGGACCCGCTGGAGCAGGCGAAGGCCCTCGCGCTGCTGATCCAGCCGTACGCGGGCTGGGCGCTGCAGGCGGCGGTCTGGGACTGTCGAGGCCGGGACATGAAGTGGTCGGTGATCGCGCCGGAGGTCGGCCTGTCACAGGCCGTGCTGTCCCGTCAGGTCCGTGCGAACGGACCGGTGGTCACCATCACCCCGTACTACGGGCCCGGCAGCCGCAACGCCGATGGCCAGACCCCGCTGCGCCTGGCGGTCACCAGCCTGGTCCGCCACACCATGGCGCTGGCGATGCGGTCCTCGGACGAGCGCAGTCCACTGCTGGCCCGGCTCTACATCGCGGTGATGGCCATGGCCCAGGCCCAGGCGACCAACCAGGTCGAGGCGTTGCTGACGACGGTGCAGGAAGTGCTCCGTCAAGCCGACGGACTTGCCCCCGAAACCGCCGTCAGCGAGCCCGACCGGGCGGTGCTGGGTGCGCTGGACGAGCTGAGGACCGCGTTCCGGCGCGATCAGGGCACGATCCGTGTTGCCGCGGAGCTCAAGCAGGCCATCGAGTCTTCGAAGGGGGAGTGACCCGCTGATGGACCGTAAGACGTACACCGCCGAGCTCGCCTCTCTTCGCGAGCTGCACCGAGATCACGGCCGCCGAGAAGACCATGGCGGCTGCGGAGAAGGAGCTGGACAAGCTCACCGCCCGGCGTACGCGCCGGGTTGCCGGTTGCCGGTCCGCAGCTGGGAGGCATCCTCGGCGAACGTTGTGTCTCTGACGTGGTGCAGGGCCTCGACCTTCCAGTGGTCGCGGATCAACCGCGCGAGCTGGGCGGGAGTGGCCTGTTCGGCGGTCAGGCTGGTGACCGCGTAGACGGTCATGATGGTGGTCTTGCCGGTCTTGCGGTTGGTGCGGCGGCGCTTGAGCTGGACGGCTTGCCGGGCGCCGGGGAAGAGGAGGTTGTTGACGGTGGCCACCTTGATCCGGCGGACCTCGGAGCGTCCGTGGCCGGTGCCTGTGGTGCGATCCTGGAGCGGGATCTCGCGCCAGGGAAGGGACTCGAGCTGCTTGCGCAGCTTCTTCTGGTTGCCCTTGGCGATCACGATGTAGTGCGCTTCCCGGTCCAGAAGGTAGGCGGCGTGCTCTCGCTGGGTGTGCATCGCGTCGCTGGTGATGACCACACCGGCGAGATCGGCGACCGCCTCCAGCAGCGGCTGGAAGCAGGTGATCTCGTTCGTCTTCTCCTGCACGTCCAGCTGGGCCAGGACCAGGCCGGTGGTGTGGTCGAGGGCGGCGAGCAGGTGGATCTTGCGGCCCTTGGCCCTGGCCACGCCGCGCAGGCTCTTTCCGTCCACGGCCAGCCCGCGTAGCCCGGCATCACCGGCGGCCTCTCGGCGGCGGTCGGCGAGCCAGCGGCCGACCGAGCGGTCAAGTGCGTCGCCGTCGATCCTGGCCAGCAGCCGCCGAACGGTCGTTTCGGCAGGTAGGAGCCGCTTGGGGAGCAGCGGGTCGGGGCGCAGTCCGACCTGCTCCAGCACGTGCACGGGGGCGTCGGCGATCCACTCGCCGACTGCGAGCAGTGACGTGGCTCCGGCGAGTACCGCGCACGCGGTCAGCGCGAGCACGACGACCAGGGCGTGACGTACTCCGCGCGGATCACGAGGGTCTGGCACCTCCGCCAGCCGCTCCAGCAGGCCCGGGACCTCCTCGGGCGCGGCCTCGGGCTGCTCGCGGAGCTGGTCAAGAGCAGGTGGGATCGGCGATGTTGCGTCGGCAGGCACGGTCTTCCACTCGGATCACGGGGCGTCGAGAACTCCATGATCTTGGAAGCCGTGCCTGCCATGTTTTCAGGGGCCTCGCCGAGCTGACAGACCATCACGAATCGGACGCCCTGCGACTACGCCGAAGCCCTGGTCCGGCAGGGCGTGCAGGCGGGCGAACGCGCTGGTGATCGTGTCGGTCCAGGGCCAGTGGCGGGCCAGGCGGAGGTAGTGGCGGCGGCCGGTGGTGACGAGTTGGGCGGCGGCGGAGAAGAGCCGCAGCCGAATGCGCTTGGGCTCCCACCGACGAGTGTCGCCGGTCAGCGCGAGCATGGGCATCCAGGCGAGTAGGTCGAGCGCGAGCTGGACGACCTCCAGCCAGACCTGGTTCTGGGCCGCCTGGTGCAGGGGCAGGTTGCGCAGGCCTGTGTCGCGGGCGGCGCGGATGCGGTCCTCGGCGCGGGCGCGCTGGCGGTGCCGCAGCTCCAGGCGCGCGATCGGAGTGCCGGTGGTGTTGGTGGCGAAGCAGGCCAGGCGCATGCCGTCGGCGTCGGTGAAGCGCAACTGGGCTCCGGGGTGGGGCCGTTCCTTGCGGACGATGAGCCGCATCCCCTTCGGCCAGCCTTTGAGGACATCGCCGGCGAGTTCGGCGACCCAGGCGCCGTCGCGGACATCGCCACCGGGTTCGACAGCCGGGGTCCAGGCCGTGGCCGGGATCTTCAGCACGGCCTGGTGGATGGCGTCGGTGATTGTCATCCCGACCGAGTAGGACAGCCAGCGGCCGCGTGCGGTGAGCCAGTCGAGGAAGTCGTGGGTGCCGCCGGCAGAGTCGGTGCGGATCAGGGTGCGGCGTCCGCGCCGGTACCTCTTCGGCAACTGGGCCAGCGCCGTCCGGGCCGCTTCGATGTGGTCGGCGGCCGTGTTGCTGCCCGCGTTCCCCGGCCGCAGCAGCCCGGCGACCGGCTCTCCGGAGCCCTCGCGGCCGTGGTCGACGAATGCGAACAGCGGGTGATGGCCGAACGTCTTCTTCCAGGTCCTGGCCGCGTCCTGCTTCTCGGAGTGCGCGAGGACCAGCACTCCGTCGATGTCCACGATCACCTCGCCGCCCGCGTCCGGGGCCGCCTCGCCGGCCAACCGCCAGACCCGATCGCGGACTTCGGCCCGTGCCCGCCGGATCGCCCCCAAGTGCGCGGGGCCCTGCCCCTGCGAGGGTGTCGACCAAGCGGGAGACGGTCGGGTCGGAGGCCACCGGACCGAACGCGCCGCCGGCTCCTGCGTTCAGGGCGACGTTGATCTTGGACCAGCCGGGCGGTACCGGCTCGGTGCCCTCCAGGACGGTGAGGTTGGTGACGGCCACGTATGCCTCCAGATGTGCGGGGCGGCTGCCGGACGACAGATCCGCCCATCGAATACTCCTCAATGTAGTCAAGTAGCAACGCAAAGTAACGAGCCTGTCCGAAGCGGCGGCCATGGCAACCGGGCCCGCACTGCTGCGCCCTGCCCGGCGAGGATGGGGAGGCGGACAGTGGCGTCGATCGACTGGGACCGCCGCCTGTGCTGCGCCTTCTCCCTTGTTGCGCCCGTCGGATGGTGGCCGCGCGGCGGGATCGGTCCGGGGCTGTACCCAGTGCTCATCCCACGCCGCATACCAAACGGAATACCTCCAGGTATCCTGACTGATATGGCGCTGACCACGATAAAAGTGAAGGCCGAGGTCCGCGACGAGCTCGCGCGTCTGGCGGCCGACGACCTCGGCGGGGTGACCCTGGGCACCGCACTCGAGCACCTGCTGACCGAGCACCGCAAGGCCCAGATCCTGGCCGCCTATGCCCGCCTGGAGGCCGTCCAGACGGCCTGGACCGACTGCCAGAACGAGCTGGACGAGTGGGACGCCGTGGCCGGTGACGGCCTGGGCGGTGAGGCGTGAGCCGCAAGTCCGCCCCCTGGCAGGTCTGGATGGCCGACCTCTCCCCGGTCACCGCCTCCGAGCAGGCCGGCCGCCGTCCCGTCGTGGTCGTCTCCAGCCCCCTGTTCGCCCGCTTCCCGACCGCCATGGCCATCGTGGCGCCCCTCGCCACCGCCGACCGCGGCCTGCCCCACCACGTGCCCGTCACCTCCACCCAGTCCGGCCTCAACCGCCCCAGCTGGGCCCTGACCGACGGCGTCCGCACCATCTCCGAGCAGCGCCTCATCGGCAGCCGACCCCTCGGCACCGTCACCGACAAGGAAGCCGACGACATCCGCACCTACCTGCGGATGATGATCGACCTGTAAGCCCACCCCCGGCCACCTTTCCACGGAGCGGTGCCCCGCTGCCGTACGGTGTCCGGCAGCCGAAGGAGGAACCCAAGTGAGCGCTCAGCCGATACACGGTCCCGAGCTGATCCCGCAGCCCGCCCGGACACCCCTGGCCCTGTATGAGGCCGTCGCGGCCCTCCTCCCACACCGGCTGGCCGAGATGACCGCCGACCAGGCCCAGGCCATGACGGAGGCGGTAGAGCGCCAGAGCCTCAAGCCCCTGCTGCGCTTCACCACGAAGTGGGCGGTGGACGTCGAGATCGCGCGGCACCCGGAGACGCTCTCCGAGCTGCACCGTGCCGAGTACCTCGCCACCCACGCCAAGGCGCCGGAAGAGCGCAGGCGGCAGGCCGCCCTCGCTGGAGCCATCGTGACCGCCGCCGCTGAAGCGGTGCGCGGGTGAGCTGGTGCTGGGAATACAACCCGGACGAGGCAGGCGTCGTGGCCGGCGCACCGCTCGCCTTCGTGGCCCAGATCGAGAAGAAGGCCGACGAGATCGTACGCGCCGCCGCAGCGCTCTACCTGGACGGCACCACCTACCGGGGACCAGGCGAAAGAATGAAAACCGCCGACGTCGACGACGGCATTTTCTGGTACATGATTATCCCGCGCGACGAACGCGTCTACATTCTCCGAGTCCAGGCCCTGTAGCCCTGCGACAGGAATTCCGTACAGCCGAATTCTGGTGCGCGTCGGGGGAGTGGCAGTGGTGGGGCGTCAGTGTTCTGGCAGTGGTTGAGGTCCTGTTTCTACTTCGGTGTCGTGGCCGGTGGTGGCGTGTCACTGATGAGGTGTGGACGAACGAGCTGTTTTCGGGCGTGATCGGGCCCGCCGGGTCGCGGTTGCGCGTCTCTTCGCTCTCGACGCGCGTGGTGAGCCGCTCTCGGCGCACATGTACGCCTGGTCGCGTCCGCGGTGGGGGTGGGGGAGTGCACGGTGTGGCGGTGGTTGGCCGCTGCGAGGAGTTTCGGATGTGCAACTCCTGTTCCTGCCGGGCGTTTCACCCTTGCTCCAGCGGTCCGGCATCTTCTGGCCCTGTGGGGTGGGAACACGGCGGCGGTGCACCGGAGAGTTGGCCGCGCCGTGCGGCAGCCGAGCCGTCGCTGCCGGCTCCTCCGTCGCTGCGCACGCTCCAGCGGGCGGTTGCCCGGGACTTGTCGGCCGGGCACCCGGGCCGGACTCCGTGGTGGGGAGAAGGCGCGCCGTGTCCACGATGTCTTCGGGCGCCGGCCGCCGACCTGGCGCAACGCCTGCTGGGAGGGCGACCACAAACGGGTTCCCGTACAGGTCGACGTGGAGGGGGAGTTGGCGTGTCCGTGGGTCACCTGGTTCATTGACTGCGCCACCCGCCGCGATCACCGGGGTGGCCGTCACCCCACACGCACCGTCCCGGGACGCGGTGCTGGCCGCCCGGCGGATCGCGATCACTCGGACCGGCTCCCACGGCCTGATCGGGGGCCTGCCGTCCCTGGTACGCGTTGACCGGGGCAAGGAGTTCCTGTGTGCCAGACCGGCGCGGGTATCGGGCCCGCCGGTATCGGGAGGGGCAGCGGCCCGGGCCTGGGGAATTGGGCCGACCGCCCTGCCTGCGGGTTCTGTTTTCGCTACGCTCGGTGCGCGGCCTGCCCTCGGTCGTGCAGTCGTCTCGAGAGTGGTTTTCCGTTCGTGGCAAGTGTCCTGCGTGTCATCGAGGTCCCCGACGAGTCCGTTCCCGACCGCGGTATCCCCGGCGACCGGGTCCCGGGCGTGGTGTCGGCGGCCGTGACTCCTGACCGGTTTGCGGAGCTGGCCGGCTGCGCCGCGGTGTTCCTGCCTGCGGATCCGCCCCGGCTGGGCCGGATGGCGTTCTGCCATACCGATGCCTCCGTCTCGCCCGCCTCCCCGCCGGGTGCGGACGGCCGGCTCACGGTGGTGCGGCCGCACGGCTCTTCGGTGCGCCGCAGGGAGGTCCCGGCCACGGTCGTGCCGCTTCTGCAGGCGCTGGCGCCTCTCGGCCTTGCACGCCGGATGCCGGGTGCTGATCCGGCGGCCGCGTTCTGGGGTGCGGCGGCCGTCCTCGCACTGCAGCTGCTGTCCCGTGGCCGGCTCCTGCCCGGGGTCAGCCCGCAGGGGTTCGACGCCTGGCGTATCGGGCCGTACGACCCGGACGACATCCTGCGGGTGCGGGAGTTGGCGGCGGCGATGCCGCCCGAGGCGCGGGCGCATCCGCTGCCCGGCCCGGCACCGCTGCAGTTGCCGGCGGCCGAGCCTCTGCTGCGGGCTTTCCTCGACGCGATCGCCGACGCGCTGCCGCGTACTCCCGCCGCGCACCTGGCCGCCGGCGGTACGGCGTGGGCGGCCAGGGCACCGCAGCACGTCCCCCACCAGCGCGCCTGGACGGCCCAGGTGGCCGCCGGGCTGGATGCCGGCGTACGCCTGTCCCTACGCCTGGAATTCCCGTCCCTGACCGCCCTTCAGGACGGCGAGGACGACTGGGACGACATCGACGACCAGCACGCCCCGGATGGCCCGGCCGCCGGTGACGACTTCTGGGGCGGCGGGACCGGGGACGGTTTGTTCCGGGCCGTCGTCCAGCTGCACAGCCTGGGCGAGGCTGCGCTGGTCGCGGATGCCGCGGACATCTGGACGGGCCGCTCCCCGGCCGCACACGCCTTCGGCCCCCGGGCGAAGATCGACACCCTGCTGGCCCTGCGCCGCGCCGCCCGCGCCTGGCCACCGCTGGGCCGCCTGCTGACCGCCGCCGCCCCGACAGGGCTGGACCTGTCCGACACCGAGGTGCAGGACCTCCTGGGTGAGGCCGCCACCGACCTGGCCGCGGCCGGTATCCAGGTCCACTGGCCCAAGGAACTGGCCCGCGACCTCCTCGCCCACGCGGTCATCGAACCCGCCGAGCGGGCCGGCTCCGACCTCCCCTCCCTGCTGGATGCCGACACCCTCCTCACCTTCCGCTGGCAGCTCACCATCGGCGGCCACGAGCTCACCCCGGCCGAACTCGACCGCCTCGCCGAAACCCAGCGCCCCCTGGTCAGGCTGCGCGACCAGTGGGTGGTGATCGACCCCGAGGCGCTGCGCCGCGCCCGGGACCGTGAAGCACGCGCCCTCACTCCCGTCGAAGCCCTGGCCGCGGTCCTGGCCGGCAGTACACAGGCCGACGGGACACGGGTCGAGGTCGTCGCCCGTGGCTGGCTCGCGGAGCTGAAGGAGCGCCTGGCCGATCCCGAGGCCACCGCCCGCCGCGCCCCGCTAAAGGCCCCGGCCGCGCTCCGGGCGACGCTGCGGGACTACCAGCTGCGGGGTCTGACCTGGCTGCACCAGATGACCTCTCTCGGTCTCGGCGCCTGCCTGGCCGACGACATGGGGCTGGGCAAGACCATCACCCTGATCGCCCTGCACCTGCACCGCCAAACCGCCCCGGCCACCGCCGGTCCGACACTGGTCATCTGCCCGACCTCGCTGCTCGGCAACTGGCAGCGCGAGATCGAGCGCTTCGCTCCCGGCACACCCGTGCGCCGCTTCCACGGTCCCGCCCGCACCCTTGACGGCCTCGCACCGGGCGAGATCGTCCTCACCACCTATGCCACGATGCGCCTGGACACCGAACACCTCACCCACACCGGCACCGGTGCCGACGTCTGGGGGCTGCTGGTCGCGGACGAGGCGCAGCACGTCAAGAACCCCTTCTCCGCCACAGCCAAGGCCCTGCGCACCATCCCCACCCGCGCCAAGGTCGCCCTCACCGGCACCCCGGTCGAGAACAACCTGTCCGAACTGTGGGCCCTCCTCGACTGGACCACCCCCGGCCTGCTCGGCCCCCTCAAGACCTTCCGCGACACCTACGCCCGCGGCGCGGAAAGCGGCCAGGACCCCCACGCCGCCGACCGGCTCGCCCACACCGTGCGCCCGTTCCTGCTGCGCCGCCGCAAGTCCGATCCCGGGATCGCCCCGGAGCTCCCGCCGAAGACCGAGACGGACCGTGCGGTCGCTCTGACGAAGGAGCAGATCGCCCTGTACGAGGCGGTGGTCCGCGAGACCATGGCCGAGATCGGGCAGAACACCGGTATCGCCCGGCGCGGTCTGGTCGTCAAGCTGCTGACCGCCCTGAAGCAGATCTGCAACCACCCAGGCCAGTACCTGAAGGAGACCGGCGGCAAAATTGCTGGCCGGTCCGGGAAACTCGAGCTCCTCGACGAACTCCTGGACACGATCCTGTCCGAGGACGCCTCGGTGCTGGTCTTCACCCAGTACGTGGCGAT
The DNA here is from genome assembly GCF_044740765.1 of Kitasatospora sp. NPDC088346. Classification (NCBI taxonomy): domain Bacteria; kingdom Bacillati; phylum Actinomycetota; class Actinomycetes; order Kitasatosporales; family Streptomycetaceae; genus Kitasatospora; species Kitasatospora sp. NPDC088346. The sequence continues at coordinate 10,886 of NZ_JBIURH010000047.1, forward strand.
GGCCCGCCTGATCGAGGCGCACCTGACGGCGCGCGGGATGCCGGTCCAGTTCCTGCACGGCGGTACCCCGGTGAAGCAGCGGGAGGAGATGGTGCAGCGCTTCCAGGACGGGAAGGTACCCGTCTTCCTGCTCTCCCTGAAGGCGGCCGGGACCGGCCTGAACCTGACCCGCGCCGGGCATGTGATCCACTTCGACCGGTGGTGGAACCCCGCGGTCGAGGACCAGGCCACCGACCGGGCGTACCGGATCGGGCAGACCCAGCCGGTGCAGGTGCACCGCATGATCACGGAAGGCACCGTGGAGGACCGCATCGCCGACATGCTGAAACGCAAGAAGGCGCTCGCCGACGCCGTGCTGAGCGGCGGCGAGGCCGCGTTCACCGAACTGAGCGACGCGGAACTCGCCGACCTCGTCCAGCTGCGTGTGAGCACCCGGTGAGCCGCTCAGTGAAGCAGCCGACAAGCCGCGCGAGGAAGCCGGACGACGGCCGCACCCGCGTCTTCCCCCCGCTGCCGCCAGCCCCGGGACGCCGCTCGTTCGCCGAATCCTGGTGGGGCAATGCCTGGGTCGAGGCCTTGGAAGGCCCGCAGCGCTCAGCTACCGGGCGCCTGGCCCGGGGACGCACCTACGCGCGGGCCGGCAACGTCGGCGAGATCACCGTCACCCCCGGCCGGGTGTCCGCCCGCGTCCAGGGCAGCCGCCGCACCCCCTACCGCACATCCATGACCATCCCCCAGCTCACAGACCGCGACTGGGACCTCCTCCTGGACACCGCCGCCGGACAGGCCGGACACATCGCAGCCCTCCTCGACCACGACATGCCCACCGCACTGGCCGACGACGCCGCCCGCGCCGGAGTACGGCTCCTCCCCGAACAGGGCGAACCGGCCCCCGACTGCTCCTGCCCCGACTGGGGCTACCCCTGCAAGCACGCCGCCGCCGTCTATTACCAGGTCGCCCGCCTCCTCGACGAGGACCCCTTCGTCCTGCTCCTGCTGCGCGGACGCGGCGAGCGCGAACTCATGGACGAACTCCAGCGCCGCAACGCCGCCCAGGCAGCGGCCGAAAACACCGAACCCACGGCCGCCCCACCCGCCGCACCGCCAGGTGTGTCCGCCCGCGAGGCATTCGCCGCCGCCCGCATCGGGATCCCCCCGATCCCTGCCCCACCGGCCCCGGTCGAGCAACCCGGAAAGGCCGCGCACCTCGCCGACGCGGGCGACCCCGCGCCCGGCGTCGACCCGTCCGCCCTGGAATTCCTCGCCGCCGACACCGCCGCCCGCGCGGCCCTCCTGCTCCACCACGCACTCCTGCCCCTCCCGGGCGCCCGCCGGAGCGAGGCCGGCATCGCCAGGACCGAGCCCAGCGTGGACGAGGACCTGGTCCGGCTCGCCGCAGCCGCGCCCCCACCGCACGTCCTCGCCCGCCTGTCCGACAGCGGCGGCCGCACCCCCGAAGAACTCTCCCGAGCGGTACAGGCCTGGCACCACGGCGGCCCATCCGCACTCCCCATCCTCGACGAGACATGGGAACCCGCACCCCAGCAGATCGCCACCGCTCGCGACACGATCAAACAGGCATGGGACGGTGAACGGCCCCCCGCACTGCGAACCACCCGCAACCGACTCACCGTCATCGGCCACGACGCCCAACTACGACTCGGCACCGACGGACGCTGGCACCCCTACCGCAAAGACCGGGGCACCTGGTGGCCAGCCGGCCCCGCCGACCCGGACCCGGCGGCCGCACTGACCACCCTGCTCGCCGACTGAACACCCAAAGTGGCCGCCCGTGCCCAACTCTCCCTGGACGACCAACAGCAGCCGGCTCGCGCATCGGCAGCCCAGGCGGTCAACAAGCCAACCCCGAGGACCTCCAGTTGTCCGAGCTGCTCCGGGCTGAGCTTCGCGCGTCGAGCCGTGGTGTTGTTCAGCAGGCCCCCAGCGCCAGCCCCTCGCCGGTCTTGAAACCCGAGTTCGACAGTTGGTGGGCATGCCACCGCGCGGCTGATCGTGCGCCGCGTCCGCCGCTTGAACGCCGAGGGCGCGGCCGGACAGGGCGAGCTTTTCACCACCTGGCGCTACCACCCGGTGTTGGCGCTGATCGCGGCGGCGACGTGCGGGTTCATCCGCACGGTCACGGAGAAGCGGGCGTTCGCTCGGCGGCAGGCGGCCACGACGTCGGCGTTGTAGAACTGGCTGTCCGCCCGGACGATCACCGTGCCGCTCGCGCCGGCCTGCCCGGTGGCCGCGAGGGCCTCGGCGGTGAAGGACCCGGCTCCGCGGGCGTCGGCCGCTTTGCCCCACCGCAGCCGGACCGCCGCGATCACCGGGCGGGCCAACGGCGTGGAGAGGGTGGCGAGGATCGGGTACAAGGTGCGCACGCCCTTGAATCGTCCGACCTCGGCGCCCTGCTTGGCGCGACCGTAGACGCGTCGGTGGGTGGGGTCGATGTCCACGAAGGCCACTTGGTCGACCCCGGGCAGCAGGGGGGTGGCGCGGGCCAGGCGGGCGAGGAAGTCCCGCTGCACCGCATGGAGTTGGCGGTTGTGTCCGTGTGTGAAGGCGCGCAGGAAGGTGCCCAGTGTGGACGGCGCGCGCACCCCGCCGAACAGTCGCTCTGTCGCGCCGTGCCGGAGCCGGTCGGTGTCGTCGATCGAGTCGGCCCCGGCGCACATCGCTGCGACCAGCGTCATCACCTTCGCGGCCGGATTGGCACCGGCACCGCTGCCGGTGCCTTCGATGCGCAGCCTGTCGCCGACCAGGGCGGGCAGGCCGGCGCGCTCGGCCAGGCGGACCAGCGGGACCAGCCCCGCGTCCGCGATCAGATTCGGCTCGTCGAACACGACGGAGACGGCCGAGACAGCGTGAGAGGATTGCACTTACGAGATGCCTTGCCGATTGTGCGTGGTGGAGCCTAGAGAACTCCCATCATCGCAGGTCGCAAGGCATCTCTTCGTTCTGCGGAACCATCCCGACAGCGATCAACTGGTGGATCCGGGCTGAAGTAGCGGGCCTCGATCGTGCGGCTGTGGAAGGTGATGGTGCGCTTGAGGTCGCGCTCCACGATCGTCTTGGCCAGCCCGGCCTGCATCGCCGCGATCCGCTCCGCCGGCACCTCGTCCTCACTCCCGTCCTCGGCCTCACCCACCCCGGCACCCCAGGGCACCGGCTGCGCCCCGGCGGCCTTGCGGTCGGCCAGGGGGTCGCGCAGCTCCAGGACCACCACCTCGAAGGGCGCCAACAGCGATTTTTCGATCGCTTCGGCCAGCCCCAGCGAGTACACGTGGGGGCCGTAGACGCGCACATCGTCCATGGACACGGCCAGTTCCTCGGGGAGCGGCTGGTGGGCGCCCTCGCGCTGCTTGAGCGGCCGGGTGGGCGGGGCCCAGATCCGCGGGGTGGCGGTCATGTAGCAGCGGCGGGCGGCCGGGATCGCGGCCTGGTCGTGGACCAGGGTCCACGACTTCTCCACGCTGCCCGAAGACCGGTGGGCCTCATCACAGACCATCAGGGCCAGCTCGGGCAGCAGCTCCTGCTTCGCCTGAGCTCAGTAGGCGTAGGCGTTGCGGACCGCACCCGCCGAGGCGTAGGTGGCGAACAGCGTCAGCGGCCGGCGCCCCTTGGCCGCCGTCGAGATCCAGTCCGCGATGACGAGCCCGCTGGTGGAGGCCGGCACCCCGGGCGGCAGCTCCTTGGCGGCCAGGGAGCACACGGCGTGCATCTCCCCGGACCGCCCGGCCTTCCGCCAGGAGGCGATCATCTGCAGCAGCAGATCCAGGGTGGGCACCACGACCAGGACCACACCGCGCGGCGCCAGCCGCTGCCCGGCCGCGGCCCCCACGTAGCTCTTGCCGGAGCCGGTGGCCATCTGCACCGTCACCCGCAGACCGTCCGTGGCCACCTGCCCCGGGTCGTCCTTGGCGCCGGTCAGGTAGCGGCCCTTGAACAGCTCGGCGGCCATCGCCCCGGCCCTCGGGTTCTCGTTCTGGCCGGCGATGGTCTTCCAGAAGGTGGCGTCGGGCTTGAGGTAGCTGGTGCCGCCGGTGTGGATGATCTCGATCCGGCCCAGGTCCGCGACGCCGATCGTGCCCTGGCAGTTGCCCTTGGTGTCGGTCGCCAGGTCGAGGGTCATCTTCTGACCCTCCACCACCAGGTTGCCGCTCACCTTCACCGAGGACAGCGAGGCCATCGCGTCGTGCGCCCGCTTCTCGATCTCGGCGGCGGTCAGCCTGTCGGGGTCCAGGCACCCGGCGGCGTCCCCGCCCGCGGTGGCGCTGCGCGAGGAGGTGGCCCGGGCGGTGTCGGAGGACAGGGCCCCCTTGTCGTGGCCGCACCCGCCCGCTCCCAGCACCAGGGCGCAGCAGGTGGCGGCGGTGGCAAGACGCTTCGCGAGCATGGGAGTCCTTCTCCTCGGCAGGGGCAGGCGGCCAGTATGGAGCCGATCGCGCTGTCGCCCGCGCGAGTTCCCGCCGGGCGGGAAACGGCGGCGCGGAGTCCGGCAACGGAGCTCTTCGCGGTCGCTCGAGGCTGCCCGCCGGCGGCTCACGGGGCCGGTGCCGGGCGGGCGTTGCCTCGACGGCCGGGGTCCCCAGGCCGGGCGCGGTCCGCGTTCGCGCACACCCATCGCGCGGCGGCGCCGGCGGGCCACGAGCGGGCGGCATCTCGGGGCTCCTCCCATGCCCGTCGATCCGGACAAGGACCGGCCCGTCCCCGCCTGCGGGACTGCCGGAGCGCGGGGTCCGGCGGGCGCCCGCAACCCGGCGGTGCGGCTCCGGTCGGGGCACCGACCGAGAGGTCACCCGGGTGTGGCGGGCGGCGAAGGGACCGGGTGCCGGCCGCCGGGCGGGCGGCCCGCGGCACCGTCCGGGGGCCGGTGCGTTTGTCCTGCGGGCGGGCGGCGATACTCCGGGGCATGAGTGATCGTCGCCCGCTGGGCCTGCCGGTGTTCTCCGCCGATGCCTCGGACCGGCCCGCCGTGCCGGGCCCGCGCCCGCTTCCGTTGCTCGACCGGGCCCTGTTCCTGCCGCCGCCGTCCGACGAGCCCCAGTCCTCCGCACCGGCCCGCCGCCCGCTGGCCGACCGCGGGCCCCTGTTCTCCGGCGGCGCCTGAACGGGCCTCAGCCGGCGGAGAACAGGGGACCCGGCGGGCACCGGCGGCGTGAGCCGGTCCCGGGCGGTCAGCCTCCGGGCCCGCTCCCCGGACCGCCGCCAGCGCCCCGCACGGTGTCCATCTCCTGCGCCTCGGCCAACGCGTCCAGCCGCCGCTCCAGGGCGCGGCGCTCGCGCTCCTCCTGGTCGGCCAGCTCCTGCTCGTACGGGTCGAGTTCGCGCGGCGGCGGCCCGAGTCGGGCCTTGATCCGCTCGTGGTTCTCGCGTCTGTCCTGCTGGGCGAGAAGCTCCGGGTGGCCGTCGAAGCACCCGTACCCGTACTCGTCGCCGGGTGCGGAGGTCGGGCCGGGGTCGGCCAGCCGTTCCCGTGCGCCCATCCACGCCTGCGCACCCCGGGTGACGCCGAACACGGCCAGGAGTACGGCCATCTGCTCGGCGGTCGGCAGCGCCAGCCCGGCCAGGATCGCGTGGGCCCTGCTCCTGCCGATCCGGTGGCCGGCCCGCGCGGTGCGGGCCTCGACGTCCCGGTAGGTCAGTCCGGCCCGCATACGGGACAGGGCCTCGCCCAGATCCGCGAGCGTGCGTACCCGGTGCGGGCGCCGGTAGCGCCCGGCACCCGCCCCGGGCGCCCGCTCGAACCTGGCCCTCTCCCACAACCGGCACGCTTCCCGTACACACTCCGGGAGCTCGCCCGCGTGCTGGGGTGCCGGGCAGGGCGGTGGCGCTGTCGGCTGCAGATCCCCCTGCCCGCCGGCCGCCGCCAGGCCGTGGCCGCCCTCGGGCCCACCCTCGTGATCGTCATCGTGCTGCTCGCCCGCGGCTACGACATCGCCCTCAGGCTCCCGGTCAGGCCCCGGCCGGGGCCCACGCGTGAGGGGCGGGGACGCGGCCAGCGCGAACATCTCCACGGTCTCCCGCGCGGGGACGCCGGCGCCGGACACGGCCCGGCTGAGTGTGGACGCCGACAGCGCCACCGCCGAGGCGTCGGCCGCGGCCAGTTCCTCGGTGCGCCGGGCCAGTTCGCGGAAGCTGGCGCCGCTGGCGCGCTTGAGCCGCAGCAGGTGGTTGACCAGGGCGCGATGGCGGGGGCCCGGGGATGGTGCGTGGGCCACGGGTCACCGCCGACCGGGGAGGCGGCGCGGCTCCGGGCCCTTGCGGGCGGTGTCGGCCCGGGCGGCCAGGACGCGATCGAGCGCACCCAGGGCGAAAGCGGTCAAGGCCTCGGTGGCGGACCGGCCGGCGCAGCTCAGGGCGACCAGGACCACCAGCACCACGACGGTGTCGGGGCCGACGAGCCACCAGGGCAGCAGGCGCAGCCGCGGCCGCAGCGGGCCCCGGGCGGTGGCGGGCATGCACGGGAAAGCGAACACGGACACTCCAGTAAGTAGAAGGCGGCCGGAGCCAGTTGTGGCCCCGCGCCGCTGGCGGTCCGTCATCCGGACCAGGACCCACATTCGCGGATGCCGGCCGTCTGCCGCGAACCGAAATGCAGTGCCGCCGCGACGACGTCTTCGAAGGCGAAATCCGGCGCTGCGGGGCTGCCTAGCAGGCCGGCGGGGGCAGGGAGCCCTAGCCGGGCAGCCCTGTGGTGCAATCCTGTCCTTTGGTACGTGTACGACTCGTTCGGGTGGTGGCGGCCGCACCACCCGCTACCCGGGCCGGGCCCGCGGCGTTGGTCCGGGCGACCGCCCGCCGACCGACCGAAGGACCCCCCGTGCGCCTTGGCCCCGCCCTCACCGCCGCCGTGGCCGCCGCCCTGCTGCTCGCCGCCCCAGCCCCCCCATGCCGCCGCGCACGGCGGGTCCGGCCGGCGGGCGGCGGGGGAGAGCGTCACCACGACGCTGTACGGGGCGATCGACGCGCTGCCGGTCACGGACGAGGACCGCACCGGCTACCTGCGCTCCGCGTTCCGGCACTGGATCGACGCCGACAAGGACGGCTGCGACACCCGCAAGGAGGTGCTGCTCGCCGAGGCCGTCGAGCAGCCCGCCGTCGGACCCAAGTGCGCCCTGGAGGGCGGGACGTGGTTCTCCCCGTACGACGACGTGGTGCTGCGGGACGCGAAGCAGCTGGACGTCGACCATCTCGTACCGCTGGCCGAATCCTGGGACTCGGGAGCCTCCGCGTGGAGCGCGAAGGAGCGGGAGGCCTACGCCAACGACCTGGCCGAGCCCCGCGCGCTGATCGCGGTCTCCGCCCGCTCCAACCGGGCCAAGGCCGACAAGGACGTGACCGACTGGCTCCCGCCCGCCGCCGGGTACATGTGCACCTACGTGTCCGACTGGACCGCGATCAAGACCCGGTGGGGACTTGCGGTCGACCCCGCCGAGGCGGCGACCCTGCACCGGCTGGCCGCCGGGTGCTCCGACACGCCCCTGACGGTCACCCTTGCACGCTGAACGCCGCGGCCCCGGCACGTCGCCGGCGTCGGACCCCGGTGAGCACCACCGGCCGGGCAGCGACCCGCGAGGTAACCTGACCGGCGGCGCCCGGCGGCCACGAGACGCACACCTCACCCCGCCGGGCGCCACCCGCACAGCCCGGGAACACCGACGCACCAAGGACACCCGCCGGCCCCGGTGCGACGCGAACCGCCCGCCCGCCGGACCCGCAGGCGCCGCACGGCGGGGTGCCGGTCCGGCTACGCACTACCGGGCCGGCGCCCCGCCGGAGGATCAGTTCGCCGCGCCGACCGTCGCGGTGGCGGTGTACAGGCCGCGTCCGGTGCGCTGCGCCTGGCCGGCCTTGGTGAGGCGTTCCAGGCGGGCGCGGACGGCGTTGACGTTCGAGTCGAGGGCGTCCAGGCCGAGCGCGGTGGTCACCTCGCGGGCCCGCAGCGGCGCGGCGGCCGCGGAGAGCGCCGCGAGGACGCCGGCCGCGTCGGTCAGGCTCTGCCGGCGGTCGGATTCCGTGCGGCGTGCCCCGGTCGTCGCGGTCGGGCTGTCGGCCGGGCCGGCCTGCGCGGGCAGGGTGACGGCCTTCGCGCGGGCGGCGGAGGACGTGCCGCTCTTCGCCGCCTTCCGGGCGCTCTTCCTCGCGGGCTTCGCGGAGGACTTCCCCGCAGCGTCGTCTACGGCGGCTGTCGTCTTCTTCGCGGGGCGCTTGGCCGCTGCCCGGGCGGGGGCCGCCTTGGCGCGTGCCGATGCCTCGGCCACGGCGGCGGCTGGGGCCTGCTGTTCCGGGGTGGGCACGGCGGTGGACTTCGCCGCCTTCTTCCTACCGGTGGCGGACTTGGCAGCCCGCCGAGCGGCGGGCTTGCGGACGCGGGCCACGGCCTCGGCCGTGTCCGACGCGGCCGCGCCGGCGATCGCCGCAACGGGCGCGTTCTTCCCCGTGGCCGCGGCCTTGCGCACGACCCGCCTACGGGCAGGCTCTGCCGCCGCGGGCGCGGCGGTGGTGGCCTGCTCGGCGGCCGGGTCGGCGCCGGCATCCGCCTCCGACTCCGCCGGCGAGGCCGTGTGTTCCGGCTCCGGTGCGGTGGGGGAGTCCGCGCCGTGGTGCGCGAGCAGCGTGTCGGCCAGCGCCGTGAGCCCTTCCAACGCCCCGACCATGGCGTTCTCCTGGGCGGTCACGGCCGCGAGCTGCTCCTCCAACTGGCGGCGCCGCTCGCGCACGGCGGGCAGCTGCGCCTCCAGCAGGGCGACCGTCGCTCCCACACCACTGTCCGTACCGAACGTGCTGGTTGCCACAACATCTCCTACCGGATCGTCAATCACCGCTCGTAGCAGCCGAATGTACGGCCTCCACCACGGATACCCGGCGCTTTGTCGGAAAATTCCCACCCAACGAGGTGCCCGCACCGCGCACCGGCCGTGGGCCGGCCCCGGGTCCGGAACGGACAGGGGCTGCGGTGTGCCAGACGGTGCCCGTGCGGTGCTGCTCACCGCATGGGCACCGTCGTCGGCTTTCTCAGTGCCGCGCCAACCTATCGGAACACCGTCGCGCCACCGCCCCGGGCCCATCGGGCACGGTCGGGCCGGTCGTGGCCGCCCGGGTGCCGGTGGTCAGGGGTGTTCGGTGAGCGGGGGTGCGTCGGCCTGGTCGAGGATGTGGTCGATGACCTCCAGGAGCGCCGGCAGGTCGTGGACCCAGTCGCCGGTGGTGGCCATGGCGAGGGCGGTGCGGGTCGCCGCGGTGAGCGCGACGGCGGCGGTGAGGTCCCCGACACCGAGGTGCTGGCCCTGCAGGGGAGCGAGGAGGGACCCGGCGGGGCCGAGGTAGGGATCGAGGTGGGCGAGCAGGACGGTGCGCTCGTCGTCGGTCAGGCCGGCCAGGCGCCGGCCGAAGGCCATCAGCACGAACGTCGTGGCCTCGGCCATGCCGGTGAGGGCGTCGCCGGCCTCGGAGTGGGGGCGGCGCGAGGCGAGCGCGGACAGCCACAGCCCGGCCCGGGCCCCGCGCTCGGCCGCCGCCCGCAGCACCGCCGCCCGCCCGGACCCCGCCTCCGGCGATCCCGGGCGGGGCGGGGCGAGACGCGGAACGGGGCCGAACCGGGTGCGCAGGACAGGTCGCTGGGACGACGGGGTGCTCATGACGGCGATTTTCCCGGCCCGGCCGGCGCCCGTCCCGCGCCTGGCGGGCCGGCACCCGTTCGGCCGACAAACCCGCCGGCCGAGCCCCGCAACGGCGGCTCGCGTGGTGAGCCATGCCGGTCCAAGGTGGTGCGGGCAGCGGCCGGTCAGCGAGCGGACGCGGCTGATCGCCGGGTGTTGTAGCCGGCCGCTACAGGTGCTGCCGCCGGTGGCGGCTCGACGCGCAGGCGGGCCGGCGCCGCCAGGCAGCCCACCGGCACGGCTGCGGGCCCGGGCCAGTGGCCGTGCGTTCCGGTTGCGGTGGTGGTGTGTCAGAACGTGGACGCCGGGCGGCGGCGAGCGTGGCAGGATTCCGGGGGCCCCGGTTCCTCATTGCCTGCGGGGTGCCGGTCCGGCCGGCTGTCCTGGCGAGGTCGCCGGCCGGACCGGGCCGCCCCGCCGGGCGTCCGCTTCGGGCGGGCATGGAAACATGCCCTCGACGGGGCGGTGCCGACCTCCTCGGACCGACCGGACGAGGGGCTGCGCACATGAGGAACATATGGGCAGGGCGGCGCCGTGTTCCGCAGTCGCCTCCGCCCGAGCTCGTCGCCGAGGCGGCCGCGAACCCGGGCGGATCGGTGGCCGTGATCGACCCCGACCTGATCGGCGACCCGAACGGCTACGTCCCGGGTGAAGCCGTCCAGGGGTTCTGGCGGGTCGACAAGGACGGGAAGTTGACCGGGGAGTTCGTGGAGAATCCGAACTACGGGCCGCCCAAGGACGACTTCGCCAAGCTCACGGACTCCGAGCACTGGCTGGACTGGCTAGGCCAACAGCCCGCCGCCGCGGTGCGCGACTCCATCGCGGGGATCCTGGACGAGCAGGTGTCCGGCGCAACCCTGGAGTGGATCAAGGTCACCGACGTTCCGCGCTACCTCACCGGAGGCCGCCCGCAACCGGACGACGAGGACCGCATGATCGTCACGCGGGCCGGTATCGCGTTGCCGTTCGCGCTGTCCGTCATCAGCCCCGGGCGCAGGCGGGAGATCCTCCAGGGCGCGTTCTCCTGGGCGGCCGTCCGGCTGGATCAGCCCGGCGACCGCAAGGACCAGGTCTGGCTCGACCTACGGGCCGACCTGGACTGGGCCGAGGCCGAGCTGCGCACCCGGATCTACCGTGTCGGCCAGGCCCCGGTCTCCGGCCCTACCGCCTGACCGCGGTCCGGCCGCAGTCCCGGATCCACACGACATGCCATGTGCTCCTCGGGCCGCAGCGGGGATCGAACCGCGCGAACGCCGACCCGGGATGGCCGTCGTGGCCGTCGGGTAGGTCGGCCCCCGGGCGTCCGGACCGGGCGTGGGGTCGGCGTCGCGGCCACCGATGTTCAGCGGCGCAGGACGTTGACTCTCTCGGTGCCGAGGATCGGCGCGTCCGCGCAGCCGGCCGGTGTGGCGAGGTAGGGGCCGACCCAGCGGCGTGACCTGCCCGCCGGGTGGTCCCGGTCGGGGTAGGTGCGGCGGTGCGGTTTGACGAACCAGCGGTGCCGGTAGATGCGGCCCGCGGTGTCCTCGCTGCCGTGGTCGTCCCCGCCGCGGGCCGGGCGGACTGGCGCAGCGTGATGTAGCGCACCGGCGCGTCCGGGTGCTCGGCGCCGGCCTGGCGCAGGCGCTTGCGGGCGGCTGTGTCCGGCCGGACGTCCTCGCTCTGCCAGAGGCCGCGGCGTTCGTCGGCCGGCTGGCGGATCAGGAGCAGGGTGGCGAGCAGGGTCCTCAGCACGCGCAGTTGGTCGTCGGTGATGCTGCTGAGCGTGGAGTTGCCCTGGCCGTAGCGGTCCTGGACGGGGTGGCCGTTCCTGTCCGTGGACCAGGCGCGCCGGACCTGGTCCCAGTCGGTCTCGACGCCGAGGGGGACGGCCGCGCCGAAGGCGACGGCCAGGTCTCCGGCGAGGGTGCTGGTGACCTGGTGGGCCCAGCCCGGATCGACCTGTCGGCCGGCTTCCTGGAGGGTTCGCCGGTAGGGCCCGGCGTCGTCCAGGACCAGGACGCGCAGGGTCGTTGTGACGCGGGACCATAGCACGGCCCGGGGCCGCCCGAGCGTGGTGGTGTGCGCGCTCGGGTCGTCGGACCACAGGAGAAGCCCCATCGGGTCCGGGAGATCGTCATCGTCGAACGCGCAGACGGGCAGGCCCTCTCCGGTCCGGCGGGCCAGCCACGTTATGTCGTCGTTGACGAAGTACAGCTCCGCGCCGCGGACGGCCGACCGCACCAGGCGGGGGTCGGTGAACCCGTGCGTCAGCACCGCCCCCGTGCCGCGTTCGGCCCGCCGCACGTTCTCGTCCGCCCAGCGGGCCAGTTCGTGGCGCAGCTCGGGCACGTCGCAGGCGCGTAGATGGGTGGTGGCCACGGTTCAACCTAACGACTCGTCGGCCATCTCGGGCCGCCGGTGGATCATCGATCGCATCTGGTCGAGTCGGACCGATTCCGACCGGATGATGTGGTCCCCCGCCCGCGCGGAGCCGTCCCGCTGCTCCCGGCCGGGAACACCGACGGCCTCCCGGCCTGCGGCCGTCACCGCCCGGGGGCCGGTGGCGCGCAACCCGCGCATCCGCCCGGGGGAGTGCGGTCCCCTGCCCGGGCGCGCGGTCCGACATGATGCTCCGGGGCTAAGTATGGTGGCTCTTATCGAGCCCGTCATGTTCGACGAAGTACACGTTCTGACATCACAGTTGGTGACACGCGCACGGCGGCGATGGTTTGTGTTTCAGGGTTAAATCTGCGCTAGGGTGAGTGGTGGAGGTGAGGCATCGTGCCTACGCAGGAGGAGCTGTTCGCGGCGGTTGACGCGCTGTTGCACGACACCGGTCCGCGGTTGCCGGAGCCCGCGGAGCGGGCGCGGTTGCGGGAGGCGGCCGGGGTTTCGCAGGCGAAGCTGGCGCAGGTGCTGAGGACCACGCCGCAGACGGTGAAGAACTGGGAGGCTGGCCGCTCGGAGCCGAGGCCGCCGCGGCTGGAGGCGTACGCGCGGTTGCTGGAGGGCTGGGCCCAGCAGCACCCGGTGCCGGCCCCGGCCGTGGCGACCGTCGCCGACGTCCCGGCCGCCTTCACCCCCGCCGCCCCGGCTGCCCCTGCTCCTGTGGTTGCTGCTCCGGTCCTCGCCCCGGCACCGGCGGTCCTCGCCCCGGCCGAGGCTGCCCCGGTGCCGGCCGTGCGGGACGACCGGGCGCCGGCCGCCGTCCCGGGCGCGCGCCCGGCCGCTCGCGTGGGGGCGTCGCGGCCCGGCCGTCCGCCGGCGGTGCGCGCGGCCGCGCGCCCGGCCCCGACCGATGGCGAGGCGTTCCCCAACGGGCCGTTGGTGGTGCTGGACGGCGACGGCACCGCCTACGGCGTCGGCGGCCTGGTCCTGGAGTGCCCCGCCACGACCCTGGCCCAGCTTGCCACGTGGGCGCTGACCGAATCGGGCCTCGGTGCGGCCAGGCTGAACCGCAACGGCAAGGACGCGGACCCGCTGATCGTGCTGACCGCGGCCGCCGCCGAACGCTTCGGCCTGCCCGCCACCCTCGACGACGACCCCGCCACCGTGCGCTCGCAGCGCCTGCCGCAGGACCACAAGGCGGTGAAGGCGCTCACCCGCGCCAAGTGGCAGCTCACCCGGCGCGGCTTCGGCCCCTGGCCCAGGATCTACCGGCCCGTCACCGACGGCCGCCGCCAGTCCGTCCAGCTCGCCATCGTGCCCTGGCGCGCCCTGGACGACCGCGCCTGGGGGGACGCCGCCGCCCTCCCCGCCCCCGACCTGGCCCGCGTCCTCGGCATCTACGCCACCCGCGTCATCACCCCGCTCGGCTCCAGCGCCACCTGCGGACTGGAGCTGATGACCGCGCTGCGCCCGCCGACGCGCGCGGTTGCCGACGGGGCGGGCGGCTGGATCCCGGGCCCGAACCCCGGCGCCCTCACCGCGGTGGTGGAGGCGGCGCCGCCGGAGGTGCCCGACGAGCACCCGGCGGCCCAGGGCTGGGAGGGCGCCTTCATGGACGAGGAGTCCTGCCAGTGGATCCGACCGGTCCAGACCCTGAGCGAGGAGGAGATGGTCGAGCCGTTCGCGGTCGGCATCGACCTGAACACCGCCTACCTCGCCGCCGCCGTCCGCCTGAACGTGGGCCTGGGCGCGCCGGTGCACGTGCGCCGCCCGGTGTTCGACAAGAAGGTGCCCGGCACGTGGCTGGTGGACCTGTCGGGTGTTCCGTGCGATCCGCGGCTGCCCAGCCCGTTCACGCCGACCGGTCTGCCGCCCGAGGGGCCGGGCTGGTACGCGACGCCGACCGTCGCCTACGCCCAGGAACTCGGCTACGACGTGCAACCGGTGGAGGCGTATCTGCGTGAGCAGTACGGCGCGTACCTGGACCCGTGGCACGACCGGCTGCGGGAGGCGTACGTGTCCACGATGGCCGAAGCCGGCATCCCGGTCGACAAGGACACCGACGAGCGGGCGTTCCTCGCCGCGATGACCGCCCACCGCCTCCTCAAGGACGCCGGCGAAGACCTGGATGCGCTGCGGCACGCGCTCACCGGGCAGGACCTCGGGCACCTGGCCCACCTCGACGACGACCGCCTCGCCTCCGCCGCCTGGCGCCACCACCAGATCGCGATGGTCCTCTCCGCGGTGAAGTCGACGGTCAAGTTCGGGATCGGCAAGCTCCGCGAGCGCCCGCAGAGCCTCGACTACATCCCTGGCGAGCGGTGGCCGGCGCTGGAGCGCCCGACCTGGCGCCCCGACATCCGCGCCACGGTCATCGCCAAGGCCCGGGTGAACATGCACCGCAAGATGGCCAACGTCGCACGTGCGAACGGCCGTTACCCGCTCGGCGTGAACATCGACTGCGTCGTCTACGCCTCCCCGACCCCCTCCCCGCTCGGCTTCCTGCCGCTGACCGGCTCCGGGAAGGTGCTGCCCGGCACCTTCCGCCTCGGCGCCACCCCGGGCCTGGCCAAGGTCGAAGGCGTCCAGAGCATGCTCACCGTCGTGGACTGGCTCGAGCGCGAGCAGCCCCTCAACCCGGCCCGCCACATCAAGGGCCACGACACCAGCCTCACCGAGGGGAAGTAGCAGCCGCCGTGGAGGAGATCACCGACGCCCTCGACCGGGCCGCACCGAAGCACTTCACCCAGGCCCCACCGAAGTCCCCGCAGGCCCAGATGCGGGCCCTGGTCAAGGCCGCCAAGGGCGACCGCAAGGCCGTCGCCGCCCAACTCGGCATCGACCCCAACACGGTGCGCCGCTACCTCACCGGCAAGCTCCGCCACCCCCGCCCGGCCCTGCGCGAGGCCCTCGCCCGAGAGCTGGCCAAGGTGTGGCAGCCCGGCATCCGCCGCCGCACCCGCAAACGGGCCGCCACCACCAGCGGCATCACCGTCGTCCTGCGCGCAACCTTCGGCTACACCGCCCCCGGCGGCACCACCGACCAGGCCCGGCTGCGACGCCTGAGACTCCACCTCCCGCCCGCCTGGGCCGGGCGCCTGTTCGCGGCCCAGGACGAGGGCGCCGACGACCGTCGGATGCGCGAGGTCATGGCCGAGGCATTCCAGGAAATCTATTTCAAGGACGGCGGACGCAACGAGGAGCTCGAAGTCGAATTGACCGGCATCCAGGCCATCGACATCACATACTGAAATTCCCGCCGCGAAAATGCAGAAATGCGGCGCCGCACGGAACCTCGAACCCCCGCGCGAGCAGCCGCTCATGCGGGCGCCCGCCCGTCGCCCGCCGCCGGGCAGACCGCCCGGTCCCCGCGACCCGCACCACCCACGGCGGGGACACCTGCGCCGCCGGGGCGTTCCCGCCTCGTGCTGCTGGGGCGCGGCGCGCGATCGAGGCGCCCACCGGCGGCGGCGGCGATCTGCCGCTGCTGCTGCTCCACGCCGCAAGGAAGCCGGCCCGGCGCCGCGACCTCATCGACCGGGGGCCGAGCTCACCCGCGCCGGCCGGACCCGCCGGCCCGAAGGCGCGTCGCCACCCGGCCGGCCGCGCCACCCGTCCGGCCCGCTGCGCCGCGCACCCGCGGGCCGCACCCGGCACGCCGGCCGGCCGCACCCGGGCCGGACGGGAAGAGCCCGGCACAAAGCCCGCGCATTCGACTTCACCCGACTACGGTTCCGGATTCCGGGTTAATGGCTACCGTGGTGGGGTGAACTCCCGGGCCCAGACCACCGGGGGCCGGACGGAGAGCGTGATGACGTCGAACGACAGCGGCCGCGAACAACTCGCCCCCGAAGGCGCCGACGCGCTGCGCGCCCTGGCCGCCGAGGAGCGTGGCCGGGCCGAGCAGCTGGCCGCGTTCCTGGAGGACGTCGCCGCCAATGGCCTGCCCGACCCCGAGGCCTGCACCCCGTGGGAGGAGTTGCGCGAACGCCACCTTGCCGAGCTGGCGAACGGGCAGACTGGACGACGTGTCGCCTGAAACCCCGCGCCGTGCCGATGTCGCCTTCTCCGACCTCGCCGCCCGCCAGCTCGAGAAGCTGACCGCCTCCCAGGTCCACCGCCTGGACCGCGCCCTGGTCGCCATCTCGGTCCGTCCCGACATCGGCCACCCGCTCGACGGCGGTCGGCTGAGGGACTACCGCGACGACATCGACGGTGTACGGATCATCTATCACATCACGGTCCGTCGCACGATCGTGGTCGTCGGGTACGTGGAGGTCTAGGAGCCCGGCCGCGCGGTGGCCCGGCCCCGTCGAAGCGCGGATCCCCGGGGCCCGGATCGGCTGGGCCCGGATCGGCGGGGTCAAGAGCGCACCGGCCCCGGCCCGCCCGCGGTGACGGACCCCGGCGCGCCGGCCCCGGTTCATATCACCTCGCGCATGTTCCCGTTATACAGCCCACGGCACAGCGGCCCCGGTCGCCTGCCGGTCGCAAGGACGCCGACCCGTCCGGCGGGCGTCATGCCCGCGCCGCGCCCGCCCGATGCCGGGCCGCCCCGGGGGTGCGCGGATCCGCCCCCGTGCGGGCGTCCCCGCGGGGGCGGTACGGGCCGAAAGCGCCGGCTCCCTGTCAAGGGCGCCGACCCGTACAGGTGTTGTTGCCGCGATGTCCGGGCGGGCCGGGCGGCGGATGTGGGAGAGGTGGGCCACGGCAGCGGACCGGCATGGGGCCGGGCGCGGAGAGGACGGTTGCGGTGATGAGGGTCGGCGAGGCGCGTGAGCTGATCGGCGAGGCGGTCGTGCGGGCGGTCCGGGAGGGCTTCGCCCGCGAGCACGAGGAGATGGGCTACGCCGAGCGCCCCGCCCCGGCGCCGGCGTTCACCGCCGGGCGCCACCGGGCGGGTCACGACTCGTCCACCGTGCCGCGGGTGCCGCCGGCGCGGGTCGAATCGTGCATCACCGACCACACCCCCGGCCTGTGGTTCAGCTTCAAGGTCGAGTACGGCCACCCGCCCCACGTCCAGCTGTCGGTGCGCCGCACCTGGGCCCGGCAGGTCGCCGCGCCGGGCTGGGCGGTGGTGGCCGGCTGCCCGGTCCTCGACGTCCTGGAATGGGACGAGAGCACCACCCCGCGCCGCCCGGCGCGGGTGCGTGCCGCGCTGGTGCTCGCCGACTACGACCGCGGCATGCACGGCTGGCGGGCCCACGCCGACGTGCGCGACCTGAGGGTCACCTGGAGCCCGCAGGGCGCGGCCTCGCTGGTGATGCCCTGGGACGAGCCCGGGGCCGCCACGGCGCGCACCGGCGCGGCCGCCTGACCGCCCCGGCCCCCGCACGTCCCGCTGCCCGCACCCAACCGGTGCGGCACCACCGAGAGAGAGGCCCCTGTGCTCCTTCACGGCCGCGACCGGCTCGGGCCGATCGCCCACGCCTACCCGGCCGGCAGCACCCTGCCCGACCCGGCCACGTTCCAGCCGATCAGAAACTTCCCCGCCGTCTCGACCCGTGTCCGTAACCGGCCCGAGGGCGGCCTGTGGTGCGCCCCGGTCAGCCTCCGGCACCCGGACGGCACCCCCGCCGCCACCGACTGGACCGACTACTGCACGGCCGACGAGTACGGCCGCCCCACCCTGCACCCCAGCGGGGCCCCCTACGACACGGCCGTCGACATCCACCCGCACGACGACGCCCGCGTGTACGTGATCGACAACTGCGACGATCTCGACCGGCTGGTCGATCTCTTCCCTCCGCCGCCCGCCCCGGCAGGACTGCCCGAGGGCTTCTTCCGGCTCGTCACACCGAACTGGGAGGCCGTCGCTGATGCCGGCACGGATGCGGTGTTCGTCACCCGCGACGGACTGCGGGCGAACACCGCCGAGGACCGGGACCTCAAGCACCCCAGGCTGGACGCCTGGGACAGCGCCAGCGTGCTGTGGCTGCGCCCGGCGTACCGTCTCGGCGCACAGTGGCCCGTCCGGTACCAGTTCCCCGACAGGCTGCCGCAGACCTGAGGGGCACACGGCGGCCGACCGGCTCCCGGGCCGGTCCGCCCCCGGCCCGGCGAGGCGGCCGTCCGCCGTCCCGGGCTCTTCGGCTGCCGGCGAGGCCCGCCGGGCACCGGAGCACTGACCCCCGCCACCCACCGCCCCGCCTCACGGCCTGTGTCAAGTCCCCGGTCAGGGAAAGCTCTTGCTGGTATTGATGGGAGCGGCCGGTCCCCGCTTCCGGGGGTTCGGCGGCGAACCGGGAGGTACGGGCAGTTGATGGGGGCACCGATCGAGGCGCCTGCCAGGCGGCGGCGTCATGCCAGGCTGATCGCGGCGGCGACCGAGCTGATCGCCGAGTGCGCGACGGCGGCCGGCGCGGTGTTCGGCCGGATCGCCCAGGCCCCGCCCGGCCGGCGGGACGTGACGGTCGGACGGTGGCCGATCGCGGCCCTCGCCGCCGGCGCCCCGGCCCGCCTGGAGGCGGGCCGCGACCAGGACGACGAACGCTGGCCCGCCCGGGCGGCCCAGGAACGCGAGGAAGGCCGCACCACCTTCGAGCGGCGCTGCGCGCTGGCCGAGGCGGAGAACGGGCTGCTGGGCGCGGAGTTCGGCGACGGCCAGGTGGGTGCGGTCGCTGCGGTCACCGCGCCGCAGGCGGCCGCGATGGGCCTGGCGGGGGCGGGCGCCGATTTCCTGGACGCGCTGGCCGAGCCGGAGGGGGCGCTGGAGCTGCTGGCCCGGCTCACGGGCGGCGGCGAGTTCACAGCTGGGGAGGTCCTCGACGACGCGACCGACACCGCGATCGTGGTGGCGTGCCTGATGCTGCGGGACGCGGCCGGCGAACAGGACCCGAGCGCGGCCGCCCTCGGGTGTCTTGCGGCCGCCCGCCAGCTGGCGCTGGCCGTCACCGTCGCGAGCACCGACGACCCCGCGCACGGCCTGGCCGCCGCCGCGTAGGCGGGCCCCGTGGGCGGTGGCCGGTCCTCGCACGGCCCAGCGTGTCGCCCGGTCGGGCGCGGTGCGCTGGCACCGCGGCGGGCACCGGCCGCAGGCTGGTGCTCCAGCGCCCCGCCGCGGACCCCCGAGCGCGGCGGGGCCCCGGCGGTACCGGGACGGATTCCGGCGACGGCCGGGACGTGCGGGGGTCAGCCGGCTCGGAAGCCGCGTCCGGGATCGCGGGTGTGCTCGGGGGCGAAGGGGCTGAACCAGTCGAGGGGGGCGAGGTCGACCATGCCGAGCATCTGGTGGGCGGGGCCGGTGGGGTCCTCGACGCCGTCGAGCGCGGGGTCGAAGAGCATCAGGACGTCGTGGTCCTCGAACAGCAGCGCCGAGCAGGCGTCCCAGTCGAAGTCGTCCGGGTCCTCGGGCAGCTGCTCGACGGTGTCGGCGACCAGCCGGGGGCGGTCGCGCTGCAGTTCCCGGCCGCGGCGGATCGCCAGGTGCAGGGCCATCTCCTCGCCGGTGCACCCGGGGACCAGGCCACGGCCGGCTTCCAGGTCGCCGGCCAGGTCGTCGAAGGTGCGGGCCATCTGCCGGCGCCAGGAGGCGTCCTGGTGGAACGTCAGCCGCGGCAACCGGGCGAACACCCCGCCCGCCCGGGCGGTCACCGTCTCGTCGCCGAGCTTCGCGGCCTGCGCCCACGCGGCGTCGGCGAGGTCGGTCAGCGCCAGGTGCAGCACGGCCCGGGTGCGGGCGGTCGGCGCCCACCCGTCGTCGTCCTCGTCCCAGTCCTCCCGGCCGTCCCCGCCTTCGCCCTCGTCGTCCTCGTGGGTGCCGGGGCTTGTGGTGGCGCTGTTGCGGGAGCGTTCGGCCAGCAGCCGCTGCACCCGCTTCGCGGCCTCCTCCGGGGCGGCCAGCGAGGTGTCGAGCAGCCACAGGCCGTCGCCGAACTCACGGCCGGCCAGCAGCGCACCCGCCTCGTGCAGCAGGGCGGCGCCGGTGACCGGGGCGTCGCGGCGGGGGATCAGGACGGCGTAGCCGTTGTCGCTGAGCCGCTCGATCGCGCCGGAGACCAGCGCCGCCGCGAGCACCGGGTCCGTCCACGGGTGGTCGAGTTCCAGCTCCTCGACCACGAGCACGTTGCCGGGCAGGTCGACCGCGGCCTCGAACTCCGTACTGCCGGACCCGTCCGCCTCGAACAGGAGCTCCGCCACCGACGCCAGGAACGCGCTCTCGTCCCCGAGCCGCTCGCGCAGGTTCCCCGTCCGCCAGAACAGCCCCCGCGCCACCCGCAGCACACCCACCGGTTCCCCGCCGGCCGCGACCTGCACCTGCCACCGCTGCACCCCCGACGCCGCCGGGTCCAGCAGCCGGTGCCCGTGCCGGAACTCCACCTCCAGCACCGCCGGATCCCGCGACCACCACGCCCGCACCGCCCACGACCCACCCCTGACCCGACTGCTGCGCCGCCCGGTTGGAGGCGGCCGAGGAGTCCAGCGTAGGGGCGCGGGAGAGGGGGCGGGGTCCCACGTGCGGGTGACTTCGGGCGGGGAGTCAGTCAGTGGGCCTGTTCGGGTTGCTGGTCGGGGTCGGGCATGCCGAGGGTCCGGGCGGCGTACCGGGCGGCGGTGGCGCCGTCGCGGGTGCCGCTGTACTTCACCGCGAGGTGGAGCAGCAGGGCGGCGTCGAGGGTGAAGGCGCGGTGCGGGTGGGGCTTGCCGTCGATGACGACGGCGTAGGTGGTGCGCGGCCCGCTGCCGCTCTTCTCGATGAGTTCGGCGATGTAGGTGTCGCCGGTGTGGGGGCCGAGGGTGAGGACGTCGCCGACGTGGCCGCGGCCCACCCGCTGGGCGGGGAAGAACAGGTCCCTGGCCCGGGTGTACTGGGCGCGCTGCTCGCGGCCCTGTTCGGCGAGGCCCTGGAGCCGGGCGGCCTCGATCGTCCCGGCGAGTGCGCGGTCGGCGCCCGGGGCGGCGGTGTCCGTGTTCAACGCGGTCTTCCTTCCGAGCGGGGTGGTGGTGTCGGTCGGACAGTAGCGCCGTGAGGAGCGCGGGCAAGGGGGTTTCCCGGACCGCCCGCACCCCGGGGACGGGCCGTGCCCGCGCCCCGCGCCGTGCCGGGCCGGTGCCGGTGCGGGTCAGAGCGGGGTCAGGGCCGGGTCAGGGGCTCGGGGCATGCTGATGGCACGTCAAGGAGCCGCGGCGAGCGGTCCTCGGCCGGGAGAGGTGCCCGGAGCGGTTCATCGGGTGCCTGGCCAGCGATGGCCGAGCAGGGTCCCCTGGGGCCCGCGCAGGTTCGAATCCTGCCCTCTCCGCCTGCGATCACCCGGGCCACGAACGCCCGGCGGCGGCCCGCGTCGGCGCCGCCCACGACGACGGCCCGCAGCGGACGCGTCGGCGTCGGCCGGGGCGACGTGGCTGGGCCGGCCGACGGAGGAACGCGCCCGTCGCCGGCGCCTCGTTCCGCGGTTCGGCGGTGTGGCTGTCGCTCGCCGCCCGCGACCTCCGAACGCCGTCCGGCCGTGCGGTCAGGCGGTGGTGCGGCGAGAGGCCCGCTTCGCGGGAGCTGCCTTCCTGGCCGTGGTGGTGGTCTTCTTCGCGGGCGCGGTCTTCTTCGCCGTGGTGGTGGCCTTGCGGGTGGGCGCGGCCTTCTTCCCGGCGGCGGACGTGGTGGTGGCCTTCCTGGCCGGTGCGGTCTTCTTGGCCGCGGTCGTGGTCTTGCGGGCGGGTGCGGCGGTCTTCTTCGCGGGTGCGCTATTCCTGGCCGTGGTGGTGGTCTTCTTCGCGGGCGCGGTCTTCTTGGCCACGGTGGTGGCCTTGCGGGCGGCGGCTGGTGCGCCGGCGGCCGCGGTCAGGGAGCCCTTGGGGGCCTTGGCGACGGCGGTTCCGGCCTTGGGCAGCTTCTTCGTGCCGGAGACGAGGTCTTTGAAGCCCTGGCCAGGGCGGAAGCGCGGCACCCGGGTCTTCTTGACCCGGACCAGCTCGCCGCTCTGCGGGTTGCGGGCGGTGCGGGCGGCGCGCTCGACCATCTCGAGCGTGCCGAACCCGGTGACCTGCACCCGATCGCCCGCGACCACGGCTCGCACCATGGTGTCGAGCACCGCGTCCACGGCGTCCTCGGCCATCGCGCGGCTGCCGAGCTGCCCGGCGACCGCTTCCACGAGTTGTCCCTTGTTCATGACGTCGACTCCAACACCTTGTTTGAGAGGGTTTGTGCCTATTTCGCTCTCAACATAGGTGCCGTTCGGGCGCTCCGCCCGTCGGTGGGGGCCCGGCGCTCGCACCGCCGGTGCGCCGGGCCGGACTTCCGGGCGCCCTGTCCCACTCCGTCCTGCCCGCAGCCCTGTTGTCCCCCGCCCCGGCCAAGGGGGCCGGGCGGGCCGCTGGCGAGGGGGCCTCTGCCTTGCCTGGGGCGGGAGTTGTGCCGGGCGTAGGCTCGGGGGCGGGGCCGTGGCCGGGTGCCGGCCGGCACCCGGTCCGGGGTGCTTGTGCCGGTTGGGCGCGGCGGTGTTCAGGGCGGGCGTCGGGGCGGCGAGTTGCTCCCGGTGCGGCTGCGCCGGCCGTGGTGGCCGGCCGGGCGCGACCGGCACCCCGCGGGCGGGCATGGCTCGCCCGGGCCGGCGCCTGCGGCCCGGCCGGGCGGCACGGTGCGCCTGCCGGGGGCGGCATACTGCGGTCGGGACCGATCGGGGGAGGGGGCTGGGAGCGTGACGGGGGACCAGGTGCCGGTGCCGGCCGCGGGTGCGGGGCGTCGTCCGCAGCGCAGCCGGGTGCGGCACGGGCAGGCGTCGTGCGCGGACTACGGCTGTGCCCGGCCCGCCTGCCGGGGTGCGGCCCGCAGGGCCCGCAGGCGCCGCGACCTGGAGCGTGACCAGGGGTTGAGCGCCCGGGTCGAGTCCGGCCCGGCGGCGGTGCGGGCGGCGGTGCTGGTGCGCCGCGGCATGTCCGCGCAGGACATCGCGTGCGCCTCCGGCATCGCCGTCACCCTCATCCGCCGCCTGCTGCGCACCGGCGGTGGCCGTCCGGTGCGGATCGTGCGTGCCACGTCCGAGGCGGTGCTCGGGGTGCCGCTGCCGGGGCCCGGCCGGCCGCCTTCGCCGGGGCGGGGTCTGACCTGTGCGGATGCGGCGGCCGCTGTCCTTGCGGAGTTGGCCGCCGAGGGCTGGCCGGCGACGTTCCTCGCCGTGCGCCTGGACACCAGCGTGGCGACCGTCGCGGCGGTCAGGGACGGGTCCCGGCGCAGGATCTCGGTCGCGCTCGATGTGCGGATCCACCGGCTGCGGGCCCACCTGGCGGCCACCACCCCGGCCGCCGAGGGCGTGCGGGCCCGCGACGCGGCCCGCACCCGGAGCCGGGCCGCCGGGCCGGCGCGGTCCCGCCGGGCGCCCAGCGCCGCTGCCTGACCCCGGTGATCGGGCAGCCGTGCCCCGCGACACCCCGGCAACCCGGACCGGAGGCTCGCGTGGCGGCCCGCTCGGCCGCCTCCGCTGCTCCTCAGGTCCCCCGGAGGTCAGGTGGTGGGTGGTGCGGGGGGCGGGCTCCACTGGTTGTCGGGCTGGTCGAGCCACATGGTGCGTTCGCCGGTGCGGGTGAGGGTGAGTCCGAACCGCTGCCAGCCGGGGGATCCGGCCTGCTGCCAGGTGGTGAAGGCGGTGTGGATCTCGTCCCACAGGCGGCGGGGGCCGCTCTGGCGCACGTCGTACTCGTCGGCGTTCGGGGTGGAGTCGACGGTGGCCCAGGAGGTGACGGCGGTGTCGAAGAACCACCAGGTCACGGTGTTCTGGTAGAGAGCGCGGCGGTAGTAGAGGTCGGGCAGGCGGGTGCCGATGGCGAGTTGGGCGAGCCAGGAGGAGCCGATCGTCTCCGGGTCGAGGTCGGTGACCGACGCGGTGGCGTTGCCGGGCCACTCGCCGGGGAGGTAGGCGTCGACGGGCGGGGCCTGGTAGCGCTGCTGGCGCATCCGCATGAAGTCGCAGGGCCCGGTGAAGTGGCCGGTCGCCGAGTTGCCGTGGTCGGCGGTGCGCAGGCGGGCGATCGCGCCGCCGCCGAACAGGGTGGTCACCGGCGCGACCAGGAGTCCGCCGGGGCGGGTGAGGTCGAGCCAGCCGGTCGGCAGGTCGGTGACCAGGCTGGAGCAGGTGGCGATCAGCCGGTCGGCCCGCCCACCCCCGCCGTCCTCGTGGCCGGTGGTGGGGTCGGCGCCGTCGCCGGTGACCACGCGCACCCCGGGCAGGCCTGCGGTGGTGAGGTTGGCGCGGGCGGTGTCGGCGACGGTCTTGTCGATCTCGACGCTCATCACGCGGTCCGGGCCGAGGCGGTGGGCGAGGAGGGCGGCGTTGTAGCCGGGGCCGGTGCCGATCTCGTGGACCAGGTGGCCGTCGTGGACGTCGAGGTCGCGGAGCATGGAGGCGACCATGGTCGGCATGCTCAGGCTCGAGGTGAAGTCCCGCATGCCGGCCGTGTCGTCGCCGTCGTCCCACTGGGTGACGGCCGGGGTGTCGCGGTAGGCGCCGGCCATCCAGGCCGCGGGGTCCTGGGCGCGGTCGCGCTCGACGGTGCCGGCGTCGGTGAACTCCCAGTAGACCGGGGGCAGGAACAGGTGCCGCGGGACGGTCTCGAACGCCGGGCGCCACGCGGCTGCGAGCACGCCGGTGTCCGCGAGGTGCCCGGCCAGCGCCCGGCGGCCGTCCCTGCCGGCGTCGGCGCTCGTGCCGGGGTCCGTGGCGGGGGCGGCGTCGGCGCCGGGGTCCGTGGCGGGGTCGGTGTTCACTTGTGCTTCGGCTCGGGCTTGGGGCCCTGGCCGTCCGGGCTGGGCTTGGGCCCGATGTCGGGGCCGCCCGGCTTGGCGTGTGCCCCGCCGCCGCCGTCGCCCGCGCCGCCCTTGTTCTCGTCACCCATCGTTGCGTCCCTCTCACTCGACGGAGTCACCATCCTGGCGGCCGCCGGCCGCCGACGGCAGGAGAATCGCGAACTTCGCCCCGTGCGGGCGCGGTTCGGCGGCCGGACGGGTCGCGCCGCCTGGTTGCCGCACGGCACGCCCATCCCCTGGTGCTGCCTCGCTGCGCCGTTCGGGCCTGGTTCGGCCCGATCGCGTGTTCGTTCGCTGGTGCGGTCGTTGGCAGGGCGGCGGGGTGGCGGCTGGGCCGGCCGGCACCTTGTTGTCCGTCCCCGTGTCCCGGGGACGGGGCCCATCGAGCGTGGCACCGCCCGGGTGCGGGTGGTGCGGAAGGACGGCAGGCGTGAACAAGCAGGAGCTGATCGATCTGGTGGCCGAGGACACCGAGGCGTCGAAGGCGATGGTGAACAAGGTCCTGGACACCCTCCTGGTCACGATCAGGTCGGCGGTCGCCGAGGGCGGCGAGGTGCAGCTGCCCGGGTTCGGGTCGTTCGCGGCCGGCGACCGCGCCGCCCGCACCGGGCGCAACCCGCGCAGCGGTGAGGCGATCGAGATCGCGGCGTCCCGCACGGTGAAGTTCACCGCGGGCAAGGCCTTCAAGGACGCCGTCAACACCCCGGCCTGACCCGGTCCCTCGCCCGCCGCCCCGGGGTCTTGGGGCCGGCTCAGCGGCGTCGCCGGCGGCGGGCTCCTCGACGGTGCGGGAGCGGCGACCGGGTCGCCGGCCCGAGCCGGTCCCCGCCGCCTGCCCGTGGTCGGCGGTGTGGCGCGTTGACGGCAGCTGGGGGCGGGCGGGAGCATACGGACCGGGCACGCGGGTGCCCGGCCGCGCGACGGGAGAACGCCCCTCCTGTCCCCGACGCTCAGGACCGGCCAGAAATCCCGCCCGTGCGCACCAGGCCGTCGAGATGGACGTCACCGCCGACGCCGGCACCACAGGGGCGGGTCCCGGCGCGGGAAGACCACGACGATGCCCTCAGGCTTCGACACCACCCTGCTGGCCGCCACCGCCGACCGCCGCCGTTGCACCGGCGAGTCGCACCAGGCCCTGGCGGCCCTGCACCGGGCGGGCGCCGACGTGCGCACCGTCCCGGCCCCCGCCGACCCGGAGCAGGCCGACCTGGAGGCCGCCGTCTTCCTGCGGGTGTGCCGCATCGGCATCCGCAGCGCCGACCCGCTGGGCATCCGCTCGGTCCACCCCGAGCCGCACCGGCTGGCCGTCCGTCTCACCCCCCAGCCCTACGTCGTACGGCTGTGGGCCGAGGCCCTCCTGTCCGCCCGGCGCCCCGACCACCCGGGCCCTCACGCCGACCCCCGCGACCACGTCGTCGGCATCCCCGGCCTGCGCTGGCACACCATCGGCCACGCCGTCCACCTCCACCGCCCCCGCACGAACACCCTCCTGAGCCTGGGCGGCTTCCCCACCCGCTGGTGGCCCCGGGCCGCCGCGGCCGTCCACCGCTGGCGCCCCGAGGCGTACACCGGAGCGCACTGGCACGCGGCCGAACAAGCCGCCCGCGCCGCCCAACGCACCTCCGCCCTCCACCCCACCACCCTCCTGTCCCCGCTGCTGCGCCGCGTGCGGGCCACGGCCGGCCCGGGCCCGGTCAACGCCACCGACGCCTGGGACGCGATCGGCGGCCTGCGCCTGGAGGCCCTGGACGGGCCGCCCTGCCCCGACCTGGTGCGCCTGCTGGGCGATGGTCCCTGCGGAGTCGGCTGGCAGGCGCGGATCGACTGGTGCGGATGCCCGGGCGGCACCGTCGGGTCGAACTGCTCGGTCGACTTCCGAGACCCCGGCGACGGACGCGTCGTGTACTACTCCAACCGGCGCGTCCGTCGCAGCGCACAGGACCTCCAGGCCCTGGCCGACAACAACGAGGGCGCGTTCACCGCCTGATCACGCCACCCGCCGCCGCAACCGGCCCGGGCGTCGTCGCCCCGCTCGGCCCGCCGGGCCTGCCGGCCATCGTCGCCCACCCGCCCGCGTGGCGCGGTGGCCGGGCGGGCCGGCGCGGTCCCACTCGGCCCGCGCCGGCGCCGGGGCCCGCCATCGGGTCTGTGCGTCTCCCGGACGGTGCCGGCGGCCGGCCTTGCGCGGAGTTCCCCGTCCTGCCCGGGTGCGGTGCTCGCTTGGCCCGGGATGCCGTTGGCCTGGCGTCTCTTGACGGGTGGTCACCCGTAGGGGACGGTGGCGTGCAAGTGGCCGCAACCGGCTTGGTCCTGGAGGGTGTCGTGGAGCTAGATTTCGTCGGGATCGATCCCGAGACGGGGGACAAGGGCTCGCCCACGGTGTGGGTGGACCGCCCCGGGCGGAGGATCGTGATCCAGGGTGTGAAGGGCGAGGCCGCGCTGCTGGCCGAGGTCGCCGGTCGCAGCTGGGCGCCGGGCCACGAGCCGGGCATCCCCGGCCACGAGGCCGTGGTCCACATCCCCGCCCGGATGATCCCGATCCTTCGAAAGGCATGCGATGACGCAGAGCGTGACGGCCTCCTCTGACCTGTCCGCTGCGGCGGCGGGCGGTTTCGCCGCTCTGCTCGCCGCGTGCCGGCACTCGGCGGTGCACCTGGAGATGCGCGACACCTACGCGGTCGCGGATGAGGTGGAGCGGATCGAGGCGTGGCGGGCCGGCGACCGCCTCGATCCCGCGGACCGGGCGTCGTGGTGGCGGCCGTGGTTGGACACGATCGCGACCACAGTGGCGCGCGGGGTGGTGGTGCGCCGGGCGCGGATCGTCTCCGAGCCGGTCAGCGAGTACACCCGCTACCTGCACTCGATGACGTTCACCAACGTCGCCGCGGGCGAGGAGGTCCGCTGGCTGCCGAGGATCGAGGCCTCTACCATCGCGCTGCCGGGCAGCGACTTCTGGCTGTTCGACGGCAAGGTGGTGATGTTCAACCACTTCACCGGCGACGGCGACTGGGCGGACCCCGAGGACACCGTCAGCGACGACGCCGCCGTGGCGAAGCTGTGCGCGACCGCGTTCGAGGCCGTCTGGGAGAAGGCCGTCCCGCACGAGCACTACACCGTCTGACACCCCCGCACCCCACCCGCACGCCCCGCACGCACCCAGTGCGCAGCACGTCGTCACGCCGGACGGACAGCCCAATGCCCACCTCCCCGCTCTCCAGCGCCCAGGCGGCCCGCGCCGCGCTCGCCGCCCGCCTGCGCGAGCTGATGTTCGACGCCGGGATCGACGGCAAGGAACTGTCGGCGCGCTGCGGCTGGCACCCCGCGAAGACCTCCCGCATCCTCGGCGGGAAGTCCGCGCCGGCCGAGGACGACCTGCGCGCCTGGTGCACCGCCTGCGGAGCGCCTGGCCAGGCCGCGGACCTGATCGCCTCGCTGCGCACGGTGGAGCTGATGTACCTGGAGTGGCGGCGCCTGCACCGCACGGGGATGCGGCAGGTCCAGGAGGGCACCCTGGCCCTGCACCAGGACACCTCGGTGTGCCGGGCGTACGTCTCCAACGTGGTGCCGGGGTTCCTGCAGACCGCCGCCTACGCCACCGCCCTGATGCGCTCGATCACCGCGTTCCAGGGCACCCCGGACGACGTGGCGGACGCGGTCGCGGCCCGTACCGAGCGCGGCCGGCTGCTGCACGACGGCCGGCACCGCTTCGTCGTCCTGGTCGAGGAGACGGTCCTGCGCTACCGGATCGGTGACGCGGCGACGATGGCAGGTCAGCTCGGCCACCTGCTCGCGGTGATGCCGCTGCCCTCCGTCTCGCTCGGGATCATCCCGTTCACCGCGCCGCGCACCGTGTGGCCGCTGGAGGCGTTCTACCTGTTCGACAACGACCAGGCGTCGGTGGAGACGCTGACCGCCGAGGTCACCGTCACCCAGCCCCGCGAACTCGCCGACTACCACCGCGCGTTCGCCGCGCTGGCGGCGATGGCCGTCCACGGGGCTGCGGCCCGCGCCCTGGTCACTGCCGCGATCGACTCCCTGGGGTGAAAGCCCGCAATCACCCGCAATCGCGTTGAGGGCCGGATCGGCTGCCGCCTACGGTCGGTGTCGTCGCCTGCTGCGGCGGGCGCCGGACACCCGACCCGCCGCAACGAGCGGGCGGCGTGTCAGGGGCCGCCGCGCGGGTCCTTCCCCCGGTGGGGCCTGCGCGGCGCCACCACCGCGTTCGCAACGCCCTCCGGAGCTTCGTGGCCACGCACCCCAGCACCCGCCCGCCGACGGCACCGGCGACCGTCCGGCCCGCGATACCGCCGACGGCTCGGGCCGCCGCCCGGCCGCCGGCGACGGTCCGGGCCGCGCAACCGGCCGCCGCCCGCCCGCCGGCCCCCGACGTGATGAAGGCGCTGCTGCCGTACGAGCCGCGCTCCGCCGCCGAGGCCCGCCGCCTGGTCCGCACCGCGCTGGCCGCCTGGGGCCTGGAGGAGCTGGCCGATGCGGGCGAG
This sequence comes from Kitasatospora sp. NPDC088346, assembly GCF_044740765.1. Classification (NCBI taxonomy): domain Bacteria; kingdom Bacillati; phylum Actinomycetota; class Actinomycetes; order Kitasatosporales; family Streptomycetaceae; genus Kitasatospora; species Kitasatospora sp. NPDC088346. The sequence continues at coordinate 40,153 of NZ_JBIURH010000047.1, forward strand.
GTGGTCGTCAGCGAGCTGGCCGGCAACGCGGTGAGGACGGGCTGCCACAGGAGCATGGCGGTCACGGTGGAGCGGATCACCGAGGCTCGGGTGCGGATCAGCGTCCGGGACGGATCCCGCACCCTGCCCTGCCTGATCGACGCCGGACCCGATGCGGAGTCCGGCCGCGGCATGGCGCTGATCCACCACCTCACCGCCGGCCAGTGGGGCGCCACCCCGGAGCCCTACGGGAAGACCGTGCACGCCGACCTGCGCACCCGCCCACCCCACGGCCCGGAGCCGGCCGGGTCCGTCTGACGCCGGAACGACCGCGCCCGGCCGCCGTCCGTCCCGGCGGGCGGCAGGCGCTCCCGGTGGCGGTGACCGGGGTGAGGGGCCCGGTGCGACGGCGGCCCGTCAGCAGCCGAACTCCCGGCCGGACCGGTCGTGCTGCGCCCGGCGTGGGGGAGTGTGCGGGGCCGCCGGGCCCGAGGTGCCGGGTGTCGGCTCTCCGCAGCGTCGCCGCTCGGCGGCCGGTGGTTCACCGTGACAGGTGTCCGCCGCCGGTTCTCGCTCCACCCCGGGGCGAGTCCCCGGCTCAGCCGAGGTCGCCGGCCAGCTTCACCGTGCCGGTGTTGTCCACGTACCGGGCGGTGACCCAACCGGGCTGGTCGCGCAGCAGGTACCAGATGTCGTTGCCGTCGATGTTCTGGGCCCTGACCTTGCAGCGCAGGCCGACCTTGGTGCCGGACGGGAGCGCGCCGACAGCCCTGGAGTCGGTACTGGGGTACTCCCGGACCTCCACACCACTCGCGCTGACAACGGTCCCGTAGGGCTCACTCGGCGTCGAAGCCATCTCTTCCTCGCATCTTCCTCATCGGCGGAGCACGGGCCCCGCCGCACCACAGGCATCAGGGCAGGAGGGACGGTGACCGGCCGCCTCCGTGCAGCGAGCCTAGGAGACCGACCGGCGCAACCGATCACGCCCACCCATCCTCGGCAATCCGTTCGTACAGATCCGGCCGTTGTGGTTGCTGCCTGATCAGCCGCGTGCTCCGCCGGGTGCCGGCAGGCTCGTGACGCCCGGGATCGGCCGCCGGCGCGGGGATTGACGTGCCGACGGGCGCATCTTCGTGGTGTCAGCCCACCCGGGCGCCGTCCCGTCCGGCCCGGCCGGTACCCACCGAGCCCACCAGTGCCCACCTCACCCCGGCCACCGGCCCAGGACGGATGACCGCCGCAGGACCTGCCCCGCTCACGGCTCGCGCCCGCGCCCGTGGCCCGCACGGTCGCCGGTTGCTTGCCGGCCACGGGGCCAAGGTGACCCTGCCGTTCCGGACCATCCCCGCCGCGCCCCCGACCGGCCCGGGCGCCCGGAGCCCGCCCGGCTGGGCCCGCCCCTCCCTGACCGCTGCGCCCTGACCGCCGGCGCCGCCCGGTCCTGTCGGATGACCGAACCCGCTGCTGCCCCGGACCGACGGACGCCGGCCCGGGGCAGCAGCGGGTTCTGCGCCGGTCGTGCGCCTTGCGCGCCGAGGGCGGGTTGACCTGTTCACGCTTCGATACGGCCCGTCATGGGGCATGATCACAGCGTGAGTTCGTGGTGGACGGTACGCAGGGACGGCCTGTTGGCCGAGCTGGCGGACGGGTTGGTGTTCTTCGGCGCGGACCCGCTGGAGGACCCCGGCGCCGGCGAGCTCGCCGACACCGCGCAGGCGCTCGCGGTCGAGTACCGGGCCAGCGCCCGCGGCCACGCCGTTCACCACGCCGGTGACCTCCTCGAGCGGGCCGCCGCCGAGCTCCGGGCCGCCGACCGGTTCCGCGGCGCCCTCCTGCCGCAGGTGGTCCGTCACCTGCGCCGTGCCCGGGCCCTGTTGCCGCGGGCCCGCGCCTGCCTGGAAGCCGGCCCCGGCACGGCCCCGCGCCCACGCGGGGTAGAGCGCCACCGCACCATGCAGGACCGCCGGGTAGGGTGCCCGGCCCGCCGGACCGGGCAGCGGCGCCCAGGGGGCCGCGCTGCTTTTCGGCCCCCTGGTACCCCTGTCGGGAACGCCCGCCCTGGTCCTCATGGTCCCGGGACCTGTCGTCCTGCTGCTCTCCCTGGCACTCAACCGGCTTCGGAGCACGTCCTCACCGAGCTGACCCGGCCCGGCCAGGCATCACGCCAACGGGCCGGCAGCAACTGCGCCCGCCGCCACCCGGTGCCGGGTCGGTCAGTGGGCGGTCAGCACCCGGTCAGGCCACCGGGGCATCCTGAGAACACGTCAGGGGCCGATCGGGACTCCTGGCCGGGAGAGGTGCCCGGAGCGGTTCATCGGGTGCCTGGCCAGCGATGGCCGAGCAGGGTCCCCTGGGGCCCGCGCAGGTTCGAATCCTGCCCTCTCCGCCCCGCAACCTCACCCGGCGCCGCCCGCCCGCCGGTCCCTCGCTGCGCCCGGCACCGCACGCCCTAGGGGTTCACCCCGGGCCTTCTGGTCCGCCGATTACCCGGGCCACCCGGCGTGGGGGTTTGTGGCGCTGGGCAGACCGTGGACCGGGCGCGGTGGCACGATGAGGGCTCCGCGAGCCATTTGGGGGTGGGGCGTTGCCGGGTGACACGCGGCGCATCCAGACCGCAGTGCGGGGAGGCGCCGAGTCCGACGCCCCGCTGCTCCTGCCACTGGAAGCGATCGAGGTGGAAGCCTTCCGCCGCCGGCATGCCGAGGACACCTTCTGGTGCGGCCTGCTGCTCGGAGGCTGCGGCGGCCGGCTCACCACGAAGCTGTACACCGACCGGGTGTGTCACTTCGCCCACTTCCCCGACCCGACGGGCACACACGTGTGCGAGCGCCGCGCCCGGGACGTGGCCAGCGCCGACCACCTGTACGCGACCGCCGCGGCGCGGGACTGGCTCGAGGGCCAGCAGGCCAGCGTCCGCCACGGCACACCGCTCGGCTCCATCGTCGACATCCACTGGGAACCCCAGGCCCGCGGGCTGCGCCTGCACCTGGACGGCGCGGTGGCACCGGTATGGGACGACGAGACTCTCGAGCCGGTCCTGGGCATGTCCGTCCCGGTCGACGACCGGACGCTGGCCGGCCGCCGGTACGTGCACCGGGTGCGGTTCGACAGTGTCGGCACCGCCCGGAGAGTACGCATCGGCACCCAGGCCCTCACCCGGGACACCGAATGGTTCGCCCTGGGCGACTGCGCCATGACACCGCAGGGCCTGCACACGCCCGCCGTCGAGCGGATCACCCGCTCCCGCACCACCCCCGCCGGCCAAGGACTCTGGCGGCCGCCCGCCCCCGCCCGCCGACAGGACCGGACGCCGCCCGCGCTGCGCATCGAGGCCGCCATCCGGTCCGGCTCCCGGTTCGCCGTGCTGTCCGCGTGCCGTGAGATCGAGGCGGCCGGCCTGCACGAGGGGACCGGCGCCGAGCCGGTTGCCGCCGCGCTGGAGCGGGCACGGGCCTGGCTGGATGGGGAGCGGAGGGAACGCGCGCAGGTTCTCGAGCAACTGCACCGGGCCGTTGAGGAGGGCGCGGTGGAGACGGTGCGTACCTTGCTGGCGCGCGTGGACAGGCGGGCTCTCAAGCGCCGGACCCAGGAGGAGAACGACATCGTCACCGCCGCGATGCGGTTCCTCAACACCCATAGGCGCCAGCAGGAGGCACAGGCCCTGCGGGAGCGCCAGGAAGCCAGGGACCGTGAGCGCCAGGCCGCCGCGGAAGGCGCGCGGCAGGCCGCCGAGAACCGTGAGCGGCAGCCCGTTCAGGACCGCGGACCCAAGCCGGAACACGAAGCCGCCGCGCTGGCCGGAGCCCAGCGGCAAAGCCGACGGGACGCAGAAGCCGCGCACCGTCGGGTCAAGGACATCCTCCGCGACCTGAGGCGCCTCGGCACCGGCCTGGGCCCGCGCACCCTGACGCACCTGCTGGGCTCGCTCTCGACGACGCTGAACGCTGCCGGGGACAGGGTCACTCCGGAAGAGCGCCGGGAAGCCGAAGAATGGCTCACCCGCGGCCGGCGACTGCGTGGCGCGACCGCCCGCACCCCACCCGACCGCCCCACCCCGCGAGCCCACCCGTGACGAGCACCGGCGGCCACGCAACCATCCGCCCCGACGGATGTCCCTGGCGAACTCCCGGGTGTCAGTGGTGCCGGGCACCCTTGGACGGGTGCGGTACCGGGACCTCGTGGCACCACCGGCAGGCGTCTACCGAAGCGAGCGGGAGATGGCCGACAGCGTGCTGGACGTCCTCGCGGCCCACTTCCACATCGAGCGGGAAGTCACGGGGCGGTACCCCACCGGAGAAGCAGTTCGAATCGACGCCGTCCTGCGGCCGATCGACCCCACCGGCTGGTTCGACGCGCAGCCCATCCTCGGTGTCGAGTTCAAGTTCCCCGAGAAGATCAACGGCGCCGCCGAGTTCGGCGCCCAGATCGCCCAGGCCGCCGACTACACGCACTGCACCTTCGGTGCCTTCGGGCGTCTCTCCGTCTTCCTCTGCCCGTCGCCGGTCTCCCAGCTGATCGCCGAGACCGAGGCGACCATCGCCGGCAGGGGCTGGATGCTGCCCCAGTGGCGCGCCCACCTGGCCGCGGTCAACGAGCAACTGTCGTCCCCCCGGTCGCCGCAGGAGGTCGAGGCCGACGCCCTCCACCACGCACTGGACGCCGCCCGCCGACGGGGACGCCCAGGACGCATCCGCCCGCGCGGAGGGACACCGCAGCGACGCCCACCGGGAACGGGGCCTGCTCGACCAACGGGCGGCCTTCGTCACGCGCCTGCTCGGGCGGCGTCGGTGAGCTGATGCCCGCCGCCAGGGATGGACGCTGCTGCGCTGCGGCGAACCGGTGTGGAGCGAGAACAGCGGACCGATGCGCCGCAGCGGCACCCTGACCCCCAAACTGGGCAACCGGTAGCCGAGCCGAACATCCGCCCCGTACACAGCGGCCTGACCGCGTCGACGGCGTGCGTACACGGGGAACCGCCCACTGCGCCCGGTGCGGCGGCCGCCACCGGTGTCAGTCGCGGACCTGGTGCTCGACCCGGTGCCGCAGATCTCGTCCGGGTGTGACCGGGCGATCGCGATCGCCTCGTCCACGAGGTGGTGCAGGGGCGCCGGGTAGGCCGAGGGGTACAGGGGCAGGCCGGGGAGGATGCAGCGGCGGACGTCCAGGTCCTCGTTGTCCACGAACTCCCGCAGCGCCGCCTGGTGCCACTCGCGCACGCCGACCGAGGCGTCGTCGGGCTCCGCGCCGTCCTCGGTGTGGCCGGCCACCCGGATCCCCGGGTGGTCGAGCCGCAGGGCCGTCCAGTACCAGGCCCGCGCGGCACCTGCGCGCTGCGCGTCCGTGCCCTCCCGCAGGTAGCCGGTCAGCAGGGAGCGGACCCGCCCGCGTCCGAAGGCGTTCAGGGCGGCCTCGACGAACCACCGGTTGAAGCTCGGGCCCGGGTCGTTCACGGCCGCGCTCAGCAGCACCTCGAACGCCTCCTCGGGGAAGGCCGCCTCCTGCTTGCAGGCCTCGCGCAGTGCCGCCCGGATGCGATGGCCCCACATACGGTTGTCGGTGTCCGGCTCGCGAACCGCGTCCAGGCCCAGCACCCGGACCACATCCGCCAGGCACCGCTCGAAGAGGCCGCCGTCCGCCGCTTGTGGTGCCGGCAACGCCATGAAGACGCGCGCGCCGTCACCCCCGCCGCCCTCGCGTGTCCCGGCTCCGCCCAGGACGCTTCCTTCCCCTCGAAGTCCCGTGTCGGCCAGCGTAGTCCGCGCCACCGGCGGCCCCGAACGGGCCGGGCGGCCGGCCGGCAGGGCGGTGACGCCCGACCCGCTCCGGGGCCGCCGGAAAACTCCGCGCCCGCTGTCGGCGGCCGGGCGTAGCGTGCGGGCATGACCACCCCTGTCACCGGCCTGGTCGGTGACGGCGGCCAGCAGGGTGGTCAGCGCGGTGCCCGCGCCGAGCCCGGCCAGCGCGACCACCAGCGGCAGGCCGGCCGATGCCCTCGACGGCTTCACCCAGGCCCGGATCCGTCTCGCAGGCTGCCTGGAGGAGACCACCAACCTCTACGCCGTCACCGTGCCCGTCATGCCGGCCCGATCGCACGCTGGCCGGAGATCGAGTCCACCGCCGACTCGACGGTGATCCGGTACCCGGCCGTCGACGTGCGGGCCCACGGACACGTCCTGCTCGACCCCGTGACCGTCATCGCCGACCAGCGGCACACCACCGCCCTGGCCACCCACTGGAGCGCACGGCCACCAACCTCGACGGCCGGGCGGAGAACACCGAGACCCTCCAGCCCGCGCCTCTCCTCCTCGACGTGGACGAGCTGATGTGCCAGGACACCGCCGGCGACTGATCGACGCCCGGCACCATCCGGACCGGCAGGCGACCACGAACACCCACGCAGGACGGCAACACCCTGCGCCCGAGGGCCGCGCCGGCCCGGCCACTGCCGGACCGTCAGGCACCGATCCCGTTGCCGACCGGGCGGGTGCGGTGCAGCCGCTGGAACGCTCCGGCCAGCCGACGCTCGATCCAGCGGGCACTGTCGGACGGACTGCCGAGGCGGGCATCGTCCGGCGCCACGGAGTACAGGCAGAACCCGCCCCGTGCCATCAACCACTCGTGCGCCGGATGCCCGGGCCAGCGCTCGTCGGGACCGCGCCTGATCACGCCCCGGTGGTAGCCGACCCGTCCCCGGATCCCCCGCTGCTGCTCGGCCTTGCCGAAGTAGACGATCGACGACTCACCGACGGGATAGCCGATCCGTTTCCCGGCCGCCAGGAAGACATAGACCCCCTGCCGGACCGGGACATCGGCGGGCCACTCGTTCAGCAGGTCGAACATGCCGCCGAACGCGGGCCAGCCACGCACGGCCAGGACGTCCCGGTTCAGCCGCCGCAGCGTCGGGTCCGAAGATTCGCTCACGCCAGAACCGTAAGCGCCGGGACCGGTCCTCGCCGTGCCGGCGGACCGCGATGCCTCACACCGCCCGCCCCTGGGCTGCGGCTTCCGGCCTTGCCCGTGGGACACGCGGCTCGCCTACATCTGCGGCCCCCGGCGGCCGCCCGTCAGGTGCCGGGCGAACACGGTGAACATGGCGGCGCGGCTCGCGCCCCGGGCACCGCGCAACGCGGCCAGGAACCCGGCCAGCAGGGTGAGCTGGCGCAGATGGGCCGCGAGGGCCGCGAGGATGGCCACACACGGGATCGTGCCGTTCGCGTTCACAAGACTGTGGAGCATGAGCAGGAGAGGTCCTTCCACCGGACGGTTCGTGACACCTGATGACCTCATGCCGCACGCGTGTTGAAGCCGCGCACTTCGCGGGGTTGTAATCGCGAGGTGCCTCGAACCCCTGCCTCCGGCGCGGACGCCGAACTGATCCAGGCCCTCGCGGACCGCGGCGTCACCGTGACGGTGTCCCAGCTCGAGCGGTGGCGCACCGCCGGATCGCTGCCCCGCCACCCCCGTACCGGTCTCGGACGCGGGCGTGGCACCCGCGCACGGCTCCTGCCGGCCACCCTCGCCCGGGCCGAGGCCCTCGCCCGCACCTCCCGGCAGGGCCGCACCCCCGCCTCCGCGCTCGTGGGACCCCTCGCGCAGAGCATGGACGGCTCCTCGCCCGGCGCCCTGCGCCATGCCGTCACGGGGGCCCTGCGCCGTGCGGTGGCCGATTTCGCCCCGTCCGGCGCCGGCCACCCGCCCGGCGCCGCCCTGTCGAGCGAGGAGGCGGACGACGCGCGGGCCGAGGCCCTGCTGGCCACCGCTGGCCGGCGCGCCGAGTCCGTGGCCGGGCGGCTGCCGGACACCCACGCCGTCCTCCTTGACCTGGCCGCCGACGAGAACCTGGACTTCCACGACATCCCCCGGATGCCGCGGTGGAAGCGGCCGGGCCCATTGATGGCGGCGGGGTTGCGGCTCTTCGCCGGCGGGCCGGACGCCGTCGGCCAGGACGAGATCGCCGAATCCCTCGGCCTCGCCCTGGGCCTGTCCGAGGACGAGACGGACACCATGAAGCAGCTGGTCGCCGCCCGGGAGAGCCAGGCGCTGCTGCGCGGTGACAGCCCCTGGCCCTCCGTCGTGTTCGACGCCGAGTCGATGATCGCGGCGGTGGAAGCGGCGTCCGACGAGGAGCTCCTGCGTACCGCCCGCACGACGCTTCACGCCACGGCCCTGCAGAGCTTCGCCATTCTCGGCAGCATCCTCGGCATCGCGTCCCAGGAGGACATCCCGCTCAGGATGGAGCCCGAGGCGGTCCGGCGGATGCTCCAGCACCCCGTTTGGTGGGCCTGGGGCCAGTTCGTCGCCGTCGGCGGGGTCACACGGGAGGAGGACCTTGCGGTAAAGATCGCGATGGCTCTCCCGCCCGGGCCCGCCGACACCGACGCCCTCGAGAGCTACGCGACCTTCCTACGCGCCGCGCTCGGCCTCCCCGACGAGCCCACCACGACCGGGCCCACCCCCACGCCATAGGCCGCCCCGCCCCGCCCTGTTCCCGGTCGCCCACCCTGGCCACGGGGCGGCCACCGCAAGCCGGATGCGAGCCGGCTCCCGAGTCCGGGGCGTTCGCCTCGTGCCGGGCACCGCCTCGCTGCGCCCGGCACGTCCGTTGTCCCGGCTCGCGCTGTGTCCCGGCGCGGGTGCGTGGGGTGGATGGGTGGCGGATGCTGGTGGGGTGATCGAGGCCAAGGGACACAACGGGCACGTCGCCTTCGACGGCGAGTACGTGACGATCACCCGCAAGGGGTTCCTCGCGCGGACGTCGGTGGGCAAGGGCGAGAAGCGGATCCCGATCGCGCAGATCACCGCGGTGCAGTGGAAGCCGCCGGGGCTGCTGGTGAACGGCTTCATCCAGTTCACCGTCCCGGGCGGTAACGAGCGGCGCTCCGCCTTCGGCGCGCAGACCAGCAGCGCGATCAAGGATGAGAACAGCGTGCTCGTCATGAAGAACCAGGCTCCGGCGTTCGAGAAGCTGCGCGCGGCCGTCGAGGAGGCGATCGCCGCCCTGCACCGGCCGGCATCCTCCACCGGCTCCGCCGCCGACCCGGGAGCCTCGCTCGCCGACGAACTGGCCAAGCTCCAGCACCTGGCCGACGCGGGCGCCCTGACCCCCGAAGAGTTCACCGCGGCCAAGGCCCGCCTCCTGGACACCACCGGTCGCCCGCCCGCCGCCTCCTGAACCCGGGTGACGAGACGGACTGTGTGGCCGGCCTCCTCGCCGGGGAGATCGGTGTCGAGGCGGTCGGTGATGTCCCACCTCGGGTTGCCTTTCAGGTCCGGTCGTATCCGGCTGCCCCTGGTCCCCGGCGCGGGGTTACTCGGTCAGGCCGTGGGCGGCGAAGAACGACCGCCAGTCGCTCACGGCCCGGGTGGCCATGTCCAGAGCGTCCGTGCTGCCGCTCGAACCGTCCGGCTTCTGCCATTCCACGAGGAAGGACACGCTTCCGCTGCCGTCGGCGGGGGTGACCGCTCTGGCCACCCACGCGGTGGTCTGCCCGGGCCGCCGGGTGTGGTGCTTGTCGGTGTTGGCCACAGCCATCGCCAGGCTGATGGACGGGCTGCCGTGAGCGTGGTCCTCCACCGTCTTCTTGTTCACCGCTGCCGCAGGGTCGTTGATCAGCCAGTCCTTCAGGTGAAGGCAGTCCAGGCTGAACTGCTCGGGCGTCTTCTTGCGCTGCTCCCCGGACAGGCCGGGATCGCCCTCTCCCCGGCTCCACTTCTCCAGTTCCGCGAGGCCGGCCAACACCTCGCGCCAGCGTTTCTGCCACCGGCGGCCGGTGTTGTAGATGATCTCCATGCCAAGGGGGCGCGCACTCGTGACCACGATCGCCGGTTTCAGCCGGTATGTACGGGCCGTGCCGCCGCAGGCCGGGCACACCCACCCCGGGGAGGGACTGGCCGTGCGGCCGCACCCGGTGCAGGTGGGCTGATTCTCAGTGTCGGTGGGCTCAACGCTGCTGACCATGGGGCCAAGGTAGACCCCACGGGCCCAGTTGCACCTCGCCGTGCACCGACCCCACCGGGCCCTGCCGTCCCGGGGCAGCACCCCCACCGCACCGCCGCACCTGCCGATGTGACGGCGCCGCAGCCCCGGCAACCCCGCAGCAGGAAATTCTTCGGCGCGCTCCCGGAACCGAGAGATCCCCGCCGGGCAAGAGCGAAGAACCTCCTGGCACACGGCCGTACCGCACCCGGCTACCTCCGCCCCGACCGGCCCGGAACCTGCCTGCCCGACCAGGCCCGCCCCCCGATGTGGGACCGTCGCCCCCGGCTCGCCTATGACCATCCCCCCGCAGCAGCCCTTCTCGAAGCGCTGCTGCGCGTCGTTCTTGTCCTGTTTCGCGGGCGGCTCAGGCCGGGACGCGGTGGAGCTGCCAGCGCGGTGCCCCGGGACTCCGTCCTGCTACCAGCCGTCGGCCTCGTCGGCTGAGGCGTTGGCCTCGGCAATGCTGCGCAGGAGCGCAGGTCCGACGGGCTGCCGGTTTTGTGCGGATTTGAAGGCGTAGCCGAGCGTGGCCTCGATGGCCCAGTGCGAAGACGGCGCGTTCTCGAGCGCGAACTCGAGGGCCTGCGCGATGTCCTCGCGTCGGAGTGCCGTCAGGAGCGCCTCGGGCCGACCGGGAGGCCGGCGGCTGGGCACGGCTGTTTCCTGGGCATCGTCAAGGAGCTTGAACCGGCTGTCGCCCAGCACCGCAAGACCGGTGTGCAGCAGCTGCCGATCCTCGGGTGACAGACCGTACGGCTCGACGAGCGCCTCGAGGTGCGCGGCCATCGTGGACATCCGGGCCGCCTCGCCTGCAGTCTGCCTGGCATCGAGCCACGCCTCCACGGCCGCTGCCTCGCCCTGGGACAGCGCCAGGTGCCGGTAGGCGTTGTCGATGTTCACCCGCTGGCCGGGGTCGGGGGAAGCACGGCGCATCCCCTGGAGCACGAGTGCCGCGGCGGCGCGCTGTGCAGCGCCGGCCGAGGCGGCCGCGTGGAGGCGGTCGAAGACGAGCCTGCGATGCGGGGGGCGGGCCAGGCGCACGAGAGCGGCGCCGAGGCCGATGCGATTGTTGACGGGAGGGTGGTCCAGCACGGTGAACAGACACTGGGCCAGACCCCGTTCGAACCGGGGGCGGTCGCGGGCGAGGTTGTCGTCGAGGATCTCGGCGGCGAGGGACGGGGCGGTGGGGAAGCGGCCGTTCAGGCGGTGGGAGTCGGTGTCGAGCTGCTTGAGCAGAGTGAGGAGGCTTCTCTCGAAGCGCTCCGAGGCGAGCAGGAGATGGCCGGCAGCCAGGAGCCAGGTGTTGCGCCAGTGCGGGTGGTGGGCGATGAGGCGCAGCCGGGCCATGACCTGGAGGTCGTCGCCTTCGGTGAGGGCACGGGCGGCCATCAGCTCCTGCAGGGTGCGGATGTCGAAGCCGACGCCACCGTCGCGGGGGGCCAGGAGGACCAGCCGCTGGGTGGCGGCCCTGACGAGATCAGTGGCGCCGCGGTCGGCCTGGGCGGGCTCGAACCCGCGGGAGACGAACCGGGCGACGGCCAGAGCGTGGAGATCTTCGGGGTTCATGGCGGCCTCCGCCCCGTCGGCCGTCTCGGAGGCTGCTTGCAGGGTGAGGCCGACCTGTTCGTGGAGCCGGTCGATGTGAATCCGGTGCTGCGACAGGAACCGGGCGATCGGAATGTCCTTGGCGACCTCCCGTTCGAACATCGTCTGGTAGTACAGGTTGAAGAGAGTGAACCGGTCGGGCGGCAGGGTGGGGAACTTCTCCACGATGAATGACATGATCGTCACCTGGAGCGGAGTCTCCATCAGCCGCAGTGTGACCGGATCGCGTGACGCGTCGACCATCCGGCCGCCGACCTTCGAACGCATCTCGTCGTCGTTGGTGAACCGCTTGTCGGTGATCTGCCGCGCGAACGCCGCGGCATGATCGGCCGGTAGCCGCTGCAGGAAGAGATGGCGGAACGTGTCCGCTGAGAAGCGCTCGTCGTAGCCGGTCGGCCTGGTGGTGACCACCACGAGAAGGTCCGCATCACGGTCCTCGGCCGTCGTGAGCAGCTCGTCGATCTTGTCATAGACGAGACGTCGGTCCGCCTGCGAGGGGACCTCGTCGAGACCGTCGAGGATCAGAGCCCAGGGCCACGCCGCCAACCAGTCACGCAGAGCCTGTGCCGAGACGTCCCGGTCGGTGCGCCTGAGGATCTGTCGGGAGATCCACCGCAGCAAGCTCACCTCTGCGCCGGAAGCCAGTTCCTCGGCGTACTTGGCGAGGTCGATCCGCGTCGGCCAACGCCGGTTGCCCGGCACCGGCAGATCGAGCCGATTCATGGCTTCCCGCGTGCCCGCCAAGATCTCCTCGGCACCGGGTCCCGTGTCCGCGTCGGTGAGCATCGCCGTGCGGTAGGCCTGCGCAATGAGCTGGCTGAGGGTGGACTTGCCCTGTCCGGGACCGCCCACCAGGACCAGGTTCGGGCGCCTGACACGGTCAGGCTCGCGGGGGCGCAGCACCATGTCTCCGAGTTCGAGCACGTACCGCACCGCCTGGACGGTGCCGCCGTCCGCAGCCTCGACAGCCGCCGGCAGGTCGATGGCAATGTCGTCCAGCCACAGCTTCGCGTCGCCGGGCCCGCCGGACTGACTCAGCCTCACCCACCGGTCGGCCTTGAGGGAGTGCAGGAGTTCCTCCCGCAGCGGGTCCCGCGCCTCCAACGATCCGAGGCTTACCCGCTCCGGGCTGAGCCTCGACATCACGTCGCCGACGGTGAGCAGCCCCGGGAAAGCCCAGCGCACGCTCTGGTGGGCGTCCAGCATGGACCTGATCTGGTCGGCATGCCAGATCACGACCCCCTTGACCCGCAAACGACTGTGCGGCTTTCTCTCCTTCTCCAGATGACTGCTCACGAACGAGTCGATCTTGTCGATCCCACCCACCCTGGCGACCGACGACAGTTCGACATTGCTCACGAAGATCAGGTAATCAGGCAACCGGAGCCGGGTGTGATTCTTGGCCGCCTCGAGCCAGTGATCGAGCTCCTTCCGGATCTCCTGCTGCAACCAGAGCGCGTTGTCACGCGGAGTCGCCTTCGGCTTGACCTGGAACTTCGCCTGCAACACGGTGTAACCCGTCCAGACATCCAGCGCAGGGGCGACCCCTTCCGATGTCGCGGACCAATTGATCGTCCCCTCGAACGTCGCCTCACGCCCACCGTCCGGGCCATCGCCGAAGACCCGCACACCCGGCCCGAGTTCCCGGCGGGCGAGTGCCACCACCATCTGCTCGAACGCTCGAGAGCCGAGGCGATTCAGGTCGTAATCAGGCACACCGCCATCCTGTCAGAGCACACCGACACCCACAGCCCCCTCACCCGGCGCAGCGAACCCCAAGCCCCACACCCGCCTCCTCAGCGCCGCCACATCCGACCGCGTTGACGAGTGACACCAACGCGACGAGCGCCTGACGACCTGGAACTCCTCTTCCGGACTTCCAACATCGCGCGGGCGTGCTCTGGCCACTCCCACCAACATCCGTCAGGCCTCGACCACCGCCGCCCAGGGCAGCCCCAGCCCGGCGAGCACCCCGAGCTGCGCCGCGTCGAGGCGATCCCGGCGGCTCTTCACGTTGGACAGCCACACCCCGAGCTTCACCTCGCTGCCGTCCTCCAGGACCTCGACGTGGCCCCGGGGGACCACGACGCGCTGCTCCCGCTCCACGTACCGCTGCAGCGCCGCCACACCCCGCTCGAACGCCCCCAAGCCACCACCAGCAGCGCCCGCCGCTGCGCCCGGCGCCGAACCAGACACACCCGCCGCGCCCGGCTGCCCGGCCGCCGCTGCGCCCCGGGGCTGGGGGAGTGGGTGGGGTTGGATGCCGAGCCGCTGGAGGCGTTCGCGTTGTTCGGGCATGAGGCCCTGCCAGGTGACGGGGCGGCGCTGGCGTTCCAGCCAGCGGCCGATGTCGTCGCCGTCGACGGTGACCCCGGGCAGCAGATCCGCCAGGGCCGCCCTGCCGTCCAGGCACACCGCCACGCCCGCCCAGTGCCGCTGCCAGGCGATCGGCCAGGCCGGGTTCCAGTCCGGATCGACCGCCGCCAGCGCGGCGGCCCGCCGGGGATGCCCGTCCAACGCGCCCGGGCGCCGACAGTTCGACAGCCACTGCCCCACCGCCCGATCCAGCGCCACCGCCCCCCGCGGTGCCGCCAGGGTCCGGTGCTCGGCGTACCAGACCCGCGCCGCCGCGAGGTTCTCCTCGAACACCGCCTCCTGCTCGTCCCACACCATCCCCAGCGCCTCGAGCCGCTTGTACCGGCCGCCCTCCATCGCCCCGGCCCCGTGCACCCGGCGCTGCGCGCTGATCCACCGCCCGAGCCCATACCCGGCCTCCTTGTGCTCGTAGGGGACCCGCAGGTGCTTCTCGCGCTTCCGGTAGGCCTTGGCGGCCATGTAGCCACGGGTCCAGTCCAGGCGCTCGGTGTCGATCACGTTGAACGACACCAGGTCCGCCAGGAAGTACGGGTCCCGGGTGGAGGAGAACCGCACCAGCAGCCGGCTCTCCTGCTCGCCCTCACCGGGCGCCTGCCCGATCCGCACCGGGGCGGCGTTGGGGGTGTTGGTGGTGGGGATGGCGAGCACGTCCACGGCCTCCTCGTCGTGCGCCCTCAGGCCCTGCAACACGCGCACCAGCGGCCGGTAGGACGCGGAGGTGACCATGTCCTCCTCGCTCTCCCCGGGCCGGGTGAAGCACACCACCACCAGCGAGGCCAGCTTGTCGTCCTCCGGCTTCTTACGCAGCGCCCGCCCGATCGCCTGCACGATCTCCACCGGCGCCCCCTTCGGGTCCAGGAACGCCACCGAGTCCACGGCCCGCACGTCCACGCCCTCACCCAGCACCCGGCAGTTGCACAGCACCGCCAGGCCCGGCCAACGACCGAACGCGCCCAGCACCTCGCGCCGCTCCTCGGCCGGGTGCTCGCCGCACAGCCAGTCCACCCACACATCCGCCGGCGCAGGGTAGAAGCCGGGGTCGTCCGCATGCAGCTGCGCCGCGACCTTCGGTAGGCCGGCCGCGAACGCCTCCGCCTCCACGGTCCGGTGATGAAAAGTGATCATGGTCCGCAGGCGGTGCTCGGCCGCGGTACGCATCATCGCGGCCTGCGTGGCGCCCAGCCGCAGCCCCCGCACCCGCTCCTCGTTGCGCTCGGCCCCGCCGAGGAGCTCCGGGGTGAGGTAGGGGTCGGGGATCTCCACCACGATGATCTGATACCGCGCCAGGACTTTTCGGGAGACCGCTTCCCCCATGGTCAGTCTGTATACGACCGGCCCGAAGATCGTCTCATCGTCCATCGACGCGGCCATCTCCTCCGGCAGTGGATCCCGCACCCCCTCCCGCGGCTCCCACCCCGCCCGGTCCTGCCACACCCGCGGCGTCGCCGTCATGTACAGCCGCCGCACCGCCGGGATCACCTCCTGACGGTGGATGTCCGCCCACGCCTTCCCCAGACTCCCCGACGTCCGGTGCGCCTCGTCCACCACCGCGAGGTCCACCGGCTCCAACGCCTGCCCGTAGGCGCCCTGGAACGCTGCCTCCAGCACGTCCAGGCTGGTATAGGTGGCGTAGACCGTCACCGGCCCGCTGCCGGCCCACAGCGCCAGCTGCAGCGGGTTGGTGGTGCACCGCACCCCCAGCGAGAACAGCAGCCCGTCGTCCCGCAGCGAGCACACCGCCACCGCCGGCCCCTCGTGCCCCACCCGCCGCCACTCCTGCACCGTCTGGGTCAGCAGGTCCAGCGTCGGCACCAGCACCAGCACCCGCCCGTCCCGCGCGATCCGCAGCGCCGCCGACGCCGCACTGATCGTCTTACCGCTCCCGCACGGCGAGATCGCCGTCACCCGCATCCCGCCGGCCGGCACCACACCACCCGGCGGGATGTCGAACCCACGCACGATCGCCTCGACCATCTCCACCTGATGCGGCCTGAGCCTCACAGCCATTTCTGAATTCCCTTCCCAGGGCACGCACACGAGCCGAGCGGTCGACGAACCGAAAAGCGGACCCCCACCCCGGAGGACGTGGCCCAAGAACTCAAAAGCTACACAGTGCATCATCCCGCATCAAGAGCCGCCCGGCGGGTTGCGCCGCATCGAGGATCCTCACCCGGATCGGCACCACGTGCACCGTGGACGAGGTACACTGACACACCGTCAAGGCGAGGACGGCAGTGCGGACGACGTCGATCGCACTCTCCGGCCGCCGCCCGCGGACGCCACCCGGAGAAGGAGCCGGCCCCGCACCAGGCCCGCCGGCACGATCAGGCCACGGACCACGCGCCGACCCGCAGCCGGAATCGAACAAGGCGTCAACAGGGGTGGTGCCAGCCAAAAACGAAACCTACACAGTGCATCACGCCCGAGCCGCCCACCCCTCCCAGTCAGCCGGATTCCCGCTTGCGGGAATCCCTGCCAATTCGCGCTTGCGCGAAATGGCACACCATCAATATTCCGTCAATCGCGCTTGCGCGAATTGACACACCATCAAGATTCCGTTCACGGAATCCAATTCGCGCGCTGGCGCGCGAATTCCGCCGAAGCGAAGCGAAGGCGTTCAATATGCAGCGGCTTGCCGCTGCATTACCCGCTCCGCGGG
>NZ_JBIURH010000048.1:0-55625 GCF_044740765.1 Kitasatospora sp. NPDC088346
GGTACCTCACCCCACTCGAAACCCGAGCCAGACTGCAGCACGACTTCACCCCCGCAGCGTAAGCACCCGCTGTCCAGTTCCAAGGGGGAACTTCACACCCGCCCAAAAGCTTGTTCGACCTTACGCCCGAGTACCGGTTGAGGCGAGGATGATCTGATCTTGTGAGAGGTGTGTATCGGTACTAACTAGGACGCATCCGGCGAAGAGCCGTCCGCCCCTTCGCTGAGCGCCTCGATCACGGCCCGCGCTCGGGACAGATCGTCCGGCGCCATGCCCTCCAGGTGGCCGAGGATGACCCGCACGTCTTCCGGAAGTCCCGACAGCTCGGTGCTGGTGTACTGCAGCCACTGCTCAGCTGCCGCTCTCTGGACCTCTGGCAGCGGCAGCTTGAGCCCGGCGGCCAGGGCTCGAAGGACGCGCGCTTCCGGCGCGCGGGCCACATTTCCCTTCACCAGCTTGTGCAGCCATGTGGCGCCGACGCCCTCGCTGGTCTGCGGGTCAATCGCGACAGCTGCAAGTGCTTGATAGGACATGCCAGGCCGGTCTAGTGCGGCGCGCACCATCTGAGTAAGGGCATCGCGGCCCGCTGCACCCTTGGACATCCCCGGTTCCCTTCGCACGCTTCCTCCGGTGTCATGCGACGACACCGAAGTACTGACGGTGGGGCCTCGACAACGCCCTGCCGCGTTCGCGAACGAGGCTAACAGTCAGCACCCCGTAATCCCATATCAGCGCGGGCCGACATTGCGGCGAACACGCCAACTAGGGCGCGTATCTGGTTGTGATCAATCTGCGGGTTTTGCCCTCGTGGTTGCGCCTGATCCGCTAGACCGTGTGGTGTGACGCGAGTGCAACTGACTGACACAGAGTGGGAGTTCATCGGGCCGTACCTGCCGATCGGCGAGTACGGCCCGTACCCCGAGCGGTTGCGTCGGCAGTTCGAGGGTGTGATCTGGCGGTTTCGGACCGGCGGCCAGTGGAGGGAGATGCCGAGCGAGTTCGGCGCCTGGTCGACGGTCCACAACCGCTTCCGGCAGTGGCGTAACGCCGGGGTCTTCGAGGCCCTGCTGGAGGGCGCGATCGCGGAGGCCGCGAAGCGGTGTGAGGTGGATTTGTCCCTGGTCAGCGTGGATTCCACTACTGTCCGGGCCCATCACGACGCCGCCGGGATGCACCTCGACCCGGACACCCTGGCCGACCTGGAGAAGGCCGCCGAGGAGGCGGAGAAGGCCCGGCAAAAGGGGGAGGCCCGAAGGAACAAGACGGGCAGGACACCGCAGACGACCCGGAACGGGACGAGCGGCGACGTGTCCGGCGCAGACGCAAGCTCCGCCTGAAGGAGGCACTGCTCGGCCGGTCCAGAGGCGGGCAGACCAGCAAGGTCCACATCGCCGGCGAGCGCAAGTGCCGCCCCCTGGCGATCGTCCTGACCGAGGGGCAGGCCGCCGACAGCCCGCAGTTCATCCCCGTGCTGGCGAAGGTCCGCGTTCGCGGGCCCGTCGGCCGGCCCCGCACCCGGCCCGACGCGGTCGCCGGCGACAAGGCCTACTCCTCCCGCGGTAACCGCGCCCACCTGCGCAGACGCGGCATCAAAGCCGTCATCCCGGAGAAGCGGGACCAGGCCGCCAACCGGAAGAAGAAGGGCAGCAAGGGCGGCCGGCCCGTCGGCCACGACACCGAGCTCTACAAGGACCGCAACACCGTCGAGCGCCTGATCAACAGGCTGAAGGCCTGGCGGGGCATCGCCACCCGGTTCGACAAGACACCCGAGAGCTACCTCGCCGGCCTCCACCTCCGCGCCTCGATGATCTGGATCAAGGACCTCACCAAGACCAATCCTTGATCACGACCAAATACGCTCCCTAAGGCCCAATGGGCGCCGGACGCCCGTCATCAATGCGCACAAAAGTCATTCGCGTTCGCGAATGCGAAGGTGTAGCGTCGCGAAGCGGAACGGAAGCGACATGAACCGACGCGAAGGAGCGTGGATGGCTCTCCTACACGACTACGCCGGCGCCGCAGCGGCTCTATCCCTGCCCGAGACGTGGTTGCGCCGGAACATCAACCGGATTCCCCACGAGAAGTACGGAAAGTACGTCCGATTCGGCCCTGAGCACCTCGAAGCAATCCGGGCCATGCATCAGGTCTTGCCGGCGTCCCGACCGGCCTGCGGCCCGGCCGACCTCATTCCGCGGGGTGCCCGATGAACGAGCCTTGCACCGGGCACCTCCGGATCACTGCCGATCCCTCGCTCATCGACGCAGTGCTCGCCGCCCTCCGGGCGAACCCGTCCCTTTCGATCGCGCGAGTCTCCAAGGCCCACCCGGAGACCGACGGCCGCCTGCGCGTGTATGTGAGGCTCCGGTGATCCGGGCGTCGCTACACGCAGACGGGTACACCGTTCGCCTTGACGTCACCGATGCCGCGGAGCTGCTGCTCGATCAGGTCGCCCGGGCCTACGCCACAGACGGGCAGCTCGTCGGCGAGCTTCTGCGGAGTCTCGCTGTGGCGGCCGACCACCACCGGTCGCGCACCCTTGACCCCACTGCCACTGACTACGGCCGCGATTGGTCGGGCGCCGCTCTCGACGCCGCCCGCGACCGGGCCCGCCGCGGGATGCGGGCCGCGCTGTTGCGTTGGTCCTACCGCCGGCGACGGGCCGCCGTGGTGCGGCGCCTGCGGGCCGAGCTGCTCGACGTCCTGCCGGCCGCCGACGGCCTGCTCGGTGCCGATCTGTCCTACCGGACCGCGGTCGAGCTCGGCGAGCAGCTGCAGCAGCTCGCCGCGCGCACGGTTGCCGGCCGCCGCTCAATCGAACTGGAGTGCGAGCTATGACTGTGCACGCGCTGCCGCGGTCCTCCGCGCTCTACCTGGCGGCGGCTCGCGCTGCTGAGGATGCCGAGCAGGTCCGGCAGGTGTGGCGGGCGGCGCAGGCCGCCGGCGAACCGCGGTGGTATCTCGGTCTGATCGCCCGCATCGGGCAGGCCAAGGCCGGCGCCGTGGCGAGGGCCGCCGCGTGAGCGGCCGGCCGGGCGTCGAGGACGTCGTCGAGGCGCCGCTGCAGCTCGCCGTCGACGGCACCGCCCACCCCTACCCGACCACCGTCGAGCCTGCTCGACCGCGCCGGCGCCGAACCGCCGCGCAGCCGGTCGTCGCTGCCGATCTCGGCCCGGTGCCCGGGCAGCTCGTCGCGGTCGATGTCGCCTCGTGAGCCCGAGGTGCGCGGCCGGCCGCACCCCGTGCGGGCGGCCGGCCCGCCCGTACTCGTGCGGGCCGCGCTGCAGCTCGCACTCGCCGGCCGCGGCCGCCGGCCGGATCGATCCCCCAACCATCCCCAACGCTCCAAGGGAGAAAGCACGTTGAGTCACGCCGCCCGCGATTGGGTGTGGGAGAAGTCCACCGCCCGTGGCACCGCCCGCCTGGTGCTGCTCTCGCTCGCCGAGCACGCCGGCCCAAACTGCACGGCCTACGGCTCGACCCGCTCTCTATCCACCCGAACCCGGGCCTCACAGCGGGCCATCGTCGCCGCCGTCGACACGGCGATCGAGTCCGGCGAGCTGCAGCTCGTCGAGGGCCGGCGCGGGCCACGCGGTGAGCGCGTCTACCGGCTGCCGCTCGCCGTCGGGTGGGTGCCCGGTGCCGACTCGAACGACGGTGCAGAAACTGCACCCCCGTCGAGCGGGGGGTGCGAAATCTGCACCGGTGGGGGTGCGGATTCTGCAGGGCAGGGGTGCAGTTCCTGCACCGGTGGGGGTGCGGATTCTGCACCCCAGAACCAGAGGGAACAGGGAGTAACGGGAGGGAACCAGAAGAGGCGGGCGCGGGCGCGCACGGGCTCTGCCGCCGTCGGGTCCTCCGTCACCTGCGCTCTGACTCCCAACTGGCAGCCCGACGACGAACTGATCGGGTGGGCCGCGGTCTCCGGCCACCTGCAGCGGCTCGGCCTCGACGGCCTCGACGCAGCCACCGCGAAGTGGCTTGCTCACCGCGCGACTGCGCCGGAGCGCACGGCCGGTCAGTGGCGCGCGGACTGGCAGCAGTGGATCGCCCGGGAGCGGCCGGCCCGCGGTCCGTTGCGGTCGATCCCCGGGGGCGCCTCCCGTCCCTCACCACCGGCTAACCGGAATGCCGAGCTGCTGCAGGCCGCGCTCGCCGAGATGAACGCCCGAGGGGGTACCCGATGACCCCGGACGAGGTCGCCGCGCTGCTCGCCTACGTGGCCGAGCTCGACCCGCGGACCGCGAACAACACGGCCGATGAGGCGGTCGCACAGCTTCGCCGCTGGTGCGAGCTGCTGCAGGACGTGCCGGCCACCGCTCCGGACGGGTGGGACGCCGCCGCCGTCGTGCGCCGGCATGTGGCCGAGTCGCCGTGGCCGATTCTGGCCGTCGACGTCACCCGGCCGTGGGCCGCCCACCGGCGGGCCCTGCTCGGCCGACACACCGACCCGCGCCCCGCCGTCGACCCCGACGACGTCACCGCCTACCAGGCCGCGATCCGGGCGCAGCGGCAGGCGGTGGCCACCGGGCGGGCCGAGCCGACCAGTTCGCGGGAGTTGACCGGCGGGCCGCACCCGTCGGTCGCTGGTCTGATCGGGCGGGCGCTGCCGGCCGGGGCCGCCGCCGCGCTGGCGCCGCACCGTCCGGTGCGGGCCGCGCGGGAGGCCGCCGCGGCGGCCGGCCGGCCGGATGCGCTGGCCGTCGCCTGCTCGTGGTGCCGGGCGCCGGCCGGTGAGCCCTGCAGGCGCCGCACGGCCGCCAAGGGGGATCGGGCCAGCACGTGGCATCGCCGCGCGACCGTCCACCCGTCCCGCCTCGACCAGGCCGCCGAGCAGGCTGCCCGACAGGAGAGTGCCGCATGACGTCCCGCCACCGCCGCAACAGCCCCCGCAACATCGGCAACCAGTCGAACTGCCGGCTCACCGCCCGGTGGCTGACCACCGAGCGGCCGACGCTGTTCGACTCCCCCGACCGGCGCCGGTGTGCGCGGGTCGCGCGGCAGCTCGCCGCGGCCGGCGCGCTGGTCCTGGTCGAGGAGCACCTCGGCCATGGTGCGTGGCGCCTGCTGCAGCGGCTCGACGGGCCGGCGATCGTGCGGGCGCGGCGCGCAGCCGAGCGGCTCGCCACCGAGCAGGCCGAGCAGCAGCTGCTCGTCGACCGGCAGCGGGAGCTCGCCGCCGTCGAGCGCCTCATGGTGCAGCCTCCCGTGCCCCGCGACGGAGGCAACCCGAGGGCCCGAACTGTCGCACAGGGTAGGGGAATTCGTTGATCTTCCCGCCGCGACCGGTCGATGCGTCTCCCATGCGCGCGGGTGTCCGCGCCGCCCCTTCCGAAAGGTCACAGCCCGTATCTGTTCCCCCTCGTTCGTTGGTCACCGTGACCCGTGCCGAGCGTGTGCTCGACGTCCCCGTATCCCTGCCCGACACTGCCGAGCTGCTCGACGTGGTCCGCTCCGAGCTGCGTACCGCGGGCCGTGCCGCGGCCGACGCCGAGCTGCGGCTCGACGAGCACGGGCTGCTCGTCGTCTCCTACCTGGTTGCCCCCCGGGGTGAGCAGTGAGCGCCCCGACCGCCGGCGCCCGGCCGGACATCGAGCAGCTGCTACACCTGGTCGCCCGCGCCGAGCGCGCCGCGCTGCTGCCGGCCGAGGCCGAGCTGCTGCGCACGGGCATCGCCGACCTGTCGCAGTACCGGGAGTGGTGTGGCGAGTGGTCCCGCCGGCACATGCGGCTGCGGCGCATCGCGCAGCAGCGGCTGCGCGCCCTGCAGCGATCCCTCGCCCGGGCGCAGCGCGGCCGGCTCGCCGAGGTCGAGCTCGCCCGCCTGCAGGCCACCCTCGCCGCCGGCACGCGGCCCGCAACCCCCGGGCCGGCGTACGAGCAGCTGCTCGACGGATGGGCACTGGCCCGCGCCGCCGCCCACCTACAGCCGGCCCCTAGACCGGCCCGGGTGCCCCGTACCACCACAGAGGGGCGCCCGGACCAACCAACTGACCTACCCTTCAACACAATTGGGAGATCACACCGTGTACCACACCGCCAACATTCGCCGAGCGGCCGAGCAGCTGCGCACCGTCCGTGAGGAGTGGGGCGCGCTGCTGGTCGCGATCGAGCAACCGCCGGCCGACGCGTGGCCGCCGGTCCAGCTCTCGGCCCACCTCGCCCGCCAGCAGGCCGGCGACGAGCAGCTGCTCGACGTCGTCGACCGCGTGCCGCTGACCCTGCGCCAGCACCCGGCGCCGGCCAACCTCGACGCGCTCGACGCCGCGGTGCGCATCGAGGGTCTGCTGTTCGATCTCGCCGACACGCTCGCCGCCGCGGTGCAGCGCCCGATCGGCCGGCGCCTCGTGTCCGCCCCCGGGCGCCCGCCGCGGTGGGGGGTCGACAAGGTAGACGCCGGCGACCCTCGCCGCTGGACTTACCGCAGCCCCACCGACCCCGGCAGCCGCCGGCACGGCCTGCACTGGGCCGCGCTGTTCGTCGAGGGCCGGCTGCTCGACGAGGACACCGCCCCCGAGCCGCGCGGCGACCGCACCCGCGAGCCGGCGTTGTTCGGCCTGCTGCCCGAACACCTGCAGCGCGAGGCCGTGCGCGTCGCCGGACAGGCCGAGCGGCTCGTGCTGCGGGCCCTGCGGATCGACCCGCGCGAGCAGGTGATCGAGGGACGGCCGTGCCCTTGGTGCGCCGGCGAGCTCACCCTGCACACCCACCCGCACGGCACCCCACGGGTCACCTGCAGCACCGGGCCGGCCTGCTCGGCACCCGTGCCGCTCGGCGATCACAGGCAACGCGTGTGGGGCGTCGCCGACCTGCTCAACCTCGTCGAGGCGCTCGGGCGCAGCACTGCCACCTGAAGAGCACGTCGGCGGGCCTGACTGGCAACCGGGCCAGCCGAGAGCGCAAACGATGGCCTACGGGCGATGATGCTGCTGGCGATACGCGCGATAGCTCGCACCTTGCCCAGTGGGCGACGGCTGCACCCGGCTAGCCCTACCCCGCGCGTGGGTGGTCCATTCACGCTGATCCCGAGCACCCACGCAGTTGAACCTCAACTCGAACTCAACGGGTTCAACGTGTCGCCACTCGATGTCCAACTCAACATGAACAGTGCCACCCTGGACTGAGCCATTCCACTGACGGGGGCTTGCATCACCCCTCACATACTCACCGGATGCAGTGAGTTGTACACGCCTCAGCTCCACCCCCGATGTCTGCTGGATCTCCAGCCGGGCGATCGGCTGGCCATTGTCGTCGTCGTCGATGACTGCCGAGATGACCGCGAACCGCGGACTGTCACGCTCGTCGCGCTCCTTGCTCATGAGCACTATCTGCGCTTCAGCCGCCGCTGCCTGTCGCTCGGCAGCCTCTGCAGAGCGCCGAGCGAGCCACGCCTGCCAACCTGCCACCGCAGCCGCCGCAACCGCGACCCCTGCAGAGCCAAGCGCGATCTTGTTCTCTAGCTCCACGCGTCTCCCTAGCACCCCAACACTGCCCATTGGCAAGACTAGTTCGAGTCGCCGAACATCACATAGGTCGCCGGCGAGCTCACTTTTCGTACCTCCCCGCGCAGAGCTCGCGGGCCACCTGCAGCCCGCTCGGCGCCCGTGGTCACCGACGACCGCGAGCGACGCCTCTGGCAGGCGGTCGAGCTGCTCGACCTGCTCGCCGCCCTCGACGAGCCGACCGCCGCCCCCTCCGCAGCGCGAGAGGCGCACCCCCAACCAGCGGGCCCGGGCGCCTTGCCCGGGCCCGTTTTGGCGAACCCTTGCCCGTACAAGCTGTAATCATGTCAGCCGAGAAGAAGCTCGCCGAGCAGCTCACCCGGATCATCACCGACCCTACGACTGCTCCAGCAGTCTTTCCTGCGGCGCGCCTGCCATCGCTTTACGGGAACGGTACGGCATCCCTAGCTGGGCTCTAGGTCAGCGCGCTGGACATCACCGCGCATGAACCGAGGCAGAGAAGAGATTGCCGGCCCACCCTCGATGGCTCCTCTTCCAGATGGGTCCACCTGATATGGCACTGACCTGCTGCCCTTGGTTGGACTATTTTTTTGAAGATTCCCATTCGAGACGTCGTAGATAAAGAACCCCAGCCATGCCAGTAGGCATACAAGTGCAGTCAGCGCCCTCAAACGCTTCCCCTGAAGCAGCACCGGAATAGTAGAAATGACCGAATAGCTCAAAATAGGCACCACGACTAGATTGTGATAACTATTGGCGACCGTCTCTTCCGTCAAACCCGAGCGGACATAAAGCACAATACCTACGGCAAGGCTGGTGGCGCCGACTATAGAATGCCAGGCAACACTCCCCGCCAATGGCAGTGACCCCCCTGCATCGCGGAGCATTCGGCCAATAAGCGCCAATTCAATTGCGATCAAGAAGTCGCCGGGCAAGCTAGAAAGTGCATAGTCATAATAACGCCCCTCGATAGCTAGCCGCAGAATTCCCACAATCAGGACAAAGGAGAGAGCGATCAGACCTGTAGCCCATGGAGGCAACTTCCTCAGCACCCATGCGCTCCCGATGAAATTGCTCCTGACAGGCGCCTGGGGAAGCTGGGCCCACCGCGAGAGCTCGCGACTCACCGTGCCTACAGCAATTCGCCTAAGCGTCTTCAGCTCCCTACCTGATGGGAAGAAGGTGAAGGCAAGCACCATAAATGCGGCCGCGGTATTAACGATGATCATCAGGGTATAGAACCCCACAAGAAACCAAAACCATCCCGCGCTTGCCCCCTCCCTATGTGCAACATATGCCGCATATCCGGTAAACCCCACGACAATAATCACATGCGAAATGAGCGTGAGAACCGTTAGGGCGGCAAACGGCCACAGAACGCCCTTCGGGGCGAAAATCCCTTGATGGAGTGTCACATATCCAGGGAAGTTAACATCTTCATCCCAGGGCTTTTTGGATAGCGTCGCCTCAAGTTTCATGAGATAGGACTGCCTGACTCTAGAGGCAGCATACTGAAACGTGACGTACCCGGTCAAAATGAGGAGCGGGAAAGGCGCAACGATCAGGATATCGGGAGAGATCTTGGTTAGCCTCTTTTCGTCGGCAAGGTATGCCGAAGCCGCAGCGAAGTAAGCAAGGGTGCCCGTTGTTACAGCAACGATCAGGGCCGCGGTATTTTGCTCATCACGCCTCTCCGTCTCATAAATTTTAAGACCAGCCTCGGTTAGCTGATCCGCCACATTCGGTGGTGCGACCTGCGCGGGCGCCTCCATCTCCGGCGAGGCCTTCGTCGCAGCCCGGGGCGCCCGCGCCCTGTCACGCGCGTCAGCCCAGCCTTTGCGCACATGTTTGAAGATCATTCATAGTCTTTACCCATGTACAGAACCGCCGTATCACAGCGTCGTGGCATACACCCGCCTGCGCCACCAGGGTTGCCATCAGTTCGACCAAGGGCTCGCATCACGCTTGCGCCCTTCCGCCCTACGGCGCAGCTGCCGCACGGAGAGGTGTGCTGGCCACGCTCGATCAGGGCTGAGCCCGGGCGGCCGAACAGGCTTGCGCCGTTACCTTTCCGTGATCTAGAGTTGGAGGCGCTTCCGGCGTGCCCGGAACGCCCCAGAGCTACGGCCCGTCACCCTCCCCCGAGCGACGGGCCATTGTCATACCTGCTACTCGTTGCGCCCGCGCCGCTGAGCCGCGATGACAGCGAAGCCCGAGCCGAGCAATGCCCCGGATGCCGCATCGAGCTCCCGATGCGTGACCGCAATGGCAATCATCACGGCAGCTGCCGCCACCGTTCGCACGATCTCGGATACCGGGCTTGACGTCTGGTCGCTAGCGGACCAACCCGCGGCCTGTCCGGTTTCGTCTTCCATGCAAAGAGCTCCCCTCTCAAGGCCGTTGATCGGCCGGACGATGGGGCGGCGCCGCTCCGCGAACAAGTCTGACACCCGGAAATTCATGATCAGAATCGACTCAGCGGGCGATCCTGCGATTGCCAGGCGGGCCAAGCCCTCGCTCTGCATAGCCCTCACCGCACGGGTAGCCCACAGACCTTCGATTCAATGGCAAATACCCCGAAAGTCCTTCGTTGCTGATAAGCATTACGATGCATTACTTATTTATCTGCGTGCGAAACTGCGCGCGCACCTTCAAGCTCTCCCATGCGGAGTAGACCGACGTCGGACAACGGAGGTGACCCATGCGCGAGCCGATCAACGACAAGGATCGCGAGCAGGTCCGCCGCCTGCATGCGGACGGGAAGTCCCGCAACGCGATCGCCCGCGCCATCGGGCGCAGCAGCTCGACCGTGTCCAAGATCGCCAGTGATGAGGGGCTTGCGTTCACCGGCGGCAGCCGGGTGGCGCCGGCGACCGCGGCGCGGCAGGAGGATCTCGCCGCGCTGCGCCGTGACCTGACGGCCCGCCTGTACCGGCGGGCTGCAGCCAACTTGGACCGGATCGAGGCAGACGCTTACGTGCGAGTCGAGCTGCTGCCGACGGGCGACACAATCGATGTCGTCTCGGACGACCCGCCGGCCGCGGACGAACGCCACCACTCACAGGCCATCGGCGGATATCTGACCAGCGCTGCACGGCTCGCCGAGATCGACGCCGGCACGTCCGGGCACGAGGTGCGGTCGATGCTCACAGACCTTGCCCGCGGCCTGCGCGATGCGTTCGCCGCCGACGAGGACGAGGGGGCCGCGGACGGGGGGTGAGCCGTGCTCTCCGCCCTCCCCCTGTCCCGCAAGCAGCTCCGCAGCATCGCCCGCGCGCAGGCCCGCATCAACATCTGGCACGGCGCCGTGCGGTCCGGCAAGACGGTCGCCTCGTTGCTGGCGTTCCTGCTGGCCGTTGCTGAGGCACCGCCGTCCGGTCTGATCGTCATCGTCGGGCGCAACCTGGCCACGATCGAGCGCAACGTGCTCGAA
Source organism: Kitasatospora sp. NPDC088346 (assembly GCF_044740765.1). Classification (NCBI taxonomy): domain Bacteria; kingdom Bacillati; phylum Actinomycetota; class Actinomycetes; order Kitasatosporales; family Streptomycetaceae; genus Kitasatospora; species Kitasatospora sp. NPDC088346. The sequence continues at coordinate 10,894 of NZ_JBIURH010000048.1, forward strand.
CCCCTCACCGACGCCGCCCTGTTCGGTCCAGTCTCGGCGCGGATTCGGCACACGCGCGGCGCCACCACGGCGACCGTGCTCGGCCGCACCGTTCATCTGATCGGCGCGGCGGATGCCCGGGCCGAGGGCCGGCTGCGAGGGTTGACGGCCGCGTTGGCGTACGTGGACGAGGCGACGCTGCTCCCGGAGGCTTTCTGGACTCAGCTGCTCGCCCGCCTGTCCGTCGAAGGCGCAAAGCTGCTGGCGACCACCAACCCGGACTCGCCGGCGCACTGGCTCAAGGTCGGCTACCTCGACCGATCCGCCGAACTGAACTTGCGTGCCTGGCACTTCAAGCTCGCTGACAATCCTTCGCTGTCGCCGGACTACGTCGCGTCCCTCTCGGCCGAGTACGTCGGTTTGTGGAAACGCAGGATGCTCGACGGCGCGTGGGTCGTCGCCGAGGGCTCGATCTACGACATGTGGGACGAGCAGCAGCACGTCGTCGACGAGCTGCCCACGATCGTCCGGTACTGGCTTGGCATCGACTACGGCACCACGAACCCGTTTTCCGCCGTCCTATTGGGGCTCGGCGACGACGGCCTGCTCTACGCCTGCGCAGAGTGGCGCTACGACTCCCGGGCCCGGCGCCGGCAGATGACCGATGCGCAGTACTCGGCCGCCCTACAGGGGTGGCTCGGCGGGCTCGGCATCGAACCCGAGTGGACGTTCCTCGACCCGAGCGCGGCGTCGATGATGGCGCAACTGTGGGAGGACGGGCACCCCGGGGTGACCCGCGCCCGGAACGAGGTGCTCGACGGCATCAGGTCAGTTGCGACCGCGTTCGGCGCCGACCTGCTGCGCGTCCACCGCTCATGTGCCGGCCTGCTCGGCGAACTGCCCGACTACGTGTGGGATGCCGCCGCCGCGGCGGCCGGCGAAGACCGCCCGCTCAAGCGTGGCGATCACAGCTGCGACGCACTGCGGTACGCCGTCCACTCCACCGCGCACGAGTGGCGCCACCTACTACCGCGACCGGAGGTGACGACCGATGCCGCTGCCTGACAACGGGGCACCGTGGCCGCCCCGGCAGTGGGCGCCCGCGCTCGCCGAGATGGCCGTCGATGATGCGTGGTACTCCGGCGACCCGAAGCGGCTCGCCACCGTCTACCGCGGCCAGGCGCAGCGCAGCGACGGGCGGCGCCGGCTGTGGGGGCGCGACCGGACGCCGGTCCCGGGCCGGCGCGAGAACCGCCTGCACATCCCCATGCCGGCCGACGTCGCCCGCAAGAGTGCTTCGCTGCTGTTCGGGGAGTCGCCGCGGCTGACCGTGTCCGATACCACCCTGCAGGGCCGCCTCGACGAACTGCTCGACGAGCACGCCGACCGCGTGCTGTTGGAGGCCGCGGAGGTCTCCGCCGCGCTCGGCGGGGTGTACCTGGTCGCAGCGTGGGATGCCGAGATCGGCCCCCGCCCGCTACTCACCTCTGTGCACGCCGATGCCGCGCTGCCCGAGTTCCGATACGGCCGCATGGTCGCCGTGACGTTCTGGGAGGAGCTGGAGCGCACCGGCGCGACCGTGCTGCGCCGGCTGGAGCGGCACGAGCGGGGCCGGATCGAGCACGGCCTGTACCTGGGCACCCCCGACAATCTCGGCCGGACCGTGCCGCTCACCGAGCATCCGACCACGGCCGCTGTGGTCGACTCGCTCGGCCCGTCCGGCACCGTCGAGACCGGCATCGGCCAGTTGACCGCGGCGTACTGGCCGAACATCGGCCCGAACCGCGTTCACCGCGGCTCGCCGCTCGGCCGCTCCGATCTGCAGGGCCCGGCCCGCGATCTGTGCGACGCCCTCGACGAGACATGGTCGAGCTGGATGCGCGACATCCGGCTCGCCCGCGCCCGACTCATCGTCCCCGCCGGATACCTGCGCGACCGTGGCCCCGGCCAGGGCGCAGCGTTCGACGAGGATCGGGAGGTCTGGGCAACGCTGGACATCCCGCCGACCGAGGCCGGCGCCGGCATCACCATGAACCAGTTCGCGATCAGGGTCGAGGAACACAAGGCCACCTCTGACGCGCTGGTGCGGCAGATCGTCGAGGCCGCCGGCTACAGCCCGTCCACGTTCGGGCTCGACGGCGGGCCGGCCGCAACCGCGACCGAGGTCGAGGCCCGCGCGCACGACAGCATGGTGACCCGCAAAGCCAAAGTCCGTTACGCCTCACCCGCGTTGGCGGACATCACCGAGGCTCTGCTGCAGCTCGACCACGCGCTCGGCTTCTCCACCCTGACTCCGGAGCGGCCTGCGGTCGCATTCGGGCCGGCCGTGGCCGAGGACCCGACGTCGACCGCGCAGACCCTGTCCCTGTTGGCACAGGCACAGGCGATCAGCACCGAGACCAAAGTGCGCACTGTGCACCCGGATTGGGACGCCGACGACGTCGCGGCCGAGGTGCAGCGCATTCACGCCGAGACCGGGCAGGCCGTGCCTGACCCGGCGCCCGACTTCGTCAGTTGAGCGAGGGAGGGACGCCGAGAAAGGTGTCGCCCGAGGGATGCACGATGCCGATCTCGTGCTCGACGAGCAGGTCCCGCAGGTCTTCATCAGGCAGGGCAGGAAGGACAACGGCGCGCCGCGGGGGTTCGGGGTGCTCGTCGGTGCGGGTGTACCGGCTGTAGTCGAGCAACTGCCCGAGAGCCATACGGACCGCCTCCCGCCGGTAGGTGCCCTTCAACTCGTACAGGACATGATCCGTCACGTCGTACAGATCGGAGAGCAGCGTTCCAGTCTTGCCCTTGATCCTTATCTGAAAGCGCATCACGATATGTCCCTGCGCCTTGAGGTAAGCCTCGAACGCGTCGCTGAGCACCCCCTCGCGCCGCTTGGCAACTGTCGCCGGCACAGCAGCGCGCGGGCTCTCCTTCTTCGTGTTGTTCTCCGGTGCGACGAGCTTGCCCTCAGTCGTGTTGGAGGGCACCAGACGAGCAAGGGTGGTGAGCGCCGGCGGGATCTCATCCTCGACCTCGTGTTGCACCGTGCCCACGGGGCGCAGCCGAAAGACGATGACCCGCCGCCACTGCTTGTCCTCGTCGAGTCCCTGCCGAACGACGTAGGGGTGGTGCGCGTCGAGCTTGAACTCTCCGACGTAGCGGTGCCGCTTCGTGTCGGTGCCTAGCACGGTGCCAACCGCAACGAACAGGCGCAGCGGGCGGCCGTCCCGGGCGTGGTGGAGGACAGCGGCATTGTTCCCGCCGAACTTGCCGGTGAACGTCTGATCGCCCTTCTTACCGGCCGCGGTGTACTCGAAGACCGGGCCGAGCTCGTCGTGCTCGGCTAGCCATCCGTCGTGGTATCCGAAGGTGACCCCGACCTCGTGATCGGAGAACAGAGTGATGTTCTTCGGCTCGCGTGAGGGCACGATCCCGCCGCTGTTGCGGCTACCCCCGTAGACAGCGCAGATCTCCGGGCGGGTGCCGATCTGTCCGAGCTTGAACTCGGCGGCCGCATTCGTCATGGCGCGACGGTATCGGGGGGCACTGACAACGCCGCTACTCCTCGGGGAGGTGCACATGCCGGTATCCCCGTGGATGGCTGAGGACTTGGCCGACCGAGTGCGGGATCTGTACGCCGATGCCGAGCAGCGTCTGCTCGGCATCGTGGCGCGGCAGCTCGCCGACGGTTTTGAGGCGCCCGGGTGGGCGGTCGCCAAGTTGGCGGACGTGCAGCCCCTGCGCCGGGCGGCGCAGGGGGTTGTCGACGCGCTCGGCACCGCCATGACCACAGAGGTGCACGACCTGGTCGCGGAGGCTTTCAACCGGGGTGCGCGTACGGGCCTGGCCGAGCTCGGCGCCCTGGCCGACGTCGACGCCGCTCGCATCGCGGAGTCGACGCCGGCTGGCCGCGCCGTCGACCGGCTCGCCGCCGAGACGATCGAGCTCGTCACCGCCACCCATCGCGGCATCCTGCGCGGCGTCGAGGACGGATACCGGCAGGTCGTCTCCGAGGTCGCCGCTACTCCCCTGCTCGGCATCGACACCCGCCGGCTGGCCGCCGCCCGGGCCATGGAGCGATTCGCCGACCGCGGCCTGAAATCCTTCGTGGACCGGTCCGGCCGGGCGTGGCAGATGACGAGCTATGTCGAGATGGCCGTGCGGACCGCCGTCGGCCGCGCCGCGGTCGCCGGCCAAACCGACCGGCTACAGGCCGCCGGCGTCGACCTGGTCATCGTCTCCAACGCCCCCCGCGAGTGCCCCCTCTGCAAGCGGTGGGAGGGCAAGTTGCTGACCCTGGGCGGCCCGGACGGTCGGCACGAGGTCGAGGTCGAGCACGCCACCGACGACGGCCGCATGCTGCGCGTGTGGGTCGCCGGAAGCGTCGAGGAAGCCCGCAAGGCGGGATTCCAGCACCCCAACTGCCGGCACAGCCTTTCCGCCTACACACTGGGCGTGACGTCCATCGTTCCGCCGATGCGCTCGGACGGCACCGGCTACGAGGCCGGCCAGCGGCAGCGCGCCATCGAACGGCAGATCCGCAAGTACAAGAACCGCGCCGCCGGTGCCCTCACGCCCGAGGCGAAGCAGGTAGCCGAGCAGCGCGTGCGCGACTGGCAGGGACGGATGCGCGAGCATCTCGCCGCGCACCCCGACCTGAAACGGCTCCGGTACCGGGAGCAGCCCGGGGCCGGCAACCTGCCCGAGCCCCGTCGGCCGCTCGACCCGGATGCGGTCGAGGCCGCCCGGGTGCGGGCCGGCGACCACCGGACGCCGGCCGAGATGAGCGACGAGCAGCTCGGCGCGGCGATCCGGCACGGCAGCCTCGACGAGCGCGACCGCGCCCGCATCGAGGCCGAAGCAGGCCGGCGCGACGAGCAGGCCCTGCTCGACCGCATCCGGCCCGGCGGCCGGCTCGCCGAGAACCTCGTCGAGTTCGGCGATGACGAGCTCGCCCGCGCACTGCCGCTGCTCGACGACCGCGGCGTGCTGCGGATCGCGGCCGAGTTGGACCGGCGCGACATCGACGCCGCGCTGCCCGGCGCCCGCCAGGACCTGATCGCCATGTCCGAGCGGCAGCTCGCCGAACGGGCCCGGCACGCCACCGGGGACGAGCTCGCCGAGCTCGCCGCGGAAGCCGACCGCCGGCAGTTGCTCGCCGAGACGTTCCCCGGCGGCCGGCTGCGCGACGACCTGTCTCCCGTGGCCGACGACGTGCTCGGGTGGGCGATGCGCTACCCCGACCCCGACGGGGCCGCGCGCATTGCCGACGAGCTCGACCGCCGATACCCCACCACGCCGCCCACCCCGGCCGCCGGCACTGACGTCGAGGCGCAGCTCGCCAATCGGGCCGCGCTCGACGACGCGCTGCGCCCGGGCACGCGGATGGACGACTGGTCGTGGATTGACCAGGCGCCCGACGAACACCCGTGGGACCGCCTCCCGGCGGCCGAGCGGTGGCTCGCCGAACGGGAGTGGAGGGAGACCGGCAACCGGCAGGCGTTCAGCCGCGAGCAGGTGCGGCAGATGTACGACGAGTTCGTGTATCAGCAGTGGCTCGACGCTGAGGAACATTGCCGCGGCTACCTGCTCACCAAGAAGGCGGAGCGCGACGGCGTCGACCCGCTCTCGCTGTTCAGCGGGCCGTCGCACGTCGCCTACGCCCGGGCGTCCGAGGAGCTCAAACGGTATTGGGCCGAGGTAGGTCCGCGGACCACGCTCACCGAGTACACGGAGCAGCTGACCGGCGTGCGATCGGCCGCCGCCGACACCGCCCGCAAGAGCGCGGCCGACGTCCGCAATCGCTTCTGACAGGGGGTGTGCCATGGGATTTCGAGCCGACGCCGTGCGAGCCGCGGCAGCAGGCCGCGACGCTGCCCGGGCCAGGCTGCCGGTGACCGTATGCCCGCACTCCTGTGAGTCCCTACTGCGGCTCGCATGGGTCCGCGGCTACGCAACCGCCCGTCCCATCACCCACCGACCCGAGTAACTTGCGACTCCTGCAACCGAGTTAGAGCAGCTGACGCGATGAGACAGCTCAGTGCTGGTGGCCGCGTCCGGCGAGTGGGTTCTACCTCTGCCACCAGCGGACCTTCTTCCTGCGGACGGGTTCGGTTGCACCCCCGAGAGCAACGAACCCCCGGGTTCCACCACTTTGTTCCGCCGCCATGAATTTCTCGAATATCCCTTGAGCTTCCGAAATATAGGATGACGACGCCCCAATGGTGACCTTCTCCATCAATCTATTCATCGGAGGCACCCAGGGCGCATATTGGTCACACGGAAATCCAATAACCTCAAGGGGCACCGCAGCCATTCCTCGTCCCAGATGGTAGGCGCAGAGTCGCGCCGAGGGGAGCGTCTGACAAAGAAGGCGCTGGATATTGAAAGCATTGCCACTGGTGCGATCTTCGATACCCTTCCACTCATTCAAGTGATATTGATTCCAGGTCGACTCAATAGCGTCATCAAACGGCCTGGCATCAACTAACCTGATCTTCGGATGATGAGGGCAGCGTTCCTCGTTATCGAGATCCACTATGGTGCGCTCGGACCCGATGAAATCGAATTCGCCCCATGGGGGATAAGACATTTCCCTTCTCCCTACCGGTGGAGATGGGTGAGAGGCTCCTACTTGGACTCAATCCCTCTCATCCTCGATTGAGATCAGCTTGCCTCGGAGGTAGATCCGCGTCGCTGGCGGCATTCCGAAGCTACTCTGAAGGTCACCTATGTGCGTCTCCAGTTCGTATTCATCGGGGCCGACCTGCTCGACTCGCGTGACCACTTGCGTAAGGCCGATGCGCATCCCGGGCCTTACCCTTTCGATGGGCACTTGCATACCAAGACACCTCCCACGCCGATACAGCCACAAGGGCTCTTCTATTCCAGCTTCCGCCCTTGAGTAGCTGATCGCACATCGGTACGTCATACGACTATCCAACCCACTTGCCGCATCAGCTACATGCAGGCCCGCATCCCAGACTCCGGGTGCGGGCCCTTTCGCATGCCCGCACGCCCGGAGGAATCAACCGCCATGCCCGCAACGGCACTTCCAGCACACCCGAACACCGGCCTGCAGGCGATCGGCCTGCGTCGCGACGGCCGCCCTATCTGGCCCGTCCTGGGCGGCTCCGGTGAGGGTGGCCCGCACCCGTCCGCCCCGGCTGCCGGTGACCCCGCCGCGCAGCCGGCGCAGCCCCCGACTGCCCCGCCGGCGCCCCCGGGCCCGACCGCTGAGCAGCTCGCCAACGCGCAGCGCCAGGCCACCGAGGCGGCCGAGCAGCGCGACCAGCTGCAGGCCGCCCTCGACGCGATCAACAAGGCGATCAACCCCGACGCGGCCGGCGCCGAGTCCGATCCCGCGCAGCTCGCCGGGCAGATCGCCGACCGCGACCGGCAGCTCGCCGACCTGAGCGAGCAGCTGCGCACGGCTCGTGTCGAGCTCGCCGCGCACAAGGCGGCCGAGACCGCCGGCGCGCGCCCCGACCGGCTGCTCAACTCCCGCGCGTTCGCTTCCGCGGTCGCCGCCCTCGACCCCGCCGACGCGCAGTTCGACACCGCCCTGCAGGCCGCCATCACGGCTGCCGTCGAGGCCGACCCCGAGCTCTACCGCGCCGCCGGCGCCCCGCCGGCCCGGTCCGGCGGCGAGTTCCGCGGTGCCCCCACCACCCGCACTCAGCCGGCGTCGCTGCTCGACGCGATCTCGGCCCGGCTCAACAAGTAAGGAGGGCCCGCCCTTATGGCTATCACCCTGGCTGATGCCAAGCTCAACACGCAGGACGACGTCGATCTGATGGTGATCGACGAGTTCCGCAAGTCCTCGTGGCTGCTCGACAACCTTCCGTTCGAGGACGCTGTGTCGCCCGCCGGTGGCGGTGCGACCCTCACCTATGGCTACACCCGGCTCGTCACCGAGCGGCCCGCCGCGTTCCGTGTGCTGGGCACCGAGTACGCCAAGGCTCAGGCCAAGCGTGCCCGCTTCACGGTCGACCTGGCGCCGCTCGGCGGAGCTTTCGAGGTCGACCGCGTGCTCGCCAACCTGGGCGCCGCGGCCTCGAACGAGACCGCGTTCCAGATGGGCCAGACGATCAAGTCGGCGAACGCGTTCTTCTCCGACCAGGTCATCAACGGCAAGCGGATCACGACCCCGGGCGCCGAGGCTGGATTCGACGGCCTCGACAAGGGGCTCGCGGGTTCCACGACCGAGATGGGCGCCGGCACGTCGCTGGACTGGACCGGCGCCACGCTCGGCAGCGACGCCGGTAAGGCCAACGACGCGCTCGACATCCTCGACGAGTTCCTGTCCCTGCTCGACGGCACCCCGTCCGCGCTGTTCGGCAACCGCAAGCTGATCGCGAGGATTCGCTCGCTCGCCCGACGGGCCGGCTACTACGACCGCAGCCCCAACAGCTTCGGGCAGCACGTCGAGACGTACAACGGCGTGCCGTTCGTCGACCTGGGCGACAAGGCCGGCAGCACCTCACCCGTGATCCCGGTCGAGTCCCGCGACGTCGACGGCGCCGGCCCCGGCGGGCAGATCACCGGCCTTTCCGACCTGTACGCCGTGCGGCTCGGTACCGACGGATTCCACGGTGTGTCGACCACCGGCGGGCAGCTCGTGCGGCAGTGGCTGCCCGATTTCTCAACGAGCGGCGCCGTCAAGACGGGTGAGGTCGAGCTCGGGCCGGTGGCCGTCGCGCTCAAGGCGACCCGGGCCGCGGCGGTGCTGCGGAACGTCAAGGTGCAGTGATGTACGCGATCACGTCCCCCGACGGGGACCACGACGAGACGATCGCCGGCGTATTCTTCGCCGCCGGCCGGGCCACCGTCGACGAGCTCAACGTCGGTGCCCGGCTGTACTTCCGGCGCCACGGATACACCGTCGAGCACCTCGACAACGACCCCGGCAACCCGGGCACCGAGGACACCGGCACGGGGCCGGCGAGCAGCAGCTCGCCGGCCCCTTCCACGTCCAAGGGCAAGACCACCGCCCGCGCCAAGTAAGGGGATGACGTGGCCCGCTACGCCACCCCCGAGCAGCTCACCGCATGGACCGGCCGCCCCGCACCCGCGGACGCCGAGCGGCTGCTCACCCGCGCAGCCGAAGACATCGACGCCGCGCTGCTCACCGCCTGCTACCCGGTCGACTCCACCGGCGCGCCCACCGACCCCGCGCACGCGGCTGCACTCGCCGACGCCACCTGTGCTCAGGTCGAGTACCAGCTCGCCGCGGGCGAGGACGGCACCGGAGCGTCGGCCCGCTGGTCGTCCGTATCGGCCGGCTCGATCAGCCTGTCGTCGAGCAGCCCCGGCCCGGCCGGCAGCGCCGTCGACCTTGCCCCGCGGGCCCGTCGCGCACTGCAGCGGGCCGGGCTCACCGGGCACGGGGTGCACCCATGGTGACCCGCGTACCGGGGTGGCTGCTGCACCACCGGATCACCATCGAGCCGTACCAGGGGGATTCGGCGTACGGGCCCCTCTACGGCCCGCCCGTGACCGACGTGCCCGCCCTGGTCGCCGACACTGTGCGGCTCGTGCGCGCCCCGGACGGCCGGCAGGTCGTCAGCTCAGCGCAGCTCCTGCTCGACCCCGACACCGCCGTGCCGGCCGGCTCCCGGATCACCCTGCCATCCGGCCGCGCCACGACCCCGATCTCTGTCTCACCCATCGACGCCCCGGGCCTGCCCGTGCCCGCCCACACGGAGGTGATGTGCGAATGACCCCCCGTCGCGGCCGGATCACGTGGACCGGCGACGCTGTCCTGCGCGCCGAACGGGCCGGCGCCGCCCGCGGCCTGCTCGCCGCCGCCGAGTACGTCCTGCAGCGATCCCGCGAACTCGTGCCCATCGAAGAGGGCACCCTCGAACGCTCCGGCGTGGCGTCCGTCGACGAGGAGCAGCTGACCGCCGCAGTGTCCTACGACACCCCCTATGCAGCCAAGGTGCACGAGGACATGACCGCCCGACACGACGCCGGCCGGAGCGCGAAATACCTCGAACAGCCCCTCGTCACCGAGGCCGGCACGGTCGAGCAGATCATCGCCGCAGCAGTGCGGCGGGCGCTCCGCTAGACCGCGCCGAATCCGAGATCACCGAGCAGCGTCGTAGGCCCGGCTCGCCTTGCCGTATGCCTCCTGCGCCTTGTCGAGGGTCTCGTACACCTTCTTCGCCACCCCGCTGGGTACGCCCGGAACGTCCTTCCCCGCGATGAGAGCACCACCGCTGGTCAGCTTGTTGGCTTCGTCCTGCGCCGCCGTGAGATCGGCGAGCGCCGCGTCGTACGCCCGCTTCAAGTCTTCAACTTCCTTACCCATCAGTCACTTTCCTTCCGTTCGAGCCCCGCACGTCGACGCTACCTCGACGGCGAAGCGCCCGACGAATCCTCCGGGGACGATGCACTTGCTCGACCTACTCGACCAGCTCGCCCGCTACCTGCAGTCCGCTGGTCTGCTCACCTACGACCCCACCGGCACCCGCGGCGACACGTTCATCGAGACGATGCCGCAGTCGCCCGACCGCGCGGTGCAGCTCTCCCTCTACGGCGCCGGCGAACCCGACGCCCTCAACGGGTGGGACGAGCGCGCGCTGCAGGTCCGCGTACGCGGCACCGCCGACCCCCGGATCTCCCGCGCCCGCGCAGAGGCGATCTACGAGGCCCTGCACGGGCTCGCCGGCATCGAACTACCGGGCGGGACATGGCTCGTGCTGTGCGTGGCGCAGCAGACCCCGAGTCCGATCGGCATCGACGCGACCGGCCGGCACGAACACACCGTGAACTTTCGCCTCGATGTCGAGGCAACCACCAACCGCCCTACCTAGGAGGTGACTTGTGGCCACCACTACCCGACCGATCGACGCCCGGGGCTGGCTGTTCGAGGTGCAGGACATCTCTGCCAGCACCGAGACGTGGCTGCGAATCGGCATGCTGACGAGCTTCTCGCACAACCCCGGTGAGAACGAGGAGACCGAGGAGACGACCAGCTTCGACGACGAAGGGCACTTCTCGCAGGACGTCATGCAGCGCGGCGCGACCATCGAGCTTGAGTCCAAGTACGCCGTGGACAAGACCGGCGTACAGGACGCCGGGCAGGCGTACGTCGACAACGTGTGGGCGTACCGGCTCGGTGTCGACTCGCACAACCCGGTGCGCTGGCGGCATCGCAGTCAGACCAAGTGGGTTGTCTGGGATGCCACCTGCACCCCCGGGGAGCAGGGAGGCGGAACCAACGAGAAGACGTCTTGGTCCGCCACCGTGACCCGGTGCGGGAAGCCGACCACGGCGCCGGTGACTCCGCCGGCCGGGGGTGGCTCGTGAGCGACTACGACGAGCAGCTCGACCTCGACCAGCACGACCAGGTCGCCGGCCTCGACGACTTCGACGCCTTTTTCGCCGAGCAGAACACCCGACCCCGAGCAGAAACATTCCTGCTCTACGGGCGCCGGTACACCCTGCCCGATGCACTGCCGCTGATCTTCACTCTGCAGATGGAGCGGCTGCAGCACTCGACCGACCCGGGCGACGTGCGGACGATCCTGCGGACCCTGGTCGGCGAGGATGCCCTCGACTTCTGGGCCGAGCAGGGCATGACCGACCGGCAGCTCGGCATCGTGCTGATCTACGCCGCGGCGAACGTCCGCCGGCCCGGCAGCGTGAGCATGCGGCGCGCGGCCGAGCTCCACGACGAGCAGTCCGCGGCCAAGGCCGAGGGAAAAGCCCCGGGGGCGCCGGCCCCGAACCGGGCAGCGCGGCGCCAGAAGCCCAAGCGCAAGAAGCGGCCGGCGGGCTCTGGTCGGCCGTCCTGACGCACTGGGCCGCGGTCGAGTCCGATCTCGCCCGTACCTACCACCTGACCGCCGAGCAGGTCGCCGCCCTCAGCGAGCGGCGGTTCATCGTGCTGCTGGGCGGGCTCGGCGAGGGATCGCGGTTCCGTGAGCTCTGGGCGCGGACCCCGCGCCGGATCGAGGACCCCGCGGACATCGCAGCGATCACCGGGCTACCCCCAGAGGCGTAGATCGCCGGCTGCATCAGACCGAAGACCACCGTTTCCGGGATGCGAGTCATCCGGCGCAGGTTGCGGCCGGTGTTGGGGGTGAGCTCTCTTGGCGCTCACCGTGGGCGAGCTGCTCGCCGTTATCGATGTCGACGACTCCGGGGCCGAGCAGGGCCTGCGGCGCGTCGAGGCGGGCATCCGCCGTACCGCGCAGGTGTTCGAGAACGAGGCCGGCCGGGGTGGCGAGCGTGCCGGGCGCGAGCTCGGCGAGCAGCTCGCCGACGAGGCCGAGCGCGGCGGCGAGCGGGCCGGCGCGGGGATCACCGACGCACTCGGCAAGGTCAAGGGCGTGCTGATCGGCGGCGCGATCGGCGCCGCCGTCATGGCCGGTCTGCACGAGGCGGTCGACCAGGACAAGGGAACCGACCTGCTCGCCGCCAAGCTGGGCGCGTCCCCCGCGCAGTCGGCCGAGCTCGGCAAGGCGGCCGGCGCCCTGTACTCGAAGGGCTACACGGAGAGCGTCGAGGCTGCCAACGAGACGTTGAAGTCGCTGTGGCAGCAGGGTCTCGTGCCGGCGGACGCCACGTCGGAGCAGCTCGCCAGGGTGGGTGGCCGGCTGCAGCAGGTTGCCGACATTCTCGGCGAGGATGTCGGGCCGACCTCGATCGCGGTCGGCAAGATGCTGAAAACCGGCATGGCAGCGAATGCCGACGAGGCGTTCGACGTGCTTGTGCGTGGCTCGCAGGTCGGCGCGAATTCTGCCGAGGACCTGCTCGACACGCTCAATGAATATCCCACGCAATTTCGGGATCTCGGGGTCGACGCCAAACAGGCACTCGGTCTGATCCAGCAGGGATTGCAGGCCGGTGCGCGCGACAGCGATATCGTCGCCGACGCTTTCAAGGAACTCAATATTCGCGTCAAGGACGGCAGCGCGGCCGATGGGCTCAAGTCCATTGGTCTCAATGCCGACCAGATGGCCGCAGCTTTCAACAGGGGCGGGCCGGCGGCGAATGCTGCTCTCGATCAGATCATGGATCGGCTGCGGCAGGTCGAGGATCCGAGCGAACGCTCGCGGCTCGCCTTTGCGCTTCTCGGATCGCAGGCCGAGGACCTGTCCGGGGCGCTTTTCTCGCTCGACCCGTCCGCCGCCGTTGCCGGTCTGGGCGCGGTCGATGGCGCCGCCGCCCGGGCTGGCGACACGATGCGGGACAACGCGAGTACGCGGTTCACGGAGTTCACGCGCGGGCTGCAGCAGGGGCTCGTCGAGGTGCTCGGCTCGAAGGTCGTGCCGGCGATCACCACCACGGCGGATTGGGTCGTCATGCTGGCCGGCGAGGTCGGCACCGCGACCGGATTCGTGCGCGACCACGGCATCGCCTTCTCGATCGCGGCCGGGGTCATTGCCGCGATCATGCTGCCGACGCTGGTCGCGCTCGCCGTGCAGGCCGCCACCACCACCGCTGCAACGGTGGCAGGTTGGGCCGCGCAGTCTGCTGCTGCAGTCCGCTCCGGCGTGACGTTCCTTGCCACCAACACGGGCATTCTCGCCGGTTGGGTGTCACAGGGAGTCGCGGCCGGCGCCGCCGCGGTGCGGGTGGTCGCGTCGTGGGTGCTCATGGGCACACAGAGCCTGCTGCAGGCCGCCCGCATGGCTGCCGCGTGGGTGCTCGCGATGGGCCCGGTCGGCTGGATCATCGCCGCTGTGGTCGCCCTGGTCGCGCTCGTCGTGGCCAACTGGGACACCGTCCGAGACGCGACGGCCGCAGCCTGGGAATGGATCTGGTCCAAGATCAAAGCGGTGGCCGGATTCCTCGTCGACATCTTTATGAATTTCTCGCTCCCCGGAATCCTGATGAAACACTGGGATTCCATCCAATCGGGAGCCGTGGCCGCCTGGAATGCGGTCGTCGATTTCGTGAAGGCGATCCCGCAGCAGCTCGTCAATTTCTTTCTCAACTGGACTCTGGTCGGCTTGATCATCAAGCATTGGGATTCGATCAAGTCCGGAGTCGTCGAGAAAGCCGCGGGCTTGATCGAATTTGTGCGCGGGCTTCCGGGTCGGATCGCGGACGGAATTGGAGATCTTGGCTCGTTGCTGCTCGACAAGGGACGCGACGTGGTGCGCGGCCTGTGGGAAGGCATCCAGTCGATGGGGTCATGGCTGCGTGACACCCTGATGGGTTGGGCCAAGAATTTGATTCCCGGGCCGATTGCTAAGGCGCTCGGAATTCATTCTCCGTCGCGGGTCATGGCGCGTGATATCGGCCGCTGGATTCCTGCTGGCATCGTCAGCGGGATCGAGGGTGGGCAGCCCGCGCTCGCCCGCACCATGCGGGACCTGGTCGACGTCCCCGACACCCCCGCCCTGACTGCCGCGGTGCGCGTCGCCCCCGTGCCCGTACCGGCCGCGGCCGGCGCCTACGGGCCCGGCGGTGCAGGGCAGTTCGGCGCCGGCGGGCCGCTGCTGCAGATCGAGAACTTCCACGCCGGCGGCATGTCGCCGGACCAGACGGCCGCGGCACTCGGCTGGGAGCTCAAGCGCAGGGGGTGACCATGGCTGCCGGTGACCGCGTCACCCTCCCTGGGCACATCCAGTTTGGCGAGCAGCTGCTGATCGGCCCGGGCACCGCGTATCGGTGGCGCACGCTCACCGGGTGGGAGGACTCGCCTGCGCTCGACTCCGGCACGGTCAGCCGGCCGGCCGGGCACGGCGCCTATCCCGGTGAGCTCTGGGCGCAGCCTCGGACGATCACCGTCGAGGGGATCACCATTCGGGCGCCGGTCGCTCAGCTCGGCGAGGCGGTACGGCGGTTCGGGGCGGGTGCGTCGTCGATGGATGGCGAGCAGCCGCTCGTCGTCCACCTCGACGACCGCGGGCCGCTGGTGGTGTGGGCGCGGTGCCTGCGCCGCTCGGTCCCGGTCGGCAAGGGCTACCGCACCGGCACCGTGCCGGGCGCCGCCCTGCTGTTCGAGGCGAGCGACCCGCGCCGGTACTCCCTCACCGAGCAGGCCGTCGAGGTCGGACTGCCCCGCGACGAGGTGGGCCTCGACTGGCACGTGCCCTCTGGCGAGAGCCTGCTCGCACTCGACTTCGGCGCGGCCGGCTCAACCGGCACCCTGAGCGCCATCAACGCCGGCGACGCGCCCGCGCCCGCCGTCCTGGCCATCAGTGGGCCCGTAGTGAGCCCCTCCTTTACCTGCGCCCGAACTGGGCTGCGCTGGGCCTACGACATCACCCTCGGTCCGGGCGACGAGCTGCTCGTCGACGCCGCGGCCGGCACGGTCACCCTGGCCGGCGCCTCCCGGCTCTACACCGCGACCCCACTTTCGGCGCCCGAGCAGCTGCTCGTCATCCCGCCCGGCGAGAACGCGTTCGTGTTCCGCGGTGCCGCCGAGTCCGTGCCCGACCCCGCCGCCCGCGCCGTCCTGCGCTGGCGCCACGCCTACTGGTAGGAGGAGACACCCGCATGACCGTGCGCGCCGCCTGGCTCCCGCCGGCCGGACAGACCAGGGCGGACACCCGCGCCGCCCCCATCGGCACCATGACCCCCGCCGGCCCGACCACCACCGCCCCCGGCGTCATCCCCGGTGGCGACCCGCTCACCCTCACCGGCACCGCCGCCATGCAGGCGCAGCTCGGCATCGGCCGGGCGGTGGTGCAGGGCAGCACCCTGCAGGGCGCCTACCCGGTCGCGGTGACCGCCCCCGAACTGCTCACCGTCGCCCCGGGACATGTGCAGTACGACCGGCTCGACCTGGTCGTGCTCCGCGTCTATGACCAGTTGTTCGATGCGTCCGGCCAGAGTCTGGCGACGGTCGAGGTCGTCCCGGGCACGCCCGCATCGGTGCCGGTGGCGCCCGCGGCGCCGGCCTGCTCGCTGCCGCTGTGGCAGGTGCGGGTGCCGGTCGGTGCGTCCGCCGGAACGGGCGGGATCACCTGGGCCACGGCGGCGACCGATCTGCGGACCTACACCGTTGCGGCCGGCGGCATCCGGCCGGACGCCGGCACCGGCCCGGGCGCCTACGTCGGGCAGTACCGCGACACCGGCAGCCGGATCGAACGCTGGTCCGGGTCCGCCTGGGTGCCGTGGCCCGCCGCGCTCGGCGGCATCGCACCGGGCAGCCTGTCGGCCGGCAGCTACGGCGGGCAGTGGCGCGACGGCGCGGCCGGCCTCGACCGCTGGTCCGGATCCGCGTGGGTGCCGCTCGGCAGCTGGACCACCTACGCCCCGACGTGGACCGCCACCACCACCAACCCCGCCATCGGGAACGGCACCCTCGTCACGAGGTACACCCGGATCGGCAAGACGATCACGTACATGGGGCAGCTGCGCGCCGGCTCCACCACCAACGGTGGCACCGGGATCTGGAACATCACGCTCCCGGTGCAGGCCGCCAACAACGGTGTCACCGTCCAAGGACCCTGCAGCTACACGCAGTTCGGCAACAACAACTGGATCGGCAACGCTGCGATCCCGCCGGGCGGCACCACGGTGGGTTTCACCGTCAAAACGGCCACCAGCGCGGGCGGCTTCGACAACGTCTCGAACGTCGTGCCCGTGGGCACCAACGCGCAGATTCAGCTCACCTGGTCGATCACCTACGAGTGCATCTGAGGGGGTGGGCACAGGCATGCTCACCCCGACGCCCTACCGCGTGCTGGTCTGCGACCTGAGGTCCGATCAGCTGCTCGACGTCCTGCCGCTGTGGGGCGTCTCGCTCGACGACTTCATCGGCAAGACCGGCAGCTTGCAGGGCACGGTGCGGATCGTCACGGCCGATCTCGCCGCCCGGGCCCGCGCGTCCCTGATCCCGGGGCGCACCGCGCTGTGGTTGGAGCGCGGCGGCGACATCTGGTGGGGCGGGATCCTGTGGACGACCAGCCTCGCGAGCGATGACCGCGGCTACCTCGCGCTCACCCTGCAGGCCGCGACCTGGGACAGCTATCTCAACCGCCGCATGCTCTACGACAGCCCGGAGTCGAGCGGCGTTGATCAGTTCGACATCGTGCGCGGGCTGCTCGCCTACCTGGCCGCGCAGCCCGGCGGCGACATCGGGATCGAGGCCGGCACCGAACTGTCCGGCATCACCCGCGATCGGTTCTACTCCCGGTTCGACCTGCCGTACGTCCGGGACATCATCGACGCCCTCGCCAAGGTCGAGGACGGGTTCGAGTGGCGCATCGGCTCGTACCGCGACCCCGACAGCGGCCGGCGGATCAAACGGCTGCAGCTCGGCCACCCCCGCATCACCACCGGCGCCCGCGAGATCGTCCTCACCCGCCCCGGCCCGGTCATCTCCTACACATGGCCCGTCGACGCCACCGGGCAAGCCAACTCCTGGCAGTCGCGCGGGTCCTCGACCAACCGCAACCAAACCGCCGACACCACCCCGCTGATGTCCGCGCACCTCACCAACACCGAGGACATTGCCGCGGGTTGGCCGCGCCTCGACGGCAGCTCCGACTATCAGACCGTCGAGCAGCAGGACACCCTCGACGCGCACGCCCGAGCCGACGCCGCATCCCGGCTGCGCCCACTCACCATCCCAGAGATCACGGTGCGGCTCGACGGACAGATCACCCCGGCCCTGCTCGGCGCCGCGGTCCGCCTGCGGATCACCGACCTGTGGTGGCCCGAAGGCATGACCGCCCGATACCGCGTCGTCGGCCTCGCCACCTCACCCCCCGAACGCGGCCGGCCCGAGACCGCGAAACTCACCTTGGAGGCTGCCTGAATGGCTGCGATTCCGCAGGACTTGCTCGACCGAATCCGCGCGCTCGAACGCCAGGTGCGCGAGCTCACCGGCCGCGCGCAGACCCGGCCAGCCCTCGACCAGATCCAGCACGGCCAGGTCGTCATCGCCGAAGGCGGCACCCTGACCGTCAAGGACGCCGACGGCACCGAGCTCCTGTTCCTGGGCAAGCTCGACCCCCACCCGGACGGCAGCCCGCAGTACGGCCTACTGCTCAACCGGGAAGACGGGTCGCTCGCCCTGTCGATGTGGTCCGGCGGGCCCGAGCCGCAGGGCATCGACCTGTGGGACGCCCGCGGCAACGTGATCATCTCCGAGGACCGGGTCGCCGGCGGTCTCGCCCGCCCCTACCTGCACACCCCGCTCTACCCCACGAACGACCTCGACGCCTACGCCTGGACCACCGATAGCAACCCCAATGCGCTGTGGTCCGGCGCGCACCTGCGCCAGCAGCCCAAGGCCAGCATCGGCGGTTACCTGCAGGCCGATGCCGGGACCGTCGGCCGCTGCCAGGTCTACATGAACGGCCAACCGTGGGGCGCCGTGCACGAGACCAACGGCGGGTGGATCCAGTGGGGGGACGGCGCCCTGCCCGTCCCCGGCGACTTCTTCGCCGGCGTCGAGGTCGAAATCAAGGTCTGGCGCGTCTCCGGCACCGGCCGCGTCCGGGTCTGCCCCACCGGCATGTACGGCGCCCAGTCCTAACCCACCCCGCACCACCGCACCCGTCCGACCACCAAATCCGCAGCCCCCGTGCCGACCGGCCCGGGGGCTTTCGCATGTCTGGAGACAACCACCGTGGCACGCATGCCCGGCGCCGTCTGGCGCCCCGTCCGCAACCGCACCGCCGCCGGCCGCACCGAGCAGCGCGGCCTCGTCCTGCACGTGCAGGACGGCCGCAACTCGCCGTTCGGCTGGTTCGACGACGAGGACTCGGAAGCCTCGTCCGACTTCTGGGTGAGCACCTCCGGCCGCATCGAGCAGTACGTCGACACCGGGTCCGACCGCGCGTGGGCGCAGGGCGCCGGCAACCGCGCGTACGCCTCCGTCGAGACGGAGGGATACCCGTCCGAGCCGCTCACCGCCGCGCAGATCGAGGGCGTCGCCCAGATCTACGCCTGGGGCGCCCGCCTGTGGGCGTGGCCCCTGCAGGTCATCGACTCCACCACCGAGCGGGGGTTCACCTGGCACGGGGCCGGCGGCGCCGCGTGGGGCGGGCACCCGGACTGTCCGGGCCCGATCCGCAAGGCCCAGCGCGGCGCGATCCTTGCCCGCGCCGCCGAGCTGCTCGGCAAGCCCACCCCCGCGCAGCCGACCCCGCCGGCCGCGGACTACCCGTCGTGGCCCGGCCGGTACATCTCCCTGCGCTCCCCGCGCATGTCCGGCTCGGATGTCCGCCAGTGGCAGCAGCGCATGCGTGACCGCGGCTGGTCGATCGACGTCGACGGCGTGTTCGGCCCGCAGTCCGCCGGCGTCCTGCACGCCTTCCAGGCCGAGAAGGGGCTCGACGCCGACTCGGTCCTCGGGCCCGCCTCCTGGGCCGCGGCATGGACCGCGCCCCGCACCTGATCACCACCAACCGAGAGGACCGATTCACCATGACCGACGCCACCCGGCGCACCATCCGCACCGGCCTGCAGACCCTGCTCGGCCTGCTCGCCGCCCTCCCCCTGCTCATCTCCACCGCCGGCATCCCCGAGACCCTGCCCGGCGTCGCCGTCGCGCTCACCGTCGCCGGCGCGATCACTCGACTGATGGCTCTGCCCGTCGTCGAGCAGCTGCTGCCCGCGTGGCTGCGCACCCCGGTCCCGACCGACGAGGACACCATCGAGTGAGCGACCCGACGACCGGCGCCGCCAGCCTCGACGCCGTCCTGCTGTGGTGCGGCGCGGTCGTCGCGATCGCTGGCGCGGCCGGCCTGCTCTGGCGCGCCACCCGCGGCGCGCACCGGCTCGCCCGCCGCGTCGAGGACTTCATCGACGGCTGGGCCGGCACCGACGAGCACCCCGGCGTCATGGCCCGGCTCGACCGGATCGAGCACAAGCTCGGCACCGTCGAGCACGAGCTGCACCCCAACAGCGGCGGCTCACTGCGCGATGCGGTCGACCGCGTCGACCAGCGCACCGCCCGCCACCTCGACCCCCCGTAGACAGCACTACGCCCCCGTACCGGCCACATGGCCGGTACGGGGGCGCCTTTGTCGTTGTGGCGCGCGTCAGACTGCTACGGCAAGCGAGGGCACAGCGTTGCTCGTCAGCTCGTCAAGCCAGTGCAGCGGGTCGGGCAGGTCAAGCGCGGCGGCGAACGCTGCGGCGCGGCGGCGCTGCTGCTCTCGCTTCTCGTCCTGCAAGACCTGCGCCCACTGCTCGACCCGAGCCCACCGCTTCGCCGACTCGACCTCCTGCCGGCGACGCACCGCTGCCTGCTCTGCTGGGGTCATGCGCTCGAACGCCACGAGGTAGCGAGGCACGAGACGCGACGGGAGATCGAGAAGAGTGGCCGCGAGTTCTCGCGCTGAGATCGGTCGGACCGAAGCACAGATGATGCGCTTTGGCACGATGAGCTGCAAAGGCTCGACCGGACCGCAAATCACGACCACAGGCCGGCGCCTGCGGTGCCTCCCATTGGCGGGCAGCAGCAGACGGAAGAGCCGGAGGAGTGCCAGGGCGATAGAGTGCCGCATGTTGATCAGCTCCGATTTAGCTGGTCGGCGTTGGCCTCGGGACCGGTCGCACGGTCTCGGGGCCTCTTGTGTTGTGGCACGACGCTAGCGCCACTTGTCTAACCCTGTCTAGGTCTACCCAAGTACGTCTAAGTGGGCGCCGGTGGGCGCCGGCGTCTACGCTTCGGCGCATGGCAGAGACCCCGATTGATCCCCGCGGACGGGTCGCGCCGTACCTGCAGGTGGCGGACGCGATCAGACGCGAGATCGGCGCCGGACAGTACGGCGCGGACGGGCCGATCCCGTCCGAGAGCGAACTGTGCACACGGTTCGGCGTCGCCCGGGAGACCGCACGGCGCGCCGTCGCCACACTTCGCGAGCAGGGGCTCGTCGAGACCGTGCGCGGCCGAGGGTCGTTCGTCGTCCCCCAGGGCGCCCCAACGCCAGACGGCGAGTAACCCGGACGGGCAAGCGGCACACTCCTGCTTCCCGACCAGCTGTCTGTAAGAGCACCGGACCCACCGCCATACCCTGATCTGAGTAGCAGTCAGCTCTAGAGGGGTCACCGATGACCACGTTTCTGGTCGGCTCACGTGCAAGCGCCCTCGCTCGGACTCAGGTGCGTGAGTATCTTGATCCGCTCCGGACTCGGTTCGCGGAGCACACGTTCACGCACCGGGTGATCCTTGAAGGTGGGGACAAGGATCGTCGCTCTCTGCTGTCGAGCGTCAGCGCCGTGAGCGGTGGGTCCGCATTCAGCACTGAGCAGGAAGCCGCCCTAGTCCGCGGTGACGTTGACGTGGTGATCCACTCCCTCAAGGACTTGCCCACGGCCAACCCCGAGGGCTTGATGCTGCTTCCGCCGCCGGGCCGCGAGGATGTGCGCGACGCGCTGTGTGGGTCGACGCTCGCCGGCCTCCGGCGCGGCGCCAAGGTCGGGACGGGCGCCCCTCGCCGGATCGCTCAGCTTCTGGCGGTCCGCCCCGACCTGCAGGTGATCCCGATTCGCGGGAACGTTCCGCCTCGCCTGCAGAAGATCAAGACAATGGGGCTTGACGCCGTGGTCCTCGCTGCGGCGGGTCTTCGCCGGCTCGGCCTTGATGACGCCATCGGCGAGTTGCTGCCGCTCGACCTCTTTCCGCCGAGCCCCGGACAGGGTGCTCTCGGGATTCAGGTCCGCGAGGACAACACGGCCGTGCGGAACGTGCTCGGGACAGTCGGAGATCCGGCCGCGGGCGCTCAGGTGCGCGCCGAACGTGCCCTGCTCGCCGAGCTCCACGGCGGGTGCAGTGTGCCTGTGGGTGCCTATGCCGAGACCCTGCCGAACGGGGCTCTCTCCCTGTTTGCTCAGGTAACGTCCCTCGACGGCCGGCGCCGCGTATCCGGGACGCTCGCCGGCCCGGCGGGCGAGCCGGAAAGGCTCGGCGCTGCCCTGGCCGAGGAACTGGTCGACCAGGGCGCGCGCGTCATTCTCGATGGGATTCGGCCCGCCGCTTCGGTCTAGCTGAGCTGCCGGGCGATCTCCACCGCGCCGTACGTGACGGTCGCGGCAGCGCCCGCCCGGCGCAGCGTGGTGCAGTACTCGACCAGGGTGCGCACGTCCCGCTCGCCGGTGCCCGGGTCGAGGGGCGCCAGGGTGGTGTACTCCCCGGATACGGAGAACGGGAACAGGGGCGCGAGGGTGCGGTCCTTGAGGTCCCGGAGCATGTCCCCGGTGAACAGGCCGGGTTCCAGCAGCAGCATGTCGGCGCCGTCGGCGACCATCCGCATGGCGGTGTCTATGAATTGGTCGGGCCTGGTCGGGTTGATCTGGAATTCCCGGTTGACTCCGGCTTTCGGGCTCGCGCCCATGGTGCGCCGGAAGCCGTCGTAGAGGCTCGACCAGAAGATCACGTGCGGCATGACGGACACCGCGCCGTGCCCGCTCTGGTCCAGCGCGTCACGTGCGCCCCGGGTGGTTCCGAGGACCATGCTTGCGGGCCCGACGATGTCCGCGCCGGCTTCGGCGTGGGCGACGGCCTGGCGGCTGGTGACGTCGATTGTCGCGGCCAGGTTCGGCCGTGCGTGGTGGTCGGTGATGTAGCAGTGCCCGTTGTCGGTGTAGCTGCACAGGCACGTCTCCGTCATGACCGCGATGGCCGGCTCGGTGTCCTTCACAGCTCGGATGGCTCGGGCCATCAGCGAGCCCGGGTCGACCGAGAGTTCCCCGGTGGCGTCCCGCTTGCTCGACTCGGCGAACACCTTCACGGACCGGATGCCGAGCGCGGCGCACTCACGGACCACGGCCGGGATGTCGTTGACCGTGACCGTCGGCATGGGCCGGGCGACCTGGTCCTCGGTGACCAGCAGCACCATGGACAGGTCGGCCGGGGTCAGGGCCGGGCCCTCCAAGAGTGCGCGTACGGCGGGCCGGCTGCGGAGCGGGCTGTGTGCTCCGGCGGTACGGGGGCTGTGCGTGGTGACGCTCATTCGTCCCTCGTTTCGTCTGGTCGTGGTGGTGCCGGCCCCGAGCGGTGCTTGACCATGGCCGCTCGGGGCCGGCCGGTGCTGTCCCTCACCCCGGCAGGGGCATCCCGTCGGACGGGCGGGGCGGGACCGTCGCCGGTGCGTCCGCTCACGTCTGGTGGACGGCCGTGCGCCGGTGGCGTGCTCCCCGCCGGGGGACAGCGTGTTGCCTCCCGCGGCGCCCCGGGGCGCCGCGAGTACCTGCCGTGGGAGGCAGGGTTGTGCCCCGTCCCGGGGGAATGGACCTCAGCCAATGCCCGGGACGGGAGTCGGACGGATTGCTACCGCGTTGCTGGCAGTCGGGACCAGCGGACCCAGGGGGCGCGTCGGCGCGCGTGTCGGGCCGCACCCGGTACGAACTGCGCGGGGGCATCCCGTTGGCGCGCCCAGTGCCAGGCACGGCGGTGCAGCCGCTCGATACAGCGGGCACAGGCGTGCAGGGGGGCGTGCACCCCGCCAACGGCCGTGACAGGGCCCAGCCACAGCACCGGTACGGACCTGCGCTCACACCAGAGCCAGCAGTCATCGAGGAACCAAGGGTTCCCGTCCATCTCTTGCGCCGGCTGCGGCAGGTCACCGGACGCGAGACCCGAGACCACCGGAACGACGGTGAGCCCGCCCGGGCTCACCGCAGGTCCTTGCTCGGGGCAGGTACGTGTCGCACCGTGATGCGTAGCCGGCGGCTGTGTCGCCATCGCTCCGCCAGGGCGCCGCCATACGGGACCCCGAGCAGCAGCAGCGGGAGGGCAACCGCCCACCAGAGCGCCTGTCGGACTCCCGCGGCCACGGGATGAACCACGAGAACCATGCCCGTTGCCGCACCGGACGCCACCAGGGGTACCAGTACGGCCGCGAGGACGCTGGGCCACTTCGGCGTCATGACGGCTCCTCCTCGGGGACCATCACCAGCGGCACGTACGTGAGCTGCCCGAAGCTGCGGTGGTCTTGGCGCTCCCGAAGATGAGTGAACGTCCACTCGCGAGCGGTGTCGACATCGGCGCGCTCTCCCGAATCGGCTCCGCACCGGGTGCCGTCCTCTTCCTCACCCTCGCAGAAGAACAGGTGGACCGGATCGCGGTCCGTGTCCCGCCCAATGGTCCACCGCAGGAACCGGAAGATCCGGCGCTGCCCGACTACGCGCGTTGGCAGCGTTCCCACACTCACCTAGCTGACTCCTGTTCCATTAACTGCAGTTGGTTCACTGATGAGGTCAGCGTGTTCGCCAGGGCGCACCTCGGCCGCGAGTGCGATCGTGCCGGCCCGGATGACCTTCGCAAGCTTCGTGATCACGTCCGGGGGAGCCCCACCCAACTGCACCAACACAGAACCCGTGATGGCTGACGTCGACTCGACAGCCAGTGAGGGAAGAGGGCAGCCGGCGCTGTCGGCCGCCTCGCGGATCTCGGCACATGCCTTGTGCGCCTGTCTTCGCTGCTCCCTCACGATGTCGGCGAGCAGCGAGCGGGGCTTGCGGGTTGCGTCTGCGCCCATGGTGCGCCGCTCCCTTCCGTAGTCGGCTAGTTACAAGGATCGGTTGCTAGGGCTACGATCGGAAGGGTTTGAACTTTGACTAAAAGCTCATGTGAAAGGTGCGAACCGGCGTGCTTGCGAACGCTGTTGATCCTGCGTCATCTCCACAAGCGCGCTTCGGCGCAGAACTTGCCAGGTCACGCAAGGGGAGAGGATGGTCACAGGTCGAGTTAGGGCGGCGAATGGGATTCTCGAACACCCTCGTGTCCTACCTCGAACGGGGGAAGCGTCCTCCAACAAGCAACTTCGCTGTTAAAGCTGACGAGACCTTCGAGACCGGGGGTACGTTCTACGAGCTGTGGCGGCGATACGCGCGCGCGAGCTTGTTGGAGGGCTTCCCCGAGTTCGCCGAGGCGGAAGCACGGTGCCGCCGGCTGCGAACCTTCGAGCTAGGGGTGATCCCAGGGCTGTTTCAGACTGCGGCGTACGCTGCTGCTCTCGAAGCTGCCAGCGTTCGCCGCGGAAGCATCACCCAGGATCAGGCCGACGAGCGAGCTACGTTCCTCGCTCAACGACAAAGGCTTCTTGAGCAGAAGTCGCCACCTGTCATCCATGCGGTGATGGATCAAAGTTGTCTCATGCGTCCGATCGGCGGGCGGGAGGTGATGCGCGCCCAGCTCGACCATCTAGAGACCCTGGCGCGCCAACCCCACGTCACCCTGCAGGTCGCCCCCTTTGAACTTGCTGAGCAACGTCCGTTCATGCTTCCTGTGGTCCTGCTGACACAGCCGGATCGGACTGTGGTCGGATACTCCGAGTCCCAGATTCGGGGATACCTGGAGCGAGGGCGAGCCACCGTCGCGGCTTGGGAGAAGGACTACGATCAGCTCCAGGTGGAGTCACTCTCCACAGTGGCTTCGCTCGCCATGATCCGCGCTGTTCGGAAGGACCTTGAATGACGCACATCAACCTGACCGGCGCCCGGTGGGTGAAGTCAAAGCACAGCGGGAACGGCGGGAACTGCGTCGAGATCGCACCCGACTTCCCCAGCGTTGTCCCAGTACGGGACAGCAAGGACCCCGAGGGGCCCGCGTTGATCTTCCCCGCCTCCTCCTTTGCCGCGTTCCTTGCCGCCGTTAAGTCCGGCGAGTTCGGCAACGTGTGATCGCCTCGCCCCGAGGCCCCGCCACCCTGCACTTGCGGTGACGGGGCCTCGTCGTAGCTGGGCCCCACTCGGTTCATGGCAGCTTGCCGCACCCGGTCGGGGGTCCGTCTCAGCTTGCTGTCAGCGCAACGCCGACCGCCCAGCCTGCTGAACCGACACCGTCGGCCGCCAGGGTGGGCGGTTTCGTTCTGCAAGGCATTCCGATTGCCCGAAACCTGCAGGTCAACCTATGCCGGGGCGCCGAGTGCTTTAGGGACGTTGTTCCATGACTCCGCCGCACATGGAATCCGATCCATGCACCTGCTCGCCGCGTGGCTGCTCAGCCTGACGCGCGCCATCCAGGCCGAAGGACTCTGAGCCCGCACCCCGTGGAGAAGCCCCCGACCGCTACCAGCTGTAACGGCCATCGGCAGCGAGAAGCGTTCAGACTGACCCGTGGCAAGCATGATCATCTGTGCTGACGTGTCAGCACAGCGGCGCATGCAGGAGCACGAACGGGCATCGACCGGCATGCAGATCATCCACCTTTGTCCAAATCTGCCGCATCGCCGCAGGTCAAATCTCGGCAAAAGTCGAGTTCGAATCTCGTATCCTCCGCCTCTGCCAGCCATGGCAGCTCGAAGGCCCGGACCGCTCAGCGGTCCGGGCCTTCGTCGTTCCGTGGTCGCAGTCTTGGTTGCCGTTGAGGTCGCCCACCCGGGACGAGCGGTGCAGTCGCGCCGCACGGCACCACGGCAGCACGGGACGAAGGTACCGGGCCTTCGCCCACGTCACAGGACCGGAACGTGCGCCGAAACGCCGTGCCACCCGGGGCGCTCGGCACCGTGAGCGCCCGGCGGTCGGTGGGTCGGTCGGCCTTACCCGATCTCGAAGTCAGGCGGCTGGAGACATGCGAGGCATTCCGTGTTCGGCGCGGTCGGAGTGTCGAAGAACGAGCGGGTGATCTCCTGCGCACACACCGAGTCGGCGAAGACCACGTGGGCGACGTAGGGGACCGTGACCTCGGTGGCCCGGCTCAGTGTGCGGGCGGCGTACGGCCCGCTGCTCGGCGCGGTCTGGGCGTCGAACCCGCCGGACAGGACGAGCGTCGGGATGTCGCTCCGCGTCACGTCTCGGATCGAGCGTGGTGCAGCGGGGACGTCCCAGGCACGGCAGTCCGCGTGGAGCCAGGCGAGCATCGGGGCGTTGCCGAGCACCGACTCGGGGAACGACGGGAACGCGCGCCGCCCGGCCTCGATCACGTCCGCCTCGCTCTCGAACGGAGTCCACTCGCGGCAGAAGACGCCGTAGGCGAGCCCGTGGGAGAGCCTGCCGATGGCCTGTGGGCTGAGTCTGCCTCCCGCCCACTGCTCGGCGATCCGCTGCGGGTTGCCGTGCGCCAGCTCGTCGATGGAGCGGGGCACTCCGGCCGCCAGGTGGGTGGCGGAGACCAGCCAGCTCACCAGGACGCCGCCGTCCAGCACGACGTCCACCGGCTCCGGACGGCCCGGGACGTTGACGGTGGTGGTGACCGGTCGGGCTTCGAGTTCACCGACGAGGCGCTCGAAGGTGGCCTTCAGGTCGGGGTAGCGGTCGTTGCAGGCGCTCTGCTGCGCGCAGGCGTCGAACAGGCCGTCGAAGCCTTCTCGTGCCGCCTTCCAGGTCACAGCCCCACCGGCCAGGGACGGCGGCAGGATGCCGTCGATGCCGACCGACCGGATGCCCTGCGGGTGCTGGCGCATGTAGAGCAGGGCCAGATCGGTGCCGTACGAGATGCCGAACACGTTCCACTGCTTGATGCACAGTGCTTCGCGCAGATCGGCGTAGTCGGCGGCGCTCTCGGTACCGTCGTACGCGCTGAGGTCGGCCCCGCGGCCCGCGAGCTCGTCGCGGCAGGCTCGGGTCGCCTCGACGTGCAGGCGTCCGGTGGACGGCGCGCCGTAGACGAGTCCGAGGGAGTTCGCGTTGAACTCGTCGATGTTCGGGCAGGTGAGCGCAGGGTCAGCCGAGTAGGTGCCCCGCTGGGACATGAAGATGACGTCCCGGTCGCGGTTCAGGCTGCCCTTGAGCGCCAGCGGGATCTCGGAGACCGCGTCGTCGCCGGGCCCTCCGGCGAACCACACGATCGGGTCGGGTGCCGGTCGGCTCGTGGCCGCCGGGATGATCGCGACGCCGAGGGTGATCGTTCGCCCGTTGTGCCGGGAGCGGTTCTCCGGCACCGTGAGGGTTCCGCAGCGGGCCTTCTCCAGTTCGGGGATCGGGTCCGCGGTTCTGGGGCAGGGGCCCGGCTCGTAGTGGGCGTGCCCGGCCGTCCGGGGGACCGTGCCGAGCGGCGGGCCGGCCGCGGGCTCGGCCCGGGCGGGCAGCGCGGCAAGACCGACGGCGAGGACACCGGCCGCGGCGACCGCCAGCGTGGACCGGAGCCGTCGCGCGGTGCGACGGCGGTGGGGTACGGGAATCGACATCATGCGCTTTCCGATTCAGGGGTGATGGTGAACGGTGCGGGTGCGAGGTCCGCCACGCAGTCGGTGTCCGGCGCCGTCGGATGCACCAGGAAGGAGGTCAGGACGCTCTGCGCGCAGCACGACTGGGGGACCACCCAGTGGCCGATGCCCGGGATCCGCACGACGGTCGAGCGGGACAGCGTGCGGGCCGCGTACCGGCCCCAGCTCGCCCCGGTCTTGGAGTCGAAGGTGCCGGAGATGACGAGCGCGGGCACGTCGCTGACGGTGGCCACCCGCTGGACGGCCGTGCGGTCCGGGACGTTCCAGACCCGGCACACGTCGTACTGGAAGGGAAGCTGCGGCGCCTGGGCCAGGACTGCCTCCGGCCACCCGGGGAAGTTGCGGCGCCCGGCCTCCAGCACCTCGGCCTGCGAGTAGCCCGGCACCCACTCGCTGCAGGCCACCGACTCCTTGAGCCCGTAGGCGAATTCGCCGACGACGGGGGTCGCGCCCGCGGCGCGGGCGCGCGCGAAGCGCTCGGGATTGCCGTGGGCGAGTTCGTCGAGGGCGGCGGGCAGGTCGGCGAACGGGACGGCCTTGGCGACCAGCAGGTCCACCAGCGTGCCCCCGTCGAGGACGACCGTCACCGGGTTTCCGCCCCCGGGGGGCTGCGCCGTCAGTGTCAGGGGGTGTTCCTCCAGCCGCCGGACCTGCTCGGTGACGGTCCGGGAGAGGTCGGGGTAGCGGTTCCTGCAGGCGGGCTGGGCCTCGCAGGCCGCGAAGACCTCGTCGAGCCCTTCCCGGAAGCTGTCCCAGGTCCAGGGGAGGTTCACGACCGCCGGGGGTGCGACCGAGTCGATGGCCACCGAACGGATCCCCTCGGGGTGCAGGCGCAGGTAGGTGAGGGCGAGGCCGGTGCCGTAGGAGTACCCGTAGACGTTCCACCGGTCGATGCCCAGCGCTGTACGGAGGTCGGCGAAGTCCGCGGCGTTCTCGGTGGTGTTGTAGGCGGCGAGTTCGGCTCCGCCGGCGGTCAGGCGGTCCCGGCACTCCTTCGTCGCCCGGACCAGGAGTTCCCCGGTGGAGGGGGCGTTGAAGGGCAGTCCCACGGCGCCCGCGTAGAACCGGTCGATCTCCGGGCAGGCGAGGTTCGGCTCCGAGTGGAGGGTGCCGCGCTGGGCCATGACGATCAGGTCGCGGTCCTGGTTCACGCCGGCGCCGGTCAGGAAGGGGATGCTGCCGAACGCGTCGCCGCCGGGGCCGCCCTCCATGAACACCACCGGGTCCCCGGCCGGCGTCGCGGACACCGCCGGAATGATCGCGACGGCCAGTCGGATGGTCCGTCCGTGCCGGTGGGCGGCGCGGTTCTCAGGTACTTCCAGCACCCCGCACCGCCCGGGGACCGGCTCGGGCGTCTCCGGGCAGGGCCCGGGCAGGAATCGCGCCGGAGCTCCTGACAGGGGCTCACGGACCGGTCCTGACAGGGCGTTGCTCGGTGTCGGGCCGACCGCCCCCAGGAAGGCCAGCCCGGCCGCGACGAGCGCCACCCCGGCGGGCGAGCTCCGGGAACGTCCGCGTGCGCACCTGTGCCGCACCCGCCATCGCAGGGACCTGCCGATCCCGCGAACGGTGGGCAGGCAACCCTGACTGATGCCCTGTTCTGCCATGTGATCCCTTTCGCCGTCGTCCCCGGCTGCCCAGTGGGGTACGACGCCGGGTGGCTCCGCCCGCCGCTGCACGGTCGGTGCGGGTGCTGCGTAAGCCAGGCTGCATTCGTGGGGATACGTCCACCAGTCATGAACTCCACTTGGCGTAGCCCGGCCTCACCTCGCAGTCGGCCCCTGCCGGGGCGAGGTGGTCCGGCTGCTCGCTGCGGTCCTCTCAGGGGCTTCGCCCCGCGCTTCACCGCTCCCGGCACCGCTGGGACGGCGAGGTCCTGTCCGGTCACGACCCGATCATGAGGTCCGTCCGCGCGGTGGGCCTCGGCGGCTCCGCGCGCGGCGGGACGTGCCGTCCGCGGGCCCTCACTGGACGGAACGGTCCGGGGCCGTTTCCGTCCAGCCGGAAGGCCTTCCATAGGCCTTGAGCTGCGGCGAAGCTAGTGATCGCCAGCAGGGAACAGCACACGGACCCGGCGGGCGACACCGGGGAGACGTCACCGCGGGACGTGCATCCGGGCATCACCAGTCCAGCTTTCCAGCCGTCCCGGTCCGGGCGGCCCCGAACAACTCCAGTACCTCCAGCACCACCACCAGTCCCCGTGTCCACCGGTCCGACTGCTCCTGCAGGGCAGCCGATCCCGCGTCACGGTGCGGCGTCCACCTTCTTCGGCCTCGCCGTGCCTGCCTGCCTGTGATCTCCGCGGCGGCAGCACGCCGGCCCCCCTTCCTCGCCTTCAGGAGCTTCGCCATGTCCAAGACCCTCAAGACCGCCGCGATCCGCCTCACCTCCGCGTCCGCCCTGGCCGTGTCCGTGCTCACCGCGGTCGTCGCCACTCCGGCCGGCGCCTCGCCGCTCACCGACGGGATCGCCGGCACGGCCCGGGCGGAGGACGGCAACTCCTACTGCGCCCACGGTGGTTACGTCGGCGGGCCCAACCAGAGCAGCAGCTGCAGCGGCGGCACGAGCCGGACCCACGCCTGGTGTGCCGACTTCGCCGGCTGGGTGTGGGCCCGCAACGGGGTCACGGGGCTCGCCACGCTGGACGACCGGGCGGCCAGTTTCATGGACTACGGCAAGAAGTTCGGCACGCTGTCGCAGACGCCGCACGTCGGTGACGCGGTCGTCTACAACTACAACGGCAGCGACTACGCGGACCACGTCGCCCTCGTCACCGCCGTCAACGGCAACTCGGTCACCATCACCGGCGGCAACCAGGGTGGCGCCCCGGGCCACGTGACCACCAACACCACCGACAAGTGGCGGGTGGGCCAGGCGCCGTGGCGTCAGACGATCAGCGGTTACATCTCGCCGGCCGGCACCACCAGCCCGCAGTTCCCGAACCCGGCCTCGCTGCCGTCCGGGACGCTGGTGAAGTCGCCGAACGGCCCCGACGTGAAGGTTATGATCGGTGGCTCCGGCGTTCCGGTCGCGGGCTCGGACGTCACGCCCGACAAGTACGACCTGAGCAGGATCGTGCTGATCGACGACTCCGCGTTCCGTTCCCTGCCGAGCGCCCCCGCGGCCGGCACGGTCGTCCACGACCAGGCCGGCGGCATCGAGCGCTACGTGATCATCGACAACGCCGCCCTCCTGATCGGCGGCGAGGACTGGATCCCGGCGGGCTACAACACCCGTGCCGACATGGGCGTTCCGTCCGCCTGGCTGAAGGCCGCCGCGCAGCGCACGGTTCCCACCGGCACCGTCGTGATGGACCAGACCGGCACCGACCCGGCGCGCTATGTGATGGTGAACGGCTCGGCGCTGCACATCTCGGGCTCCGAGTGGACGGCCGACGAGTACAACACCCAGACGCTGATGGGCGTCCCGGGGCAGTGGCTGAAGGGCGCCGTCGCCCGGGCCCTGCCGACGGGCACCGTGGTGATGGACCAGTCGGGCAACGACCCGGCCCGGTACGTGATGCTCAACGGCGCGGCCGTGCACATCTCGGCCTCGGAGTGGACGGCGAACGGCTACGACACCCGCTCGCTGATGGGTGTCCCGGGTGAGTGGCTGGGCACCGCAACGGTCCACCAGGTCGCCAACGGCACCGTCGTCAAGGACGCCTCGGGCGCCGACGCCAGCGTGTACGTCATGGCGGGCGGCGTCGCCGTACCGCTGACCTACGCCGACTTCACCGGCCTCGGCTACGACAAGCGCCCGCTTGAGGGCGCCCCCGGCGAGTGGCTGAAGTCGTCCGTGGCCAGGACCGCCCCCGCGGACGGGACCATGCTGCTCTCCCCCGGGAGCACCACCGTCTGGCAGGTCACCGCCGGCACCAAGAAGGCCCTGACCGCCGACGCCTTCGGCCCCGGCAAGCTCAGCTTCGACGATGTGGTCAGCGTCCCGGCCGCCTTCACCGCCAAGATCCCCACCGCCACCGCCTGAACGGCCCCGGCACCGCACCTCAGTAGCAGCTGACCGACTGCCACTCCCGAGCCGCCCGGCCGCCACACGGCCGGGCGGCCCGGAACCCCTCACGCCCCTGGCCCCCGCCGCCGCCCTCCGCCCGCACCGCGCCCCGAACAGGACCCCCTCATGCGCTCCTCCGCCCGCCAGAAGTCCGCGCTCGCCGTGACCGCCACCGCCCTGCTCGCGCTCGCCGCCCCGCTGCTCACCGGTACCGAAGCCTCGGCCGCCTCCGTC
Source organism: Kitasatospora sp. NPDC088346 (assembly GCF_044740765.1). NCBI lineage: Bacteria > Bacillati > Actinomycetota > Actinomycetes > Kitasatosporales > Streptomycetaceae > Kitasatospora > Kitasatospora sp. NPDC088346. Next base: position 43,143 of record NZ_JBIURH010000048.1, read on the forward strand.
TCGACCTGGGACAAGGTCGCCCAGTGCGAGGCCAGTGGCAACTGGAGCATCAACACCGGCAACGGCTACTACGGCGGCCTGCAGATATCGATGTCGACCTGGCGGGCCTTCGGCGGGACGTCGTACGCCGGCCGCCCCGACCTGGCGACCAAGCAGCAGCAGATCCTGACGGGCGAGAAGATCCTGGCAGGTCAGGGGCAGGGTGCCTGGCCGTCGTGCGGACCCGCCGCCGGCCTCGGCGCCGACCACGCCAACCCGTACCCCGTCAGCCCGTCCTACCCCGACCCGGCCTCGCTGTCGTCCGGGACGCTGGTGAAGTCGCCGAACGGCCCCGACGTGAAGGTGATGATCTCCGGGGCGGGCGTCCCGGTCGCGGGCTCGGACGTCACCCCCGACCACTACGACCTGAGCAGGATCGTGCTCGTCGACAACGCGGCGTTCAACGGCCTGCCGAGCGCGCCCCCGGCCGGCACCGTGGTCCACGACCAGGCGGGCGGCGCCGGCCGCTACGTCGTCATCGACGGTGCCTCGCTGTCGATCTCCGCCGCGGACTGGACCGCCGACGGGTACAACACCCGCCCCGACATGGGCGTCCCGACCGCCTGGCTGCAGTCGGCCGCCCAGCGCACCGTGGGCAACGGCCGCGTGGTGATGGACCAGTCGGGCAACGACCCGGCCCGGTACGTGATGCTCAACGGCGCGGCCCTGCACATCTCGGCCTCCGAGTGGGCGGCGAACGGCTACGACACCCGCTCGCTGATGGGCGTCCCGGGCGACTGGCTGCACGGCGCCGCTGCTCGCCAGCCGGCGAACGGCACCGTCGTCAAGGACGCCTCGGGCGCCGACGCCAGCGTGTACGTCATGGCGGGCGGTGTCGCCGTACCGCTGACCTACGCCGACTTCACCGGCCTCGGCTACGACAAGCGCCCGCTGGAGGGCGCCCCCGGCGAGTGGCTGAAGTCGTCCGCGGCCAGGACCGCCCCCGCGGACGGGACCATGCTGCTCTCCCCCGGGAGCACCACCGTCTGGCAGGTCACCACCGGCACCAAGAAGGCCCTGACCGCCGACGCCTTCGGCCCCGGCAAGCTCAGCTTCGACGACGTGGTCAGCGTCCCGGCCGCCTTCACCGCCAAGATCCCCACCGCCACCGCCTGAACGGACCCCCTCGGGCCGGCCTCCCTCCCCACCGGAGCGGAGCCGGCCCGCCGGCGTGTGCCCCCCGGGATTCCACGGAACGACGGCAGGATCGACTCCGCCGCCACATTCCACCTCCCGACAAACGGTTGCACGTTCCACCATTCGACGGCCCGACAGGAAAAGCGGTACGGGCCGGAGTTATGGTATAGCCGAGGGTGAGAGCCGCGGGAGCCGGGACGGTCCCTTCCGGCACCTCCAACGTGTGATCCGGCGACCATTCGGGATCACCGTCGTGGAATCTCAAGAACGAATTTCCACCGGCACCGGCGGCCGCTACCGACCGTCACGAAAAACCACCGAGTCCAGTGGCGACCGTGCGCCACGCGCCGCGACCGGCACCCGCGCACGGCCGCGGAGGAGCATCCGGTCATGGCACCCCAGGACGGCACGAATTTCCCGAGCTTCGCCCAGTTCATCGACGACGTCGCATCGGCCAGGCACGATGAATTCACCCGCAGGTCTCGTTCGGCGACGGCCGGGGCGGACGAATTCGCCGCGATGCGGCAGCACATTCTCGGCCTCTATTCAGGTGTCGACGTCCCGCACAGCTTCGTCGACGACAACGGGCAGATCTTCGACTGCGTCCCCATCGACGATCAGCCCTCGCTCAGGGACGGCGACGAGGGCCCGGCCGTCCCACCCGACGCGCCACCCCGACCCGGCCCAAGCGGTGAGGACCCGGCCCTGCCGGTGCAGCCGCAGCTGCGGTCGGACCGGCTGGACAAGTTCGGGAACCCGATGTCGTGTCCGCCGGGCACGATCCCCATGCGCCGGGTCACCCTGGAGGAACTGGCCCGCGGACGCACGCTCAGGGACTTCTTTCACAAAGTCCCCGAGGGAATGGGACGCCACCCCCGACTGAGCCCGGCCGCCATCGAGGCGAATGTCCACAAATACGCGCACGCGTTCCAGGTCATCGACAATCTCGGCGGCCACAGCTTCGTCAACATCTGGGACCCCAACATCGGGTCGCAGGTGTTCTCGCTCTCCCAGCAGTGGTACGCCGGCGGTTCGCCGGTCCAGACCGTCGAGTGCGGTTCCCAGATCTATCCGGGCAAATACGGAACCACCCAGCCGGTCCTGTTCATCTACTGGACCGCGGACGGCTACCAGAACACCGGGTGTTACAACCTCGACTGTTCGGCTTTCACCCAGACGAATTCCGCCTGGGCCATCGGCGGGACACTGAGCCCGTCGAGCGTCTGGGGCGGCGCGCAGTACGAGGTCGAGGTGACCTGGTACTTCTCCGGCGGGAATTGGTGGCTCTACCTCGGTGGCACCACGGCGAGCAATGCGGTGGGTTACTACCGGGGTTCGCTGTTCGGCGGCGGACAGCTCTCCAGGAACGCCGCGGACATCGACTACGGCGGTGAGGTCGTGGACACCACGGCATGGCCGCCGATGGGCAGCGGCGCGTTCGCCAGCAGCGGCTGGCAGTTCGCGGCCTACCAGCGCGACGTCTACTACTTCGGCGTGGGCGGGGGCGCCCAGTCGGCATCGCTGACCGCGTCGCAGCCGTCGCCGAAGTGCTTCACCACCGCGGTCGGCCACGCGGCGGCCCCGTGGAACGAGTACTTCTTCTTCGGCGGGCCGGGCGGGACCAACTGCGAATGACCCACCGGCGACCGGGCCCTCGGGTCTCCGGGCCGCGACGACCCGGAAACCCGAAGGCCCGACGGCCTCAGGGGAGCTTGACCGCCAGGAGGTCGACCGGACGGATGTCCGGCGGCGTGCTCAGCATCGTGGGGGCGGCCTCCATCAGGGCCGCGGCGATCCGGCCCTGAAGGTGTCCGGTGCGGCCGGCCTCGTCCTCGAAGGTGTCGAAGATCCCGAAGGTGGTGGCGTTCTCCCGGAACGCGAACCAGGTGACGGTGTGCTCCTCGTCCCGGGCGAGCTGCAGTGCGTCCCGCAGCAGGCCCTCGACCGTGTCGGCGTACTCGGGCTTGGCCTCGATCCGGGCCAGAAGTCCGATCTTCATCGTTTCGCTCCGTATGTCGTGATCGTTCCCGGTTGTCCGGGAACATCTTCAACCTAGGCCCGCCGACGGAGATCGCCCAGTGTCGCGAACGACTCGTCGGATACCGTTTCCGCCATGGAGATAGCAGTGCTGGCCTACGACGGTGTCTTCGACTCGGGACTCGCGGCGGTCCTGGACGTCATCGAGGGCGCCAACGCGATGCGCGATCAGCTGCAGCAGCCGCCGCCCGCCTGGCGGCTGAGCACAGTCGGTTTCCGCCGCACGGTGCGCACCGGCGCGGGGCACACGGTCAGCACCGCACCGGCCGCCCGGGCCGCGGCCACCGCGGACCTGCTGCTCGTCCCCGCCCTGGCGGAGCGGCGCCCCGAAGCCCTGATCGCGCACGTGTCGGGACCGGAGTCGGCGGCCGTGCGCGAGCTGGTGGCCGCCGCCCGCGACCGGGGGACGCCCGTCGCGTCGGCCTGCACCGGAACGTTCCTGCTCGCCGAGTCCGGGATCCTGGACGGGCGGCGGGCGACCACCAGTTGGTGGCTGGCCCCGACCTTCCGGCTGCGCTACCCGGCGGTCACCGTCGACGAGACCAGGATGGTGACCACGTCCGACGGGGTGACCACCGCGGGCGCGGCCTTCGGCCATGTGGACCTCGCGCTGGCGGTCGTCCGGATGAGCAGCCCGGCGCTGGCGGACCTGGTCGCCCGATACCTGGTCGTCGACGAGCGGCCGTCGCAGTCCGCCTACACGATCCCGAGTGCGCTGGCCCAGGCCGATCCGCTGGTCGCGGCCTTCGAGCAGTGGGCGCGCCAGCACCTGGCGGGGCCGGTGAGCGTGGGCACGGCCGCCCGCGCCCTGGGGGTCAGCGAGCGCACGCTCCAGCGGACGGTGCGCCGCACCCTGGGGACCTCGCCCGTCCGCTTCGTCCAGGACCTGCGGGTCGAGCAGGCCTCGCACCTGCTGCGGACCACCGACCTCTCACTGGAGGCGATAGCCCGCAGGGTCGGGTACGAGCACGCCAACACGCTGCGGATCCTGCTGCGGGAGCGGACCGGCAGCACCGCCGGGGCCCTGCGCGCCCGCTGACCCCCGATCCGCTCGCCCGGCTCCGCTCGCACTGCGCCGCTCAACCCGGCTGCGCCCGGCCCGGCCCTGCCGCGGCCCGGGTGTCCACCGTGCTCCCGCCGTCCGCGCACGGGTTGCCCCGCGGCAGGCCGTAGCGGCCGCCGATCCGGTAGGTGCCCGGCCCCGGGGCGTACAGCACGGTCCACTCCCCCGCCTCGGCGAGACAGCCCGGCGAGGGTCCGCCGGGGCCCGAGCGGTCCGGACGGTCCGGGCGGTCCGGGCCACCGACACCTCCGGTCCCCTCGACGCCCTCGACGCCCTCGATGCCGAGCCACGGCGACCACGGAACGCGCAGCAGCACCGGGCCCGCCCGCGGCACGTCCAGGGTCAGGGCGGCCGGCCCGGCCTCGCGGACGGTCGCCGGCGGTTCGACCAGCGGCAGCGGATCGGCGACCCGGTAGAGCCGCCAGCCGTCGTCCCGCCAGATCGGGTCCAGCCAGGTCTGGCCCCGTGCCACGATCTCGGCCTCCCGCACGGCGGCGTCGTCCAGTTGGGCGACGGGGAGGACCACGTAGCCGACGCTCCAGTGCCGCAGCCAGGCGTGGTACGAGTCCGCGGTCAGCGAGTCGTCGTAGAACAGCGGGTTGCGCACCACGTCGACCTGCCGGTTCCATCCGCGCGCCAGGTTCACGTGCGGCGCGAGGCCGGAGGCCTCCCGGTGCGAGCGCAGCGGCACCACCTCGATCCGGCCGCGGTCCGCGCCGATCCGGCGCAGTTCGTCGAGCAGGGGCAGGGTGGAGCGGGCCGTTCGGACGGACGGGTCGGCGGCGAGCAGGTCCGCGGCGAGCAGGTCGCCGACCGGTTTGCCGGTCTGCCAGACGGCGACGGCGAGGAACGCCACCGCCAGGGTGAGCGCCCGGCGGCCGGCCCGCCGGTGCTGGAGGGCGGCGGCGAGCAGCACCGTCCCTGCGAACAGCAGGGACAGCCGCTCGACGTTGCTGCCGACCGGTGAGGGAACCACCCAGGTGACGACCACCCCGAGTGCGTACACCGCCGCTCCCGCGCGGACCGTGCGCCAGCCGCGCGGCACCAGCAGGGCGACCGCGGCGGCCGAGGCCGAGACCGGCACCGCCACCCACCAGTCGAAGGGCTGGACGCCCTCGAACGGGAAGGCCAGGGCGGTACCGCCGACCACCAGGGCGGGCCCCGCGCCCAGCGCCGCGGCGCTCCGGCGGGCACCGGTCAGCCGGAGCCCGGCCGCGACCACGCCCAGGAACAGTCCGGCGACCGGGCTGCCCGCCGTGGCCAGGGCGGCGAGCGCCAAGGCGCCCGCGGTGCGGCCGGCCCGCGGCACCGGACGGCCCAGCGAGGGGACCTTCCGCCGGTCCGGCGCAACCGCCACCAGCACCGCCGCGAGCCCGAACGCGATGCCGACGGCGAAGGTCACCCGGCCGGAGAGGACGTTGCACCACAACGCGAAGGCCGTCCACAGGGCGGGGGCCAGCGGGCGGGCGATCCGGGTGCGGACCAGCAGGCCGGCGGCGAGCGCCGCGGCGGCCGTCCCGGCGAGCACGCCGGTGGTCCGCACGCCGAGCACGCCCATCAGGTAGGGCGTCAGCAGGCTGTACGAGGCGGGGTGCATCCCGCCGTACCAGGAGAGGTTGTAGGCCGACTCCGGGTGCTGCCGGATGAACTCGGTCCAGGCGTACTGGGCCGCCAGGTCCCCGGCGTCGGCCGCGAGGAGGAGCGCCCACACCGCGTGCAGCGCGGCGGCGAGCAGCGTCGCGGCGGCCACCGGTCGGCACAGGGCGCGCACACCGCGCAGGCCGCGCGGATCCCGCAGGCCGCGCGGGGGGCGCTCGGCGGCAGCGCGGTGCGCCGTCTCCCAGGTGGTCATCGGCCCTCTCTCGCGGGCGGCGGGGACGACGGCGCAGGCCGCGCCGAGGACGGACAGGCCGAGGACGAGCCGGGGACGAGCCGGGGACGAGCCGGATTCGGACGCCTCAGACGTCGGAGATCCGGGGCATATCCCCGGTCGTCCGGGCGAGGTCGAGCACGGCGAAGGGCGCGCCCTGCGGGTCGATCAGCGCGGCGAAGCGGCCGAACGGGCTGTCGATCGGGCCGAAGACCACGCTGCCGCCGCGCTCGGTGGTCCCGGCGACCGCCGCGTCGCAGTCCTCGACGGCGAAGTAGACGCCGACGTACGGGGGCAGGCCGTGCGGGAAGTCCGGCGTCATCGCCATCCGCCCGAGCACCGGCTCGTCGCCGAGCTCGAAGACCTTGAAGTCGACGGCGCCGTCCTCCATCCGCCGGGTGCGGTAGGGGAAGACGGCGGGGAAGAAGGCGTCCGAGGCCCCGGGGTCGCGGGTGTACACCTCGGCCCAGCAGTACGCGCCGCTCTCGCCGCGCTTCTCGAAGCCCTCGTGCGTGCCGGCCTGCCAGACCCCGAACGGGACCCCGCCCGGGTCGCGGGCCAGCAGCATCGAGCCGAACTCACCGACCCGCATCGGTTCCATGACCACCTCGCCGCCGGCCTCCCGGATCCGCCGCGCGGCGGCCTCGACGTCCGGCGAGGCGAGGTACAGGCACCACGCCGGCGGGCCCTCCTGACCGGGCATCGGCGGGACGACGGCGGCCACGGCCTTCCCGTCCGAGTAGGCCTGGGTGTAGTTCCCGTACTCCGACGAGCCCTCGCCGAAGGTCCAGCCCAGCACGTCGCCGTAGAAGGCCTTCGCGGCCTCCACGTCGGTGAACGTCGCGTCGGCCCAGCACGGTGTGCCTTCGGGCTGCACGGCCATGGCGCTGACCTCTCTCCTGCTCCGGGAACGGTCCGGTTCCTCACGCTAACCACTGGTCCGGCGCCGCGCGCGCGGGCGGCGCCGGCGCCGGCGCCGGACGGTCAGCCCATGGTCTTCGCACCGTCCAGGGACTCCCGGATGATGTCGGCGTGGCCCGCGTGCTGGGCGGTCTCCGCGATGACGTGCAGCAGGACCCGGCGCACCGACCAGCTGGCGCCCGGCTCGAACCAGGGTGCTTCCGGCAGCGGGTGGGCGAGGTCGAGGTCGGGCAGGTTCGCCACCAGGCCGTCGGTGTCCCGCGCCACCCGCTCGTACGCGTCCAGCAGGCCGTCCAGGGTCTCGCCGTCGAGCATCCGGAACTGGCCCTCCCAGTCGACGGGTTCGCTGCGCATCGCCTCGGCGCCGCCGACCGCGAACCGCATCCACCGCGCCTCGACCCCGGCGACGTGCTTGATCAGGCCGCCCAGGCAGAGTTCGCTGGCGGTGGTGCGCTGCGCCGCCTGCTCGTCGCTGAGTCCGCGGACGGTGTGCCGCAGGAAGCCGCGGTGTTTCGCGAGGGTCTCCAGCAGGTCGGCGCGTTCGGTGCCGGCGGAGTTCTGACGAGTGGTCATGATGGCGTTGCCTCCGGTGTCGTGAAGCCCTGACCTGCCCGTTCCACAGAACCACAGAGCGGGCCCGCGGGCGGGGAGGCGGGAGAGCCGTTTCGGTCCCGGCGGGGCGTTGCACAGCCGTGACGGTTGGCACACACTCCACGGATGTTCGACGGACAGACTTCTCTCATCGCACAGAGCGGCAGCAGGTCGAACAGACGGACCATCAGGTCCCTGAGGGACGGCGCGGCTCGACCGAACGCGAACGTCCGACCATTCGTCACCACTGGGGGGGAACCAGTCATGTCCGCTCGCATCCGCCTGCGCCGCACCGCCGTCGCCGTCGCCCTCGCCGTCACCACCGGCGGCGCCCTGCTCACGGGCTGCGGGCCGACCACGGACACGACCTCCACCGCCGCCGCCTCGGCCGCCCCGGCCGCCCCGGCCGCCCCGGCCGCCCCGCTCGGCCTCACCGGCGCCACCCCGTCGGCGGCCGCCTCCTCCCCGGCCCCCTCCTCTCCGGCCTCGGCCACCCCGTCGGCGGCCGCCTCCACCACCCGTACGCCGTCCGCCACGGCGACCCCGTCGGGCGCCGCACCGGCCGCTCCGGGCGCCGCGGCGCCGGTCAACGGCACCGCCCACAGCGCGCTCACCATCAGCAACGGCACCCGGTACGTGCTGATGAACGGCACCTCGGTGGACTTCGGCACCGCCGTGCGGGACCTCGCCTGGTCCCCGGACGGGGCCAAGGCCGCCTTCATCAGCGGCTCGGGCGACCTGGTGGTGTCGAACCCGGACGGCAGCGGCCGGGTCGTGGTCGCCAAGAACCCCGGCGGTCAGACCTGGTCGCACCCGGCCTGGCAGGTGGCGGCCGCCGACCCGCAGAACTACGTCGAGGCCAAGCGCAACCTGTTCTTCGCCGCCTCGGACGGCGGGGTCTCCCGGCTCAAGGTCGTGCCGGCCACCGCCGTCAACGGCACTCCGACCAACCTGGGGCTCGGGAACTACTCCGACCCCGACACGGCTCCGCTGCCGGAGACCGGCAACGTCTGGCCGAACGGCGGCGGGGCGCACGGCTCCGCGGTGTACGCCAACTCCCGCACCGGCGACGTCTACATCCGCGACGACTACCTGCGCCAGCAGGGCGGCGCCGTCACCAAGGGGTCCCAGCCCGCGCTCTCGCCCGACGGCGACGACATCGTCTTCGTCCGGTCGGTCGACGGGCACGACCACGTCTTCGAGCAGCACCGGGGCAGCAAGGCCGTCAAGGACCTCACCCCGCACGCCACCACGGACTACACCGAGCCCACCTGGTCCCCCGACGGCCGCACCCTGGCCGTCCGGACGCCGAACGGCGTGGCCACCCTGCCGGCCGACGCCTCCGCCGCCCCGGCCCAGGTCTCCGGCTACCCGGGCCTGCCGGCCTACCGCGGCGGCCACCGCTGAGCGGAGTCCGTCCGGACCGGGACGGTCCGCCCGAGCGCCGCCCCCGCCGAGGCTACTCCCGGCCGGGGCGGGCCAGCTCCGCGCGCAGCTCGTCCAGATGGGTGTCCGCCGACTCGTGCGGCAGGAACTCCACCACGTCGAGGAAGCGGAACAGCACCTTCGCCGGGGTGATCGCGTACTCGTAGTCGCCGAACCCGACCACCGCGCCGGTGCCGCCCCGGCTCACCCCGCGCCGCACGTGCGAGGTCAGCTCGTCCGCCCCGTCCGCCGACAGGCCGCGCCGGGCGTTCGGGCGGGCCAGGTACGGGCACACCATCGAGGCGTACAGCATGCAGGCGCGGTGGCCCGGGCCCTCCAGGGTCGGCGCGAGGTTGCGGTACGGGCGGCCGGCCGCGAGGGCGTCGGCGATCGCCGCGCTCTCGGCGGCGCCGACCACCCGCCAGACCGGGCCCCTGGGCATCAGGGTGTCGCAGACCGAGCACAGCCGGCCGCGCGCGCAGTCGGCGCTGCGCCCGTGGTCGGTGAGCGCGAACTGCGGCTGGTCGCCCTCCCACGGGGTGACGGCCGGAACGGGGTAGCCGCGGGTGTCGCGGGGCCTGGCCTCGACGGCCGGCGGCTTCGGAACGCTGTCGAAACGCACGGGTCATGCCTACCAGCCGGCCGTCGCCCGGCGGTACGGGCCCCGGGTGCCGCGGGAAAATGCCAGGTGACGGCCGGGCCGGACGGGTTAGCATCCGGAGGCATGACGCATACGCCTCGTCTTCCCGACGTGCCCGAGAAGCCCTCCCTCGCGGGGCTCGAAGAGAAGTGGTCGCGGCGCTGGGACGAGTCGGGCGTATACCGCTTCGACCGCTCCCGGACCAGGGACCAGGTCTTCTCCATCGACACCCCGCCGCCGACGGTCAGCGGCTCGCTGCACGTCGGCCACGTCTTCTCCTACACCCACACCGACACCGTCGCCCGCTACCAGCGGATGCGCGGGCGCGAGGTCTTCTACCCGATGGGGTGGGACGACAACGGTCTGCCCACCGAGCGCCGGGTGCAGAACTTCTTCGGCGTCCGGTGCGATCCCGCCCTGCCGTACGACCCCTCGTTCGAGCCGCCCGCCAGGCCCGGCAGGGAGCAGGTCCCGGTCTCCCGGCGGAACTTCATCGAGCTGTGCGAGCGGCTCACCGTCACCGACGAGAAGGTCTTCGAGGAGCTGTGGCAGCGCCTCGGGCTGTCGGTCGACTGGTCGATGACCTACCAGACCATCGGCACGGCCGCACGGGCCGCCTCGCAGCGCGCCTTCCTGCGCAACCTCGCGCGCGGCGAGGCCTACCTGGCCGAGGCGCCGACGCTGTGGGACGTCACCTTCCGCACCGCCGTCGCCCAGGCCGAGCTGGAGGACCGGGAGCGGCCGGGCGCGTTCCACCGGTTGCTGTTCGCCGGCCCGGACGGCCGGCCGCTGGAGATCGACACCACCCGGCCCGAACTGCTGCCGGCCTGCGTCGCGCTGGTCGCACACCCGGACGACCCGCGCTACCGGGAGCTGTTCGGTTCGACCGCGCGCACCCCGGTCTTCGGGGTCGAGGTCCCGGTGCTCGCGCACCGGATGGCCGACCCGGCGAAGGGGACCGGCCTGGCGATGGTCTGCACCTTCGGCGACACCACCGACGTGGTCTGGTGGCGCGAACTGCGCCTGGACACCCGCCCGGTGCTCGGCCGGCAGGGCCGGTTCGCCGCCGAGCCGCCCGCCGGGCTGGAGTCGGAGCGGGCCGGCGCGGCGTACCGGCAGCTGGCCGGCGCCACCGTGCACACCGGCCGCGAGCGGATCGTCGCGATGCTCCGCGAGAGCGGCGAACTGGTCGGCGAGCCACGGCAGATCAACCACGCGGTGAAGTTCTACGAGAAGGGCGACAAACCGCTGGAGATCGTCACCACCCGCCAGTGGTACCTGCGCAACGGCGGCCGGGACGAGGGGTTGCGCGGCGAACTGCTCGACCGCGGCGCCGAACTGACCTGGCACCCGGCGCACATGAAGGTCCGCTACGACAACTGGGTCGGCGGGCTGAACGGTGACTGGCTGGTCAGCCGGCAGCGCTTCTTCGGCGTCCCGATCCCCGTCTGGTATCCGCTCGATCCGGACGGGAACCCCTGCTACGAGCGGCCGTTGACTCCGCCGGAGTCCGCCCTGCCGATCGATCCCAGCACGGACGCCCCCGAGGGGTTCGACAACGGGCAGCGCGACCGTCCCGGCGGTTTCACCGGCGACCCGGACGTCATGGACACCTGGGCGACCTCCTCCCTCACCCCGCAGATCGCCGCCCGCTGGGGCGTCGACGACGACCTGTTCGAGCGGGTCTTCCCGATGGACCTGCGCCCGCAGGCCCACGAGATCATCCGGACCTGGCTGTTCTCCTCGGTGGTCCGCGCGCACAGCGAGCACGGGGTGCTGCCCTGGCGCCACGCCGGCATCTCGGGCTGGATCCTCGATCCCGACCGCAAGAAGATGTCCAAGTCGGTCGGCAACGTCGTCACCCCCGCCGACCTGCTGGTCCAGCACGGTTCGGACGCCGTCCGCTACTGGGCGGCGAGCGGCCGGCCCGGCACGGACACCGCGTTCGACGTCGGCCAGATGAAGGTCGGCCGGCGCCTGGCCGTCAAGGTCCTCAACGCCGGCCGGTTCGTCCTCAGCCTCGGTGCGGCCGAGGCCCGGGCGGAGGTCACCGAACCGCTGGACACGGCGATGCTGGCCGAGCTGGCCGCCACGGTCGAGGCCGCCACCGAGGCCTTCGAGGCCTTCGACTACGCCCGGGCGCTGGAGCGGGCCGAGCAGTTCTTCTGGCACTTCTGCGACGACTACGTCGAGCTGGTCAAGCCCAGGGCGTACGGCGAGCCGGGCGACCCGGCGGCCGAGTCGGCCCGCGCGGCCCTGGCCGTGGCGCTGTCGGTGCAACTGCGGCTGTTCGCGCCGTTCCTGCCGTTCGCCACCGAGGAGGTCTGGTCCTGGTGGCAGGAGGGCTCGGTGCACCGCGCCGAGTGGCCGCGGGCCGAGGAGCTGCACCGGATCGCCGGGCCGGCGGACCGTGCCGTCCTGGCGACGGCCGCCGAGGCGATCGCGGGCGTTCGCAAGGCGAAGTCCGAGGCCCGGCTGCCGATGCGGACCGATGTCGGCCGGGCCGTGATCACCGGTCCGCGGCCGGTCCTGGACCGGCTCGCCCTCGCCGAGGGCGACGTCCGTGCCGCCGGCCGCATCGCCGAGGTGGAGACCGTGGTCGGCGAGGACCCGCAGCTGTCGGTGGCGGTCAGCTTCTGACCGCCGCGGGGGGGGGGGGGGGACAGGGCCCCCCCGCCCCCCCCCCCCCCCCCCCCCCCCCCCCCCCCGGCCCCCCCCCCCCCCCCCCCCGGGCCCCCCCCCCCCCCCGCGGGGGCCCCG